>NZ_JBNRIJ010000028.1:16592-31027 GCF_053557675.1 Pseudomonas sp. XP1 | reverse complement strand
GTGGGGGAGCGGGCGAGCCCGCGAAGAAGCCAGCACCGTTCCCCGGATTTTTACCCGAAATCAGTGCCAATCAGAGGAAAATCCCCCGACTGCGACCATACGTCATTGCCCCAAGCCCCCCCAGTGGGCGAAAATGGCCGCCTTTTTCGTGACACCACCTATTCAAGCCCCCCAGGAGATCAGCGATGCCCAGCCGTCGTGAACGTGCCAACGCCATTCGTGCCCTCAGCATGGATGCCGTGCAAAAGGCCAACAGCGGCCACCCAGGTGCCCCCATGGGCATGGCGGATATCGCCGAAGTGCTTTGGCGCGACTATCTGAAGCACAACCCGAGCAACCCGAACTTTGCCGACCGTGACCGCTTCGTGCTGTCCAACGGCCACGGTTCGATGCTGATCTACTCGCTGCTGCACCTGACCGGCTACGACGTCACCATCGATGACATCAAAGGCTTCCGCCAGCTGCACAGCCGCACCCCGGGCCACCCGGAATACGGCTACACCCCGGGCGTCGAGACCACCACCGGCCCGCTCGGCCAGGGTATCGCCAACGCCGTGGGCTTCGCCCTGGCCGAAAAAGTGCTCGCCGCCCAGTTCAACCGTGACGGCCACACCGTCGTCGACCACAACACCTACGTGTTCCTCGGCGACGGCTGCATGATGGAAGGTATCTCCCACGAAGTCGCCTCGCTGGCCGGCACCCTGGGCCTGAACAAGCTGATCGCCTTCTACGACGACAACGGCATTTCCATCGACGGCGAAGTGCACGGCTGGTTCACCGACAACACCCCGGCGCGTTTCGAAGCGTACAACTGGCAGGTGATCCGCAACGTCGACGGCCATGACGCCGACGAGATCAAGACCGCCATCGAGACCGCTCGCAAGAGCGATCGCCCGACCCTGATCTGCTGCAAGACCATCATCGGTTTCGGCTCGCCTAACAAGCAGGGCAAGGAAGACTGCCACGGCGCACCGCTGGGCAACGACGAAATCGCCCTGGCCCGCAAGGAACTGAACTGGAACCACGGCCCGTTCGAAATCCCGGCCGAGATCTACGCCGAGTGGGACGCCAAGGCTGCCGGTGCCAAGGCCGAAGCCGACTGGAACCAGCGCTTCGACGCCTACGCCAAGGCCTACCCGGAGCTGGCTGCCGAGTTCAAGCGCCGCGCCGCCGGTGACCTGCCTGCCGATTTCAGCGAGAAAGCCCAGGCCTACATCAACGAAGTGGCCGCCAAGGGTGAAACCATCGCCAGCCGCAAGGCCAGCCAGAACGCCCTGAACGCATTCGGCCCACTGCTGCCGGAGTTCCTCGGCGGTTCGGCCGACCTGGCCGGTTCCAACCTGACCCTGTGGAAGGGCTGCAAGGGTGTCGAAGCCAACGACGCCAGCGGCAACTACGTGTTCTACGGCGTGCGCGAGTTCGGCATGACCGCCATCATGAACGGCGTTGCCCTGCACGGTGGCCTGGTGCCTTACGGCGCGACCTTCCTGATGTTCATGGAATACGCCCGCAACGCCGTGCGCATGTCGGCGCTTATGAAGCAGCGCGTGATCCACGTCTACACCCACGATTCCATCGGCCTGGGCGAAGACGGCCCGACTCACCAGCCGATCGAGCAGCTGACCAGCCTGCGCAGCACGCCGAACCTGGACACCTGGCGCCCAGCCGATGCGGTGGAATCCGCCGTGTCCTGGAAAAGCGCCCTGGAGCGCAAGGACGGCCCTTCGGCTCTGATCTTCTCGCGCCAGAACCTGCAGCACCAGGGCCGCAACGCCCAGCAGATCGCCGACATCAGCCGTGGCGGCTACGTGCTCAAGGATTGCGCCGGCGAGCCTGAGCTGATCCTGATCGCCACCGGTTCCGAAGTGGGCCTTGCTGTTCAGGCGCACGCCAAACTGACCGAACAAGGCCGCAAGGTGCGTGTGGTTTCCATGCCGTGCACCAGCGTATTCGATGCCCAGGACGCTGCCTACAAGCAGTCCGTGCTGCCACTGGAAGTGGGGGCGCGCATTGCCATCGAAGCCGCTCACGCCGACTTCTGGTACAAGTACGTCGGCCTGGAAGGTCGTATCATCGGCATGACCACCTACGGTGAGTCGGCGCCGGCTTCGGCACTGTTCGAAGAGTTCGGCTTCACCCTGGAGAACATCCTGGGTACCGCCGAAGAGCTGCTGGAAGACTGATACAGGCGTAAGGCGAGGGCTTCGCCCTCGTTTCGCGACACAAGGCCGCTCCCACAAGGTACTGCGTACGCGGTACCTGTGGGAGCGGCCTTGCGTCGCGATGGGCCGCAACGCGGCCCCAACAGCCATCATGCGTTAGCGAGCCAACGAATGCCCCACCTGCGTCCCTACAAAGTTGCACTCAACGGTTATGGCCGTATCGGCCGCTGTGTCCTGCGCGCGCTGTTCGAGCGGGGGGCAAAGGCCGGTTTCGAGATCGTCGCGCTGAACGACCTGGCCGACCAGGCCAGCCTGGAATACCTGACACGCTTCGACTCCACCCATGGGCGTTTCCCCGGTGAGGTGAAGGTCGATGGTGACTGTCTGCATATCAATGGTGACTGCGTGAAGGTGATGCGCAGTGCCACCCCGGAAGGCATCGACTGGGCCGCCCTGGACATCGACCTGGTGCTGGAATGCTCCGGCGCCTACCACACCCGCGCCGATGGCCAGCGCTTCCTCGATGCCGGCGCGCCGCGGGTGCTGTTCTCGCAGCCGATGGCCAGCGAGGCCGACGTCGATGCCACGGTGGTCTATGGCGTGAACCAGGCCTGCCTGACCGGTAACGAGCGCCTGGTGTCCAACGCCTCGTGTACCACCAACTGCGGCGTGCCGCTGTTGCGTGTACTGGACCAGGCATTCGGCATCGAGTATGTGCAGATCACCACTATCCACTCGGCGATGAACGACCAGCCGGTGATCGACGCCTACCACCACGAAGACCTGCGACGCACGCGTTCGGCCTTCCAGTCGGTGATCCCGGTGTCCACTGGTCTGGCGCGTGGCATCGAGCGCCTGCTTCCGGAACTTGCCGGGCGAATCCAGGCCAAAGCGGTACGCGTACCGACCGTCAACGTCTCGTGCCTGGACATCACCCTGCAGACCGCCCGCGATACCAGCGCGGCCGAAGTCAACCGGGTGCTGCGCGAGGCGGCGCTGGAAGGCCCGCTGAAAGGCTTGCTGGCCTACACCGAGTTGCCCCACGCCAGCTGTGATTTCAACCATGACCCGCACTCGGCGATCGTCGATGCCAGTCAGACCCGTGTTTCCGGCCCCCGCCTGGTGAACCTGCTGGCCTGGTTCGACAACGAATGGGGGTTCGCCAACCGTATGCTCGACGTTGCCGAACACTATCTGCACGTCGTCCACCCAACCCGCAACAAACAGCCCTGAAGGACTGCATTCATGACCGTGTTGAAGATGACCGACCTCGACCTGCAAGGTAAGCGCGTACTGATCCGCGAAGACCTCAACGTGCCTGTGAAGGACGGTGTGGTAGCTAGCGACGCGCGTATCCTGGCAGCGCTGCCGACCATCAAGCTGGCCCTGGAGAAGGGCGCGGCGGTAATGGTCTGCTCGCACCTGGGCCGCCCGACAGAGGGTGAGTTCTCTGCCGAGAACAGCCTCAAGCCGGTCGCCGACTACCTGAGCAAGGCCCTGGGCCGCGATGTTCCGCTGGTCGCCGACTACCTGGATGGTGTCGAGGTCAAGGCTGGTGACCTGGTGCTGTTCGAGAACGTGCGCTTCAACAAGGGCGAAAAGAAAAACGCCGACGAGCTGGCGCAGAAGTACGCAGCCCTGTGCGACGTGTTCGTCATGGACGCTTTCGGTACTGCCCACCGTGCAGAAGGTTCGACCCATGGCGTTGCCAAGTTCGCCAAGGTCGCTGCTGCCGGCCCGCTGCTGGCAGCCGAGCTGGACGCCCTGGGCAAGGCCCTGAAGGCCCCGGCCAAGCCGATGGCAGCCATCGTTGCCGGCTCCAAGGTCTCCACCAAGCTGGACGTGCTGAACAGCCTGAGCTCGGTCTGCGACCAGCTTATCGTTGGTGGCGGTATCGCCAATACCTTCCTGGCCGCAGCCGGCCACCCGGTGGGCAAGTCGCTGTACGAGCCTGACCTGGTCGAAACAGCCAAGGCCATCGCCGCCAAGGTCAGTGTGCCTCTGCCGGTCGACGTGGTGGTTGCCAAGGAGTTCGCCGAGAGCGCCGAAGCCACCGTAAAGGCCATTGCCGACGTTGCCGCTGACGACATGATCCTGGACATCGGCCCGAAAACCGCAGCCCAATTCGCCGAGTTGCTGAAGTCGTCGAAGACCATCCTGTGGAACGGCCCGGTCGGCGTATTCGAGTTCGACCAGTTCGGCAACGGCACCAAAGTGCTGGCCAAGGCCATCGCTGACAGCGCCGCGTTCTCCATCGCCGGTGGCGGTGACACCCTGGCAGCCATCGACAAATATGGCGTTGGCGCCGATATCTCCTACATTTCTACCGGTGGTGGCGCCTTCCTCGAGTTCGTCGAGGGCAAGGTCCTGCCGGCCGTGGCAATCCTGGAAGAGCGGGCCAAGGCCTGATGACGGCGGCGCTTGGCAAAGGGAGCGGCCTGATGGTCAAGCAATTGCCTGTGATGATGCTGGCTGGCCTGCTGAGCGCATGCGCTGGCGGCCCGGCCTCGGATGCCGACACGGCGCAGCCGCCCAAGGGCGGTTGCTACCAGTCCGAGTGGCAGGCCGAGACCGTGCCGGTCATCAGCAAGCGCGTGGGCCCGGAAGGCCTGGAAAAGTACGACGAAGACCACCAGCGCAAGGCACCGGGTTGTCCTTGAGTCCGGCATTTCGTCGGGGCGGGCAACCAAGCGACCGCTGCGTGGTCATCTAGAGGATATGTAATGAAAGCGCTTTTGGCCGTGACGGCCCTGGCGACACTGGCAGGATGCTCGCTGCTGAAGCCGGCGCAACCCGCCCCGGCAGACGACTGGACCCGTTGGGTCTGCGACACCCAGGCGGAGGTGCTGTGGCGCTTCGCCGATGCGCAGCGCGACCAGGTCGATGTGCGCCTTGGTGGCGGCGACCAGGTCTACCGGCTCAAGGCCGAGCCGGGTGCTTCGGGTGCGCTGTACAGCGATGGCATGCTGGCCTTCCACACCAAGGGCGAAGAAGGCCTGGTGTACTGGGTGGCAACCAACGATCTGATTGGGCGGGGCTGCAAGGCACCGTGACTGGCCGGGCCGCGAGGGTGGCCCACACTACTTGAACAGCAACCGCCCCTGCGGCAGGCTTGCACGAAACAAACGACGCTTGTCGGGAGAGAGATACACAATGGCACTCATTAGCATGCGCCAGATGCTGGACCACGCCGCCGAGTTCGGTTACGGCGTACCAGCTTTCAACGTCAACAACCTCGAGCAGATGCGCGCCATCATGGAAGCGGCCGACAAGACCGACTCCCCGGTGATCGTGCAGGCCTCGGCCGGTGCTCGCAAATACGCCGGTGCCCCGTTCCTGCGTCACCTGATCCTGGCGGCCATCGAAGAATTCCCGCATATCCCGGTGTGCATGCACCAGGACCACGGCACCAGCCCTGACGTCTGCCAACGCTCTATCCAGCTGGGCTTCAGCTCGGTGATGATGGACGGCTCGCTGGGTGAAGACGGCAAGACCCCGACCGATTACGAGTACAACGTCCGCGTTACCCAGCAGACCGTTGCCATGGCACACGCCTGCGGCGTTTCGGTAGAAGGCGAGCTGGGCTGCCTGGGTTCGCTGGAAACCGGCATGGCCGGTGAAGAAGACGGCATTGGCGCCGAAGGCTTGCTGGACCACAGCCAGATGCTGACCGACCCGGAAGAGGCTGCCGACTTCGTCAAGAAGACCCAGGTCGACGCCCTGGCGATCGCCATCGGTACCAGCCACGGTGCCTACAAGTTCACCAAGCCACCAACCGGTGACGTGCTGGCCATCGACCGCATCAAGGAAATCCACAAGCGCATCCCGAACACCCACCTGGTGATGCACGGTTCGTCCTCGGTACCGCAAGAGTGGCTGGCGATCATCAACCAGTACGGCGGCGACATCAAGGAAACCTACGGTGTACCGGTCGAGGAAATCGTCGAAGGTATCAAGCATGGCGTGCGCAAGGTCAACATCGATACCGACCTGCGTCTGGCTTCCACCGGTGCCATGCGCCGCCTGATGGCGCAGAACCCGAGCGAGTTCGACCCTCGCAAGTTCTTCGGTGAAACCGTCAAGGCCATGCGTGACGTGTGCATCGCCCGTTACGAAGCCTTCGGCACCGCTGGCAATGCCTCGAAGATCAAGCCGATCTCCCTGGAAGGCATGTACCAGCGCTACCTGAAAGGTGAGCTGGCCGCCAAGGTCAACTAATCTTCTGGTATTAATGAAAAAGCCCGCAGCGATGCGGGTTTTTTCATTTTTGGGTGTTAGAACCTCATGCCTGTGCCGGCAAAGCGACCGTTAGTCGGCTACCGTATAGTTGAGGCACTGATAGCGTTCTGATTGCATTGCGTGTTATCCGCTCAGGTCTAGAGTACTAGTGGATCCAACCGTATCTTGAAGTCGGTCACATAATAGAGAAGCAGCATGGATGGCGCTCACCCTCACCCCCAACCTCAGCCACTGGATGGCTGCTCGGTTCTTCTGGTGGTAGACGATTACCCCGAAAACCTCATCAGCATGCGGGCATTGCTGGCCCGCCAGGATTGGCAGGTGCTGACGGCAAGCTCGGGGATGGAAGCCCTGAGCGCGTTGCTCGAGCATGATGTCGACCTGGTCCTGCTGGATGTACAGATGCCGGAGATGGACGGCTTCGAAGTCGCCCGGCTGATGCGCGGCAGCCAGCGTACCCGGCTGACCCCGATCATCTTCCTCACCGCCAATGAACAGTCCGAAGCGGCCGTGCTCAAGGGCTACGCCAGCGGCGCCGTGGACTACATGTTCAAACCGTTCGACCCGCAGATTCTCAAGCCCAAGGTCCAGGCTCTGCTTGACCAGCAGCGCAACCGACGCATGCTGCAGCGCCTGACCCGTGAGCTGGAAGCGGCCAGGGCGTTCAACGCGTCGATCCTGGAGAACGCTGCCGAGGGGATTCTGGTAGTGGATGCCCAGGGCATCATCAGCTTTGCCAACCCGGCCATTTCCCGTTTGTTGTCAGCTCCGGTGCAGCAGTTGCAGGGCGCCCAACTGCTCGACCTGGTGCAACTGGCCAGTGCCAGCCTGTGGAGCGAATCGGAGTTCTACCAGGCCTACCTTGGGCGGCGCATCTTCCGCGTGCACGATGCCCAGTTGCGCACCCTTGGCGGCGAGCTGGTGCCGGTCGCGTTGTCTTGTGCACCGCTGCCGACAGAACAGCAAGCCATGGTGGTTACCGTGCTGGACATGTCGGTGGTGCGCAACCTGCACCAGCAGCTGGAATACCAGGCCGTCACCGACCCGCTTACCGGCTTGCTCAACCGCCGCGGGTTCTATCAGGCCGCCGAAGGTGCACTGCTGCGCAACGAGCGCTCGGACAAGGCGCAGGCACTGATGTACATGGACCTGGATGGCTTCAAGCGCATCAACGACTCGCTCGGCCACGACGCTGGCGATCGGGTGCTGCACTGGGTGGCCGAACAGCTCAAGGATTGCCTGGGCAGTGAAGCGTTGTTGGCGCGCATGGGCGGCGACGAGTTCACCGCGCTGTTCGACAGCCTGCCTTACCCGGAGCAGGCCGGGCGCTATGCCGAGCGGTTGCTGGAGCGCATTTCCATCAGCCACCAGGTGGAAGGGCTGGATGTGAGCCTTGGTGTGAGCATCGGCATCGCCACCTATCCGGATTGCGGCGCCAATGTCGAAGGCCTCTTGCGTGCGGCCGATGCGGCTATGTACGCGGCCAAGCAAGCCGGGCGCCAGCAGTATCGCTTCTACGATCAGGAGCTCAATGGCCGGGCGCGTTCGCGGCTGATGCTCGAGGACAGTGTACGCGCGGCCGTGGAGCAACAAGACTTCACTCTGGTTTACCAGCCGCAGGTTGGCTTCAACGATGGCCGCCTGCGTGGCTTCGAGGCCTTGCTGCGTTGGCAGCATCCCAGTGTCGGCGACGTTCCGCCGGGGCTGTTCATCCCGTTGCTGGAAGAGGCGCGCCTGATCAACCGCCTGGCCAGCTGGATCTACCGCCAGGGCGCGGCTCAGCGCCAGGCCTGGTGCCAGCGTTACCCGGCGGACCTGGTGCTCGGTATCAGCCTGAGCCGCGCGCAGTTCGCCATGCCCAGCCTGGTCGACGAACTGCACCGGGTCATCCAGCTTTACCAGCTGGACCCGGCGCAGCTGGAAGTAGAGGTGGCGGAAACCTCGCTGATGTACAACATCGATGCGGCGGTGAAGCAGATACATCGTTTGCGCGAGCTGGGGGTGCGGGTGGCGCTGGATGACTTTGGTGCCGGCGACTGTTCGTTGCGCATGTTGCGCGACCTGCCGATCGATACCCTCAAGCTCGACCGCCACCTGGTGGCGCGCCTGCCCGACTCGGCGGAGGATGCCGCGCTGGTGCGCAGCGTCATCGGCCTGTGCGCCGACTACAGCATCACGGTAATCGCCGAGGGGGTGGAAACCCCGGCCCAGGCGGCCTGGCTCAAGGCCAATGGCTGTGAGTACGTGCAGGGGTTCCTGGTGGCATACCCGATGACCGCCACGGATGCCAGCAGCTTCCCGGCAATTTTCTCCTGGCCGGGGCCATGATTGGCTAGAATCGGCTTTCGTTACACCGAATGCAGCCCCATGACCGTATTACGATACCTGCAAGCCTACCCACCGCACCTGCAGCAGCAGGTGCGGCAGATGATCGACAGCGACCGTCTCGGCGAGTACCTGCAGCGCCGCTACCCCGACCGCCATGACGTGCAGAGCGACAAGGCGTTGTACGGCTATGCCCAGGATTTGCGCCAGCAATACCTGCGCAGCGCGCCGAGCCTGGACAAGGTTCTGTTCGACAATCGTCTCGACCTGACCCATCGGGCCCTGGGCCTGAATACGGCGATATCGAGGGTGCAGGGCGGCAAGCTCAAGGCGAAGAAGGAAATCCGCATTGCCTCGCTGTTCAAGGAGGCCGCGCCGCAATTCTTGCGCATGATCGTGGTGCATGAACTGGCACACCTGCGCGAGCGCGACCACAACAAGGCGTTCTACCAGCTCTGCCAGCACATGGAGCCGGACTATCACCAACTGGAATTCGACCTGCGCGTCTACCTGACCTATCGGGAGCTGCCGGGCAACTGTTAAGGACCACGCAGCATGGAAGTGAGCAAGACCAAGAGCAGCTTCTACCGCCGCCTGTACGTGGCCTGGCTGATCGACAGCCAGACCGCGACCAGCGTGCCGGCCCTGATGGAGGCTACCGGCATGCCCCGGCGCACCGCCCAGGACACCATTGCGGCGCTGGCCGACCTGGATATCGTCTGCGAGTTCGAACAGCAGGAAGGCGCGCGCAACCACGCCGGGCATTACCGCATTCATGACTGGGGGGCGATCGACAAGCAGTGGATCATCCAGCACCTGCGGCAGCTTCGCGAAGTGCTGGGGTATCCCTGAGGGGGCGAAGCCCCCCGGCGATTTCAACCCTTGCGCATCCCGATATGCGGAATGTCGTCCTCAAGATATTCTTCGCCCACTACCTCGAACCCATGCCGGGCATAGAACGCCTGCAAATGCGCCTGCGCCGACAGATAGACCGGCACCCCCGGCCAGCAATGCTCCGCTGCCTCCAACCCCTTGAGCAGCAAGGTATGCCCCAGCTTCAGCTCACGTGCCGCAGGTGCAGTCACCACCCGCCCGATCACCACGTCCCCGCCCTGGGATTGCGGGTCGAGCAGGCGCAGGTAGGCCACCAGCTTGTCATCCTGCCAGCCCATCAGGTGCAGGGTATCGCCGGTCAGGTCCTGGCCATCGACTTCCTGATAGGCGCAGCGTTGCTCGACCACGAACACTTCAGTGCGTAATTGCAGAATGGCGTAGAGCTGGTCCTTGCTAAGATCGGTGTGGTGCTTGCAGAGCCAGTCGATGGACATTGGCGCGAACTCCTTGGGTGGGCCGTCGATCATCGCATGATGTATGTGTCACGGCCAAAATAGAGGCTAAATGACACTATTGGCCGCTGCCCTCGGCAACGGCTTTGTGTAATCTCATCGCCAGTGTGTGCCCTCCACTGCAAAAGGACGTGAGCATGCGGCCACTGTTTTGTGTTCTGGGATTGCTGGCGATAATGCTTGCAACACCCGCCCTGGGTCGCGAAAAGCTGCGCCTGGTGGCCGACAGCTGGCCGCCGTTCACCGATGCCAACATGCCGGGCGGTGGCCTGGCGACCAGCCTCGTCACCACGGCACTGTCCCGCGCCGGCTACCCCAGCGGGGTCGAAGAGGCACCGTGGGCGCGGGCTCTGCTGGGGGTGAGCGAGGGGCGTTACGACGTGTTGATCAACGCCTGGTACAACGACTCGCGCGCCAGCATCGGGCAGTTTTCCAAAGCCTACCTGGTCAACCGTATTCGCCTGCTGCAGCGCAAGGGCGAGGCGTTTCGCTACAAGCGCCAGTCAGACTTGTACCCGTACAGTATCGCTGTGGTGCGTGATTACGCCTATTCCCCCGAGTTCGACCGCGACACCCGCCTGCACAAGGTGGTGGTGCGCAACTTTCCTTCTGCGGTACGCATGCTGGCGGCGGGGCGGGTGGACCTGGCGGTGGAAGACGAGTACGTGGCCCGTTACAACTTGCAGCGCGAACTGCCGGAGGTACGCGATGGGGTGATGCTGGTGGAGCCACCGTTGGGGGAGAATACCCTGCATATCCTGGTCAGCCTGAAAAACCCGGAGCACGAGCGGATCGTCGAGCGCTTCGAGCAGGCGATTGCGGCGATGAAGGCGGATGGCAGCTATGCGCGGCTCATGCGCCAGCATGGTTTCTGATCTATATCGCCTGTGCCGGTCTCTTCGCGGGTTTACCCGCGAAGTGGCCCGCACAGGCGATATACAACTCAGGCCGGTGCACCTTCCTTGATCAAATGCGCGGCCAGGGTCCGCAGCGGCCCCAACTGCCGGCAGATCAACGCCAACTGCGTCTGCACCAGCCGTTGGTGCTCGTCCAGCTCTTCCGGCATCTGCTCCAGGGCATTGGCCAGCGCTTCTTCGGCATCACTGTGAATCGCCACCGGCAGCCGCGCGGCCAGGCCGTTGGCAATCTCGTCCAGGCTGCTGGCCAGGCTTTGCCCGGCACCTTCGATCAACTGCTCCTGCACCTCCGCCGGCAAGGCCGTGTCGCGGTGCGCTCCCAGCCCCGAGAGGTAGCTGAGCAAGGTATGCGACAGCACCAGGAAGCGGAAGCCGACGTCGGCCTCCTTCCGGAAATGCCCCGGTTCCATCAGCATGTTGGCCAGGGTGGTGGACAGCGCCGCGTCGGCGTTGTGGGCGTTGCGCCGGGCCAGGCGGTAGGCCAGGTCATCGCGCTTGCCGTGGGCATATTGCTGCATGATCTGCCGCAGGTACACGCTGGCGCAGGCCAGCGTATTGGCCAGCGCCTTGTTCAGCCGCCGCCCCTGCCAGTCGGGGAGGAACAGGAACACCGCGAGAATGGCGATCAGGCTGCCGACCAGGGTATCGAACAGGCGCGGCAGGAACAGGCCATAGCCATCGCCGATCTGGTTGAAGCAGAACAGCACCATCAGGGTGATCGCGGCCGTGGCCAAGGTGTAACGGGTGGTGCGGTTGACGAAGAACACCACCCCGGCGACTACTGCGAACAACGACTGGATGACCGGGTTGGGGAACAGGTCGAACAATACCCAGCCCACTGTCAGGCCGACGGCGGTGCCGGCTATCCGCTGCACCAGCTTGCGCCGGGTCGCGCCGTAGTTGGGCTGGCACACGAACAGCGTGGTGAGGATGATCCAGTAGCCCTGGGTGGGGTGGATCAGGTGCACCATGCCATAGCCGATCGACAACGCCAGGGGTAGGCGCAGGGCATGGCGGAACAGCAGCGAGGTCGGAGTCAGTTGGGTGCGCAGGCGGGTCCACACGTCCTTCAGTGAGCGTGGCGAGCGGTCGAGGAGGCTGCTGTCGCTGGTGTCGGCCAGGCTGTCCGGGTTGCTGGCGGCGCTGAGCAGGCGGTCGAGCGTCGCCAGGTTGGCCGCCAGCGCGCGCAGCGAGCGCAACAGGCCACGCCAGGCCGGGTTGTTCTGCGTGCGCAGGTGTTCCAGCGAGGCGTTGAGGTCTTCGAGGGCTTCGGGATAACCGCTGGCCAGCACGAATGGCTGGCGCAGGCGGATCGAGCGGGCCAGTTCCTGGCAGGATGAGCCTTGCTTGCGCAGCAGTCGTTGGCAACGGAACATCACGTCGCTGTGGAAAAAGGCCTCGGTCAGGGCGTTGTAGGGATAGTGCGAAGCACTGACCCGTTCATGGATGTCCTGGGCCAGGAAGTACAGCTTGAGGTAGCGGCTGACCTTGGAGTTCGGCTGGCTGTTGCCCACCCGGTGCAGGATGATTTCCTTGGCCGCGTTGAGCGCTGCCACTACCTTGCCGTTCTGCTGGGCCAGCTCCAGGCGCCGGGCTTCGACGTCGAGGGTGCGGATGGGTTCGAACAGGCTGGCCTTGAGCTTGAGGTAGCTGCCCAGCTCGAAGAACAGCTTGGCCAGGCTCTGCTGCACCGGCTGGTTGGAAAACAGCGCCTGCCACAGCACCGACAGCAGCCCGTACCAGGCTGCACCCGCCACCAGCAGCAGTGGTTCGTGCCAGAAGTCGGTGACCTGGCCGCCGCGCTGGTCCACGCCGATCATGGTGTACACCGCAGTGATCAGGGTCGCTGAAGCGATGGCGCCATAGCGTTCGCCCAAGGCACCGAGCATGGTAAGGCCGAAGGCCGCCAAGGCCAGGGCAATGGCGAATACCCACGGGTAGGGGAACAGCAGTTCGACCGCCAGTGCGGCGATGGCAAAACACACCAGGGTGACGGCCAGCGCGCTGAGGCGGCCCTGCCAGCTGTCATCGGTTTCGGCCAGGGCACTGGCGATGATGCCGAGGAACAGCGGAATCAGCAGGGCCATTTCGTTCTGGTACCAGCACAGGGCCAGGCTGCCGGTGAGGGCGATGGTGACCCGGATGCTGTAGCTGAACTTGTCTTGACCCCACAGGCGACGCAGTGACTGACGGAACGAGCTCGATGACATGATGGCCTGCTAGGCAGTGAGCAAATGGAATGCATTGCAGCACGGCCAGCAAGAAGCGTTCCGTGCTGCTGAATGGATTCTACTCTACACGAACTGCGCCGCGGCGTTGGCGGAGGCCCAGGCCCACTGGAAGTTGAAACCGCCCAGGTGGCCAGTCACATCCAACACCTCACCAATGAAATACAGCCCGGGGCTCTTCAGCGATTCCATGGTCTTGGACGACACCTCGCGGGTATCCACGCCGCCCAGGGTCACTTCGGCTGTGCGATAACCCTCGGTGCCGGCCGGCACCACCTGCCAGCTCGCCAGCTTCTCGGCGATCTGTGCCAGTTCTGCCGGGGTGTACTGCTTCATGGGCCGGGACTCGAACCACTGCTCGGCCAGCAGGTTGGCCAGCTTGCGGGTAAACACCTCGCCCAGCACGGTCTTCAGCTCGGCGTTGGCGCGTTCGGCTTGCATCTGTTGCAGCCAGGTCAGTGCATCACGGTCGGGCAGCAGGTTGATCTCGACCGTGTCACCGGCTTCCCAGAACGACGATATCTGCAAAATCGCCGGGCCGCTGAGGCCGCGATGGGTAAACAGCAGGTTCTCGCGGAAGCTGGTGCCGTTGCAGCTGGCGGTGCAATCCAGCGAAGTGCCCGAAAGCTCGGTGCACAGTGCCTTAAGCTGGGGCTCGGTGATGGTGAACGGCACCAGCCCTGCGCGGGTCGGCAGCAGCGTGTGGCCGAACTGGCGGGCCACCTGGTAGCCGAAGCCGGTGGCACCCAGGGTCGGGATCGAAAGGCCGCCGGTGGCGATCACCAGCGACTGGCAGGCGAACTGGCCGCCGCTGGTCTGCAGCAGGTAGCCGCTTTCGGTCTTCTCGATCTGCTCGATGCTGGTGTGCATGCGGATCTCGGCGCCGGCCTCGTCGCATTCGGCCAGCAGCATGTCGAGGATGTCGTTGGCCTTGTTGTCGCAGAACAGCTGGCCGAGCTTCTTCTCGTGGTAGGCCACGCCGTGCTTGCACACCAGCTCGATGAAGTCCCATTGGGTGTAGCGGGCCAGGGCCGATTTGCAGAAGTGTGCATTCTGCGAGAGGAAGTTGCCTGGCTCGGTATACATGTTGGTGAAGTTGCAGCGGCCGCCGCCGGACATGAGGATTTTCTTGCCCGGTTTGTTGGCGTGGTCGAGCACCAGTACCCGGCGGCCACGGCGGGCGCTGAGCTGTGCGCACATCAGGCCGGCGGCGCCGGC
>NZ_JBNRIJ010000028.1:0-16436 GCF_053557675.1 Pseudomonas sp. XP1 | reverse complement strand
CCTGTGGGAGCTGGCTTGCCGGCGATGGGCTGCAGAGCAGCCCCAAAAATCATCAGACGATGCGGACTTTCAGGGAGCGCCCCTTGATCTTGCCGCTGTTCAAGCGCTGCATGGCCTGCTTGGCCAGCGGTCGCTCCACGGCGACGAACGCCTGGAAATCGAAGATCGCAATCTTGCCCACCTGCTTGCCGGGGATGCCTGCATCACCGGTCAGCGCCCCGAGGATGTCACCCGGGCGCAGCTTGTCCTTGCGCCCAGCGGCGATGCACAAGGTGCTCATCAGCGGCAGCAGCGGCTCGCCGCCTTTGTGCTTCAGGCTGTCCAGCTGGTCCCAGCGCAGCGGGCTCTTCTGCAGGTCTTCGATGGCCTGGGCGCGGTGGCCTTCGGCCGGTGCCACCAGGCTGACCGCGATGCCTTTTTCGCCGGCACGACCGGTGCGGCCCACACGGTGCACATGGATTTCCGCGTCCCGCGCCAGTTCGACGTTGATGACCATGTCCAGGCCATCGATGTCCAGGCCGCGTGCGGCCACGTCGGTAGCCACCAGCACCGAGGTGCTGCGGTTGGCGAACATGGTCAGCACCTGGTCGCGGTCGCGCTGCTCCAGGTCGCCATGCAGGGCCTGGGCCACGATGCCCTTGGCGGCCAGGTGGGCGACCACATCCTCGCACTGCTGCTTGGTGAAGCAGAATGCCACGCAGGACTGCGGGCGGTAGTGGCCGAGCACGCGGGTGACGGCCTCGAGGCGTTGTTGCGGGTCGATCTCGATGAAGCGCTGCTCGATCTGGTTGTCGGCGTGAAGGCTCTCGACCTTGACCTGCTGCGGGTTGCGCATGAAATCAGCGGCCAGTTGCTTGATGCCCGCCGGGTAGGTGGCCGAGAACAGCAGAGTCTGGCGGCGCGACGGGGTCTTGCCGATGATGCTGGCGATGGCATCGAAGAAGCCCATGTCGAGCATGCGGTCGGCTTCGTCCAGCACCAGGGTGTTCAGCCCGTCGAGCACCAGGGTGCCCTTGTCCAGGTGCTGCTGGATGCGCCCTGGGGTACCGACGATGATGTGCGCGCCGTGTTCCAGCGAAGCGATCTGCGGGCCCAGCGAAACGCCGCCGCACAGGGTCAGGATCTTGATGTTGTCCTCGGCGCGGGCCAGGCGGCGCAGCTCCTTGGCCACCTGGTCGGCGAGTTCGCGGGTGGGGCACAACACCAGCGCCTGGCAGCCGAAGTAGCGCGGGTTGATCGGGTTGAGCAGGCCGATGCCGAAGGCGGCGGTCTTGCCGCTGCCGGTCTTGGCCTGGGCGATCAGGTCCTGGCCCTTGAGAATGACCGGCAGGCTCTGGGCCTGGATTGGTGTCATCGAGGCATAGCCGAGGGCGTCCAGGTTGGCCAGCATGGCAGTGGACAGCGGCAAGGTGGCAAAGGCGGTGGGTTCGGTGGTCACGAGGCGGGCCTGCGGTGCGAAGCGAAAAATGCCGCACAGTCTACCAGCCTCGTGGCCATTCGCCCTACGACTCCATGTGTTGTTCCGGACGACGGGCACGTCTTCCGTCCGTCGGCGACAGCTGCAGGAAGATCGCTGCCGCCAGCATGGCCATCACGCCGATGGTGACGAATGTCAGCTGGAACGCGCCCAAGGTGGTTTCCACACCCTCGGCGCTGCCCGCCGCGGTGAAGCCGCCGAGCAAGGCACCCGCACATGCCACGCCGAGGCTCAGGGCCAACTGCGCGACCACCGACAGCAGGCTGTTGCCGCTGCTGGCACTGGCGTCGTCGAGGTCGATGAGCGTAACGGTGTTCATCGCGGTGAATTGCATGGAGTTCACTGCACCCAGAAGACCGAGTTGCACCAGCAACAGCCAATAGGGTGTCTGTTCGTCCACCAGCCCCAGGCTGGCCAGCAGCACGCCCAGCAGCAGGGTGTTGCCGGTGAGGATGATGCGGTAGCCGAAACGTTCGATCAGTGGCCGGGCAATGGATTTGGCCAGCATCGCCGCCGCCGCCAGCGGGATCATGCTCATGCCGGCCTGGGCCGGCGAGTAGCCCAGCGCCACCTGCAGCAGCAACGGCACCAGGAACGGCAGGGCGCCGCTGCCCAGACGGGCGAACAGGTTGCCGAGGATGCCGATGGCGAAGGTGCGCACCCGGAACAGGCTGGGCGAGAACAGCGGCTCCGGGTCGCGCCCGGCGCGCAGCCAGTAGGCCGCCAGGCAAGCCATGCCGGCGAACAGCAGCAACATCACCCGCAGGTGCGGCAGGTGCAGTTCGCCCAGGCCTTCCATGGCGATGGTGATCAATACCATCGCTGCGCCAAAAAGCAGGAACCCGGGGCCGTCGAACGTGGTGCGCTCGGCGCCGCGCAGGTCGGGGATGAACTTCCACACGGCGTAGCAGCCGATCAGGCCGACCGGCAGGTTGAGCAGGAAGATCCAGTGCCAGCTCAGTATTTCCACCAACCAGCCGCCAACCGTAGGGCCCAGTAGCGGCCCAAGCAGGCCGGGGATGGTGATGAAGCTCATTATGCGCACCAGTTCGGTGCGCGGGTAGGCACGCAGGACCACCAGCCGCCCGACCGGCAGCATCAGCGCACCGCCTAGCCCTTGCACGACACGGGCGAAGATCAGGAAACCGAGGCTGTTGGCGGCGGCGCACAGCAGCGAGCCGAAGCTGAACAGCAGAATGGCGCTGAAGAAGATGCGCTTGGTGCCGAAGCGGTCGGCGATCCAGCCTGAGGCGGGGATCAGCAGGGCCACGGTGAGCATGTAGGCGATGATCACGCCCTGCATGCGCAGCGGGTCTTCGGCCAGCGAGCGGGCCATGGCCGGTAGCGCGGTGTTGAGGATGGTGCCGTCCAGGGACTGCATGAAGAAGGCGATGGCCACCACCCAAGGGATCCAGCGGGCGGTGACAGGGTCCAGCGGGGTGCGTTCGGGCATGACTTCCTCGTTTGTCAGTGCCGGCCTCTTCGCGGGTGAACCCGCTCCCACAGGGATATCACCACATTCAAGGGCAGTGGAGATCCTGTGGGAGCGGCTTTAGCCGCGAAAGGGCCGGTAAGTCCAGTCACAATGTCAGGGTCAGGCCTTTGACCAGTGCCCCCGGCAAATGACTCGACCCGGTACTGCGCTGTCCATAGGTACTGGTCGACAGGATCATCTCGCGCTCGTTTGTCAGGTCTTCCAGCTGGCTGCCGAGCAAGCTGTACAGGCTGTCATCGAAGCGCATGGTGCTCACCGGGCCCTGGATCTGCCCGTTCTCCACCCAGAAGGTGGCGAAGCGGGTCAGCCCGGTCATGCGTGCCGCCGGCAAGTCGGAATAGTTCAGGTACCACAGGTTGCTGATGTACAGCCCGGTACCGAGCCGCTCCAGAATCTGCTCGCTCGGCAGGCTACCTGCTGCCAGGCTCAACGCACACGGCGACTCGTAACTATCGGCGCCATTGGCCAGCAGCTCGAACTCGGCCGCACTGCGCGCGCTGATCAGTCGTTGCACGGCCTCACCTTGCTGGATCAACGGCACATCCAGGCGCGGTGAGCCTTCATCGGAAAACGCCGGGCTCAACGAGCCGCTGACCTGCTCGGTGAAACTTACCAGCGGGCTCAGCCGCGCATCGCCGTTGTACAGGCGCTGCAGGGCGCTGTTGCCAGTGGCCAGGGCCTGTGCGGAAAAACCGCCCCAGCACAGCATGCCGGCTATTTCGTCCATGGCCGCCGGGGCCAGGTAGGCGCGGTAGCTGCCAGGTTTCAACGTGACGGCCGGGCGGCCAAGGAAACCCAGCTGCTCCCGCGCCTGGCGCAGGCGTGCGGTGAAGTCGTCAGCGTTCCAGGCCTGCCCGGCGTAGTTGGCCTTCACCGCCTCGCCGTTCTGGTGGAACAGGCTCCAGTCAAAGTTGAAGCTGTTGGCCTGATGCCAGCCGAAGGCCCCGAACGAGCTGGCGAAGCCTCGGCAGATGGGGCCGGCGGCGTAGATGCCGACAAGGTCCAGGTCGCCGGCTTCACGCTCGAGCAGGGTCAGCACGTCGCTCAGTTCGGGCAGCGCCTGCTCCTGCTGGCTGTGGCTGTTCCAGGTATTTTCGTCCAGGCGCAGATAGGGGTCGACAGCCAGCAGCGGCAAGGTCTGGCGCAGTTGCGCCAGGGCAGCGATCAGGCGCTGGCTATCCAGTTGCGTGTCACCGCTCAAGGTCACCTGTTGCTCTGCCTGTCGGCCATCGTGGATCAGCTTCAGTTGCGCGCTGGCCTGGGTCACCTCGCCGGCCTGGCGTACCTTGGCATGGTTGAAGCGCACGAATTGCGACTGTTCGGCGCTGTAGCCGAGGGTGAATTGTTCGCCCGTCTGCAGGGCTTTGCGCACATCCCCGACCAGGGTTTCGAAAGCGTGCTTCATCAGGCGTCTCCTCCGAATACGTCGATCTGGCGGAACACGCAGGCCGGCGAGGCGTGGCCGACCCGCACCACCTGGTTGGGTTCGCCCTTGCCGCAGTTGGGCGTGCCCAGCACCTGGAAGGTACTGCTGTCGCCGACCGCCGCCAGGTTGCGCCAGAACTGCGCGGAGATGCCGCGGTAGTTGGGGTTCTTGACGATGCCCTTGAGCTCGCCGTTTTCGATCAACTGCGCCCATTCACAGCCGAACTGGAACTTGTTGCGTGCATCGTCGATGGACCAGGAGCGGTTGGTACGCATCAGGATGCCGTGTTCGATGCCCTTCACCAGCTGATCCAGGCTCTGGTCGCCCGGCTCGATGTTGAGGTTGGCCATGCGGTCGATCGGCGCACGGTTCCAGCCGCAGGCGCGGCTGTTGGCCACGCCATCCAGGCCGGAGCGGAACTGCGACAGCGCGCCACCCAGCGGGCGTAGCAGCAGGCCGTTTCGGATCAGGAACTGCTTGCTGGCCGGGGTGCCGTCGTCGTCATGGCTGTAGCTGGCCAGCTCTTCGCCGATGGTCGGGTCGAAGGTCACGTTCAGCAGGCTGGAGCCGTATTGGAGGTGGCCGAAGTCGCTGGCTTTGACGAAGCTGGTGCCGGCGTAGTTGCGCTCGTCGCCGAGGATGCGGTCCATCTCCAACGGGTGGCCGATGGATTCGTGGATCTGCAGCATCATCTGGTCCGGCATCAACAGCAGGTCGCGCGGGCCGCTGGGGGTGTTCGGTGCCAGCAGCAGCTGTAGCGCTTCGTCGGCCACCCGGCGGGCCGCGCCGACCAGGCCGCAGCGCTCGATGATCTCGAAGCCGCCCTGCTGGCCGAAGTTGTCGCGGCCCAGGCTGCGGCTCTGGCTATCCTGGCCGTCGCTGGCGGTCACGCCCAGGCCTGGGAACAGGAAGCGCTGGGCGTGGCGCAACTCGGCGCCGGCCGAGTTCAGGTAGGTCTGCTCGACCAGGCTGAGGCCCAGGCTGGCCTGCCAGTCCACCAGGCGGCTGTCCTTGGGCACGCTGGCCGATTCGGCAGCGAGCAGGCCGAGGCAGTCGGCGAGGTTGGGCACGGGCTGGTCGAAGTTGGGCGAAATGTGGTCGTGGCGTGCGCTGGTCACCGGTTGCTCGCGCAGGTCCAGCAGGTTGTACCGAAGGATTTGCCGGGCCAGCGCCTCGGCCTGCTCCAGCGCACGCTGCAGGCCTGCCTGGGACAGGTCGGCGGTGGCCGCATAGGCTTCCACGCCATTCACCCGCACGGTGAGCATGGCGCCCTCGTCCTGGCTGAAGAAGGGTGTTTCCGCGACGTTGCGGCGAACCGACAGCGCCTGGTGCGACTGTTTCACATGGCGCAGGGAAAACAACTCGGCCGTACTGCGCAGCGCGGCAAAGCGCTGGCGCAGCAGGGCGCTGGCATCGAACATGTGGAAGCCTCCGTGTACACGGTGGCTCCCCCTTAGAACCACTCGTCCTGCATGGTGAGGCAAGTGTCGTCGCGCGCCTCGAGCAATGCCAGCTCATTATGGCAGCCAGGTACTTCCCAAGTCAGGAAATAACGCGCGGCCTGTAGCTTGCCGAGGTAGAAGTCACGGTCGGCGGGGTTGCCCTTGAGCAGGCCGAGTTCGGCATGAATCGCCTGTTCCAGCCAGCGCCACCCGATCACGCAGTGGCCGAAGGCCTTGAGGTACAGGGCCGAGTTGGCGAGGGCGCCGGCGACTTTGCCCTGTGCCAGGTCGCCCAGCAAGGCCAGGGTCACACTTTGCAGGCGGTTGACCAGTTGCTCCAGCGGCTGGCGCAGCGGGTCGAGGTTCGGGTGGTGGCTGGCGCGCTCGCCGGTCGCGACGATCGACCGGATCAACTGCTTGAGGCCGGCGCCATTGTTCTGCGCCAGCTTGCGGCCCAGCAGGTCGAGCGACTGGATGCCCTCGGTGCCTTCATGGATAGGGTTCAGGCGGTTGTCGCGGTAATACTGTTCGACCGGGTATTCGCGGGTGTAGCCGTGGCCGCCGAGGATCTGGATCGCCAGTTCATTGGCCTTGAGGCAGAACGTCGAGGGCCAGGATTTGACGATCGGGGTCAGCAGGTCGAGCAGCTCCTGCGCCTGCTTACGGGCGCTGTCGTCGCTGGCAGTCTGGGTGTCGTCGAACAGGCGTGCGGCATACAGGCCCAGGTCGAAAGCGCCCTCCACGTAGGCCTTCTGTGCCAGCAGCATGCGTTTCACATCGCTGTGCTCGATGATCGGCACCGCCGGGCTGTGCGGGTCTTTGTTGTCCGGCAACCGACCCTGCGGGCGTTGGCGGGCGTACTCCAGCGAATACAGGTAGCCGGCGTAACCGAGCATCACTGCGCCCATGCCGACACCGATGCGTGCCTCGTTCATCATCTGGAACATGCAGGCCAGGCCCTGGTGCGGCTGGCCGACCAGGTAGCCGACGCACCGGCCGTTGTCGCCGAAGTTCAGCGCGGTGGAGGTGGTACCGCGCCAGCCCATCTTGTGAAAGAGCCCGGCCAGCAGCACATCGTTGCGCGGGCCACGGCTGCCATTTTCGCTGACCAGGTACTTGGGCACGATGAACAGCGAGATGCCCTTCACGCCGGGCGGCGCATCCGGCAGCTTGGCCAGCACCATGTGCACGATGTTTTCCGACAACTCGTGATCGCCGCCGGAAATGAAAATCTTGTTGCCCTTGAGCCGGTAGCTGCCGTCACCGGCAGGTTCGGCGCGGGTGCGGATATCGGCCAGTGACGAGCCAGCGTGGGGTTCGGTCAGGGCCATGGTGCCGAAGTAGCGGCCTTCGATCATCGGCTGCAGATACAGGCGTTTCTGTTCATCGCTGCCGAAGCTCTCGATCAGGTTGGCCGCGCCCATGGTCAGGAACGGGTAGGCCGTGGTGCCGGCGTTGGCCGCCTGAAAATGGGCGAAGCAGGCCTGCGAAACCAGGCTTGGCAGCTGCATGCCGCCGACTTCGAAGTCGCGGTTGGCGTTGAGGAAGCCGGCTTCGAGAAAAGCGTCGACGGCGGGTTTCACTTCGGGGATCAGTTCGGCGCGGCCGTCCACGTAGCGCGGCTCGTTTTCGTCGGCCTTGCGGTTGTGCGGGGCGAAGAACTTCTCGGCAATGGTACGGGCAGTTGATAGCGCCGCATCGAAGGTTTCGCGGCTGTGGTCGGCGAAGCGTGGGCGTTGGGCGAGGGCCTCGGCGTCGAGGACTTCGTAGAGCTCGAAGGCGAGGTTGCGGGGGCTGAGCAGGGTCTCGGGCATGGTCGCGGTCCTGAGGCGGGATGCTGCGAGTCTAGGCGGATAGAGTTAGGTGGGGGAGGTTAATAGGTTTGGGTGATATGGGTTGAGAACGCCGGGATGCTGGTGGTTGGTCGCACAGCTCACGCGTAGGGGCAGTTGTTGTTTTGCCTGTTCGGGCCCTTTCGCGGGTAAACCCGCTCCCACAAGTACTGCGCAGCTCCAGCCATCAACGCTGCACCTGTAGGGGCGGTTTTACCCGTGAAAAAGGCCGGAACAGGCGCAGGAAAATGTAGAGACGTTTCCCACAAGTCAGAGCGGAACTGGACTACTGCGGATCGAATGCCATTTGGCCTTGAATGTGCGCTTTGGTATTCGTAATGAGGCTTTTCTGATGAGTGATGTCCACAAAAACGACTTGACTGGTTCCGAAGACAAGCAACTTCCCTTCTTCGTAGTTTCGCCCGTGAAGTTTGGCGTAATGACCTTCTTCACCCTGGGTTTTTACTGGCTGTATTGCTTTTATCAGAGCTGGAAGCTGCATGGAGCGAGAACAGGAGAAAAGGTCAGTCCATTCTGGCGAAGCGCTTTTGCAGTGTTCTTCATCTACCCATTATTGAGAAGGGTGAATGATCATATTCGCGAGTCAGGCAGAACCTACCCTTGGTCCATTATGGGGCTCACGCTGGGCTATTACGGTATGTGTGCTGCCTCGGTGGCTGCCAGTGTGATTCTGGATGATCAGTCGTGGGCGGCTTATTTTGCGGGCGTAGTCATTCAAGCAGCTTGGTTGTTCATCCTGATGCCCATGCAGAAAGGCGTCAATTTCAGCTCGTGGGATGAGGCGGGGGTGGCCAACAGCCGGTTCACGCTGTCCAATTGGTTGTGGATGCTGCTGGTTGCCGCAATTACAGCAGCGCAGCTGTTTGCTTTGATCATACTATCTCCCATGGTTTGAGCAGCGTCGCCGCAGAATTTACCGTGGCCGCTTTGCGGCCCTTTCGCGGCGCAAGGCCGCTTCTAAAAAGCGCGGTATACCGGCGCGGTTCGGAGAGGGAGCATATTGAAGAACTCGAATTTGAGCTGGCATGCGATCGCTTTTCTGTTTTGGGGAGGCATGGACGCGTTCTATATCTGCTTTCATGTCTTGCGCAGTATGGAGCGAGGTGCCATACCTTTCTGGACGGATTTCGAGGACGCATTGAGCAACATGCAGATCTGGGGAGGAGGGCTGGAGCTAGTCGTCTGGCTAGGCCTGGTTCTGCAGCTTTCGTTGATAGCGACCTGCGCGTTGTTTTTTATGCGTTGCCGGTTGGCTGTCTACTTGGCGATGGTGCAGATCCCCTTTCGAATCTTTTTTATCGTTCCTTCGATATCCACAATCCTGTTGTTGCCGATGCTGGCTTCCAGTATCAGTAACTGGGTGTGGACTGGGCTGATGCTGACTTCGGAGGCTGCGAAAGGCTGGTGCCTATTGTGGCTCTGGCGAAAGCGCGGGCATCGGTGCAGGGCCTTGGCTCTCTTTCCTGATTTCGAACGATTGCCGCAACACCGCAAAAAATGAACCCTGCCTGCAGACAACCCAATGCTGGGGCAGATGCCCTATACAAGGCTTCATTGATATATCGCCTGAACGGGCCCTTTCGCGGGTGAACCCGCTCCCACAGGACCGTTACATTCTTCAAGATTTGCACAGTAAATGAGGGCGCGGGCTTGCCCCGCGAAGCGCCGCGCGGGCGGCGCTCGATCGCACAGGCGCAGATTATTTTGTGGCGAACACGCCCATAAAAAAGGAGAGCCGAAGCTCTCCCTTTTCTTCAACAACCCTCAGCCTCAGCCAATGGTCATCAAGCTGGCATTACCACCGGCAGCAGCAGTGTTCACACTTACCGCCCGCTCGATCACCAGGCGCTCCAGCGCAATCTGGTGGTCGCCGCTGGACAGCCCGTGCACGCCCACGATCGCCCCGGCACGCTTGGCCACCTGCTGGCACACGCCGCGCAGCTGATCCGAGTCGCCATGGTGGATCACGGCGTCGAATGCCACTTCATCCTTGTTCCAGTCCGCCACCAGCTTGACCTTGGCCTGCAGCTCTCGCGGCAGGCGGGCGCGCAGTGCCTTGCCCGGCTCGCTGTCGGCCCATAGCGCCGAGCTGCCAACGGCCAGCACTGCGGCAAATTGCGCCAACAGGTCGGCTTCGTTGTCGGCCAGGCACAGCACGTGCTCGCGTGGCAGGATGGTGTAGCTGTTACGCTCGCCGGTCGGGCCTGGCAGCAAGCGGGCTATGCCGCTCTGCGACTGGCTTGCGAACTGGCTGCAAAGCGCGGCCAGGTCGGCCAGTTGATTGCTCTCGGCCCAGGCCTTCAGCCCGTGCAGCGGCTTGATCAGCTGTTCGTGCAGGGCGCGGTCAGGCTTGCCTTCGCCGTCCTGCTGCTGGAAGTGGCGACCAATCGCGTCAGCCGGGCGGGTCGACAGCAGGCGGTACAGGTACAGCGGGCCGCCGGCTTTCGGGCCGGTGCCGGACAGGCCTTCACCACCGAACGGCTGCACGCCCACCACTGCACCGACGATGTTGCGGTTGACGTACATGTTGCCGGCGTTGGCGGTTTCCACCACCTTGGCGATGGTCTCGTCGATGCGGGTGTGCACGCCGAGGGTCAGGCCGTAGCCGGAGTTGTTGATCTGCTCGATCAGCTGATCCAGGTTGCGACGGTTGTAGCGCACCACGTGCAGCACCGGGCCGAAGATTTCACGCTTGAGCTCGTCGAAGCTTTCCAGTTCGATCAAGGTCGGCATGACGAAGGTGCCGCGCTTGAGCTCGGCAGCATCGGCAATGGCCACCTGGTAGACCGAGCGACCTTTCTCGCGCATGCCCTGGATGTGCTTCTCGATGCCGGCCTTGGCTTCGGCGTCGATCACAGGGCCAATGTCCACGGCGAGGCGGTCCGGGCAGCCCAGGCGGCTTTCGGCCATGGCGCCCTTGAGCATTTCGATCACGCGGTCGGCGGAGTCTTCCTGCAGGCACAGCACGCGCAATGCCGAGCAACGCTGGCCGGCGCTGTCGAAGGCCGAGGACACCACATCGATCACCACCTGCTCGGTCAGTGCCGAGGAGTCGACGATCATCGCGTTCTGGCCACCGGTTTCGGCGATCAGCGGGATCGGGCGACCCTGGTTGTCCAGGCGGCCGGCTACGTTGCGCTGCAGCAGGCGGGCCACTTCGGTGGAGCCGGTGAACATCACGCCCTTGACGCGCTCGTCACCTACCAGGCCGGCACCGACGGTTTCACCGCGGCCTGGCAGCAGTTGCAGCACGCCTTCAGGGATGCCGGCTTCCAGCAGCAGGCGCACGGCCTGGGCGGCGATCAGCGGGGTTTGCTCGGCCGGCTTGGCCAGTACCGGGTTGCCGGCGGCGAGCGCTGCGGCTACCTGGCCGGTGAAGATCGCCAGCGGGAAGTTCCACGGGCTGATGCACACCACAGGGCCCAGCGGGCGGTGGGCGTCGTTGCTGAAGTCATTGCGTGCCTGCACCGCGTAGTAGCGCAGGAAATCCACGGCTTCACGCACTTCGGCGATGGCGTTGGCGAAGGTCTTGCCGGCTTCGCGGATGAGCAGGCCCATCAGCGGCTGGATTTCGGCCTCCATCAGGTCAGCAGTGCGCTCCAGAATGGCAGCACGCTCGGCTGGCGGGGTGGCCTGCCAAATCGGTGCGGCATTCAGTGCGCACTGGATGGCGTTGTCGACGTCGGCGACAGTGGCTTCCTGAACATGGCCGACCACGTCGCGGTGGTCCGCCGGGTTCAGCACCGGTGCGGCTGTGCCTTCGCTGGCAGCGCAAGCCAGCAGCGGTGTGGCTTTCCAGTCGTTGTGGGCGGTCGCCAGCATGGCGCAGGACAGCGACGCCAGGCGGTGTTCGTTGGCCATGTCGATGCCGGCCGAGTTGGCCCGCTCGCTGCCATACAGTTCACGAGGCAGCGGGATGCGCGGGTGCGGCAGGCCGATGCTGCCTTCCTGGGTGCCCATGCGCTCGATACTGGCGACCGGGTCGGCGACCAGTTCCTGGATGGAGATCGAGTGGTCGGCGATGCGGTTGACGAAGGAGGTGTTGGCGCCGTTTTCCAGCAGGCGACGCACCAGATAGGCCAGCAGCGTTTCGTGGGTACCGACCGGTGCGTAGACGCGGCACGGACGGTTCAGCTTGCCTTCGGAAATCTTGCCGACCACCTGCTCGTACAGCGGCTCGCCCATGCCGTGCAAGCACTGGAACTCGTACTGGCCCGGGTAATAGTTCTGGCCGGCAATGTGGTAGATGGCCGACAGGGTGTGGGCGTTGTGAGTGGCAAACTGCGGATAGATGGCCTCTGGCACGGCCAGCAGCTTGCGGGCGCAGGCGACATAGGACACGTCGGTGTAAACCTTGCGGGTGTAGACCGGGTAACCTTCCAGGCCTTCAACCTGGGCGCGCTTGATTTCGCTGTCCCAGTAGGCGCCTTTCACCAGGCGGATCATCAGACGGTGGCGGCTGCGCTTGGCCAGGTCGATGACATAGTCGATCACATACGGGCAGCGCTTCTGGTAGGCCTGGATAACGAAGCCGATGCCATTCCAGCCGGCCAGCGAAGGCTCGAAGCACAGGCGCTCGAGCAGGTCGAGCGACAGCTCCAGGCGGTCGGCTTCTTCGGCGTCGATGTTCAGGCCGATGTCGTACTGCTTGGCCAGCAGGGTCAGCGACAGCAGGCGCGGGTACAGCTCTTCCATCACGCGCTCGTACTGGGCGCGGCTGTAGCGCGGGTGCAACGCCGACAGCTTGATCGAGATGCCCGGGCCTTCATAGATGCCGCGGCCATGGGAGGCCTTGCCGATCGAGTGGATGGCCTGCTCGTAGGACGCCAGGTACTTCTGTGCGTCGTGCTCGGTCAGTGCGGCTTCGCCGAGCATGTCGTAGGAATAGCGGAAGCCCTTGGACTCGAAGCGGCTGGCGTTGGCCAAGGCTTCAGCGATGGTTTCGCCGGTGACGAACTGCTCGCCCATCAGGCGCATGGCCATGTCGACGCCTTTGCGGATCATCGGCTCGCCGCTCTTGCCGATGATGCGGGTGAGGGAGGAGGTGAGGCCGGATTCGTTGTGGGTGGACACCAGCTTGCCGGTCAGCAGCAGGCCCCAGGTGGCGGCGTTGACGAACAGCGACGGGCTGTTGCCCAGGTGTGGTTGCCAGTTGCCGGTGCTGATCTTGTCGCGGATCAGTGCGTCACGGGTGCCCTTGTCGGGAATGCGCAGCAAGGCTTCGGCCAGGCACATCAACGCCACGCCTTCCTGGGACGACAGCGAAAATTCCTGCAGCAGGCCCTGGACGATGCCGGCACGACCGCCAGCGCTCTTCTGGTTACGCAGTTTCTCGGCGATGCCGGCGGCCATCTTGTTGGTCGCTTCGGCCAGCGGGGCGCTCAGGCGCGCCTGCTCCAGCAGCATCGGTACCACTTCCTGTTCGGGGCGGCGGTAGGCGGCGGTGATCGCCGAGCGCAGTACCGACTGCGGCAGGATGCTCTCGGCGAACTCGAGGAAGCACTGGTGGCCGTGGTCGGGTTGGATCTCGCCGGCGTCGTCGGCCACGTTGCTGGCATGGCCGTTGAGTTCGGTAAGGGTGGCACCACCCTCGAGCTTCTCCAGGTAGTTGAAGATCGCTTGTTTGATCAACCAGTGCGGGGTGCGGTCAATCGACTGCGCAGCTGCCTTGAGTCGCTCACGGGTCGGGTCATCGAGTTTGACCCCAAGGGTGGTCGTCGCCATTTCTTATCCTCGTTATTGCCACGGTTGTGGCCTAAGCTGACGCCAAGAGTAGCTGTAGGACAATTCGGGTGCAACCAGGTGCAACCCGAATTTTTCACGGAAAAGGTGCAACTCGTCCGGCAACCATTTCCACAGCCTTGAAAGGGTCCTCTTCGGTGCGTTTTATTCTTGAAAGTGGGCTTTTTGCTCCAAAAAGGAGCAAAAAATCAGATTTGTCGGAATTTGCACGAAGAGGTGCAACTTGCAAATGAAAAATGGTTGCACCCACTTTGCGTTGTTGCATACGATTCGCGGCCTGGGTGCAACCGCCATGGCTGCGGTTGTGCATGACATAAAAACAAACGCCAGGGCACACGCATGGGCAATCCTCTAACGATCACTTTCGTGGTCTATATCGCCGCAATGGTGCTGATCGGCTTCGCCGCCTATCGCTCCACCAATAACCTTTCCGACTACATCCTCGGCGGCCGCAGCCTGGGTAGCGTGGTCACCGCGCTTTCCGCTGGTGCTTCCGACATGAGTGGCTGGCTGCTGATGGGCCTGCCAGGCGCCATCTACTTCTCCGGCTTGTCCGAAGCCTGGATTGCCATCGGCCTGACTGTCGGCGCCTACCTGAACTGGTTGTTCGTTGCTGGTCGTCTGCGCGTGCAGACCGAGCACAACGGCGATGCGCTGACCCTGCCGGACTACTTCTCCAGCCGCTTCGAAGACAACAGCGGCCTGCTGCGGATCATCTCGGCCATCGTGATCCTGGTGTTCTTCACCATCTACTGCGCCTCCGGCATCGTTGCCGGTGCTCGTCTGTTCGAGAGCACCTTCGGCATGTCGTACGAAACGGCCCTGTGGGCCGGTGCTGCTGCGACCATCGCCTACACCTTCATCGGTGGTTTCCTGGCGGTGAGCTGGACCGATACCGTGCAGGCTTCGCTGATGATCTTTGCGCTGATCCTCACTCCGGTGATCGTGCTGATCTCCACTGGCGGCTTCGATACCACCTTCGCTGCCATCGATGCGGTCAACCAGGCCCACTTCGACATGTTCAAGGGCGCCACCTTCATCGGCATCATCTCGCTGATGGGCTGGGGGCTGGGCTACTTCGGTCAGCCGCACATCCTGGCGCGTTTCATGGCTGCCGACTCGGTGAAGTCGATCGCCAACGCTCGTCGTATCTCCATGACCTGGATGATCCTTTGCCTGGTCGGTACCTGCGCCGTGGGCTTCTTCGGTATCGCCTACTTCTCGGCGCATCCTGACCTGGCAGGCCCGGTCAGCGAGAACCACGAGCGGGTGTTCATCGAGCTGGCCAAGATCCTGTTCAACCCATGGGTTGCCGGTGTGCTGCTGTCGGCCATCCTGGCGGCGGTAATGAGTACCCTGAGCTGCCAGCTGCTGGTGTGCTCCAGCGCCCTGACCGAAGACTTCTACAAGGCGTTCCTGCGCAAGAGCGCTTCGCAGGTCGAGCTGGTGTGGGTCGGCCGCCTGATGGTGCTGGCCGTCGCCCTGATCGCCATCGCCATGGCCTCCAACCCGGAAAACCGCGTGCTGGGCCTGGTAGCTTACGCCTGGGCCGGCTTCGGTGCTGCTTTCGGTCCGGTGGTGCTGATTTCGGTACTGTGGAAAGGCATGACCCGTAACGGCGCACTGGCCGGTATCGTGGTTGGCGCACTGACCGTGATCCTGTGGAAGAACTTCGACACCCTTGGGTTGTACGAAATCATCCCGGGCTTCCTGTTCGCCAGCATCGCCATCATCGTGGTGAGCAAGCTGGGCAGCCCGTCGCAGGCAATGGTCAAGCGCTTCGAGACTGCTGATGCGGCGTATCACGCTGACAAGTAATACCCGTTGAGTCGGCGGCGCCTGCTTCGCGGGTGAACCCGCTCCCACAGGGATTGCACAGAACTCAAATTCTGTGAGGTACCTGTGGGAGCGGGTTTACCCGCGAAGAGGTCACCGCCGATCAGCAGCCAGGCCTGACTCCGCCTGCAAGGCAAGGTAAACTTGCCACCCCCGCAGGAGTTGCCATGAACTATCGTCACGCCTTCCACGCCGGCAACCACGCCGACGTCCTCAAACATATCGTGCTGACCCGCCTCATCGCCCTGATGTCGCGCAAGGAGCAGCCGTTCGCCTACATCGATACCCATGCAGGGCTCGGCCTTTACGACCTGCAGGGCGACCAGGCAACCCGCACCGGCGAGTACCTGGAAGGTGTCGCCCGCCTGTGGAATCGCGATGACCTGCCGGCCATGGCTGGCGACTATCTGCGCATCATCAAGCGCCTGAATGCCGATGGCGAGCTGCGCTACTACCCCGGTTCGCCCGAGCTGGCCCGCCGTCTGATGCGCCAGCAGGACCGTGCCCTGCTCAACGAGAAGCATCCCGAAGACGGGCCGCTGCTCAAGGAAAACATGAAGAAAGACCCGCGCGTGGTCGTGCACCTGGGCGAAGGCTGGCACGTGCCGCGGGCCTTGCTGCCGGTGCAGGAGAAGCGCGCGATCATGCTGATCGACCCACCGTTCGAACAGGCTGACGAACTCAAGCGCTGCACTACCGCCATGAAAGAGGCGATCGGCCGCATGCGCCAGACCGTCGCGGCCATCTGGTACCCGATCAAGGACCAGCGCTCGCTGGCCCGCTTCTACCAGGACCTGACCAGCACCGGCGCACCGAAACTGCTGCGGGTCGAGTTGTATGTGCACCACCAGGACAGCCCGCAGGGGCTCAACGGCTCAGGTCTGGCCATCGCCAATCCGCCCTGGGGGCTGGAAGAAGAGCTCAATGAGCTGCTGCCATGGCTGGCCAAGGAGCTGGCGCAAACCGCCGGCAGCTTCCGCATGGACTGGCTGATCGCTGAATAATATTGCTTGCCTGTACCGGCCCCATCGCCGGCAAGCCAGCTCCCACAGGTACAGCGCGGGCCTCAAGGTCGGCGGTGTACCTGTGGGAGCAACTGTCTTGCTCAATTTCTAAAAGCTGGCGTGATCCCTGTGGGAGCGGGCTTGCCCGCGAACACGGGCGA
>NZ_JBNRIJ010000027.1:25895-67589 GCF_053557675.1 Pseudomonas sp. XP1 | reverse complement strand
ACACGGCATTTCATACTTTCCGACGGTAAGTCGCCCTTCCGAAACTTCCTGTCGCTTTGTCGTCAGAAGCTGTCGCCCCACTGTAAATTTATCCGTAACGTCGTTAGAATCGATCCCTTTCCGTACAACCCCGTGGAGTGATGGCATGGCGGACGTAAAAAAGGTCGTACTGGCGTATTCCGGCGGCCTTGATACTTCGGTGATTCTCAAGTGGCTGCAGGATACCTACAACTGCGAAGTGGTGACCTTCACCGCTGACCTGGGGCAGGGCGAAGAGGTCGAGCCTGCTCGTGCCAAGGCCCAGGCAATGGGCGTTAAAGAGATCTACATCGATGACCTGCGCGAAGAGTTCGTGCGTGATTTCGTGTTCCCGATGTTCCGCGCCAACACCGTCTACGAGGGCGAGTACCTGCTGGGTACTTCCATCGCCCGTCCGCTGATCGCCAAGCGCCTGATCGAGATCGCCAACGAAACCGGCGCCGACGCCATTTCCCACGGCGCCACCGGCAAAGGCAACGACCAGGTGCGCTTCGAGCTGGGTGCCTATGCCCTGAAGCCAGGCGTCAAGGTCATCGCCCCATGGCGCGAGTGGGACCTGCTGTCCCGCGAGAAGCTGATGGACTACGCCGAGAAGCACGGCATCCCGATCGAGCGCCACGGCAAGAAGAAGTCGCCGTACTCGATGGACGCCAACCTGCTGCACATTTCCTACGAAGGCGGTGTCCTGGAAGATACCTGGACCGAGCACGAAGAAGACATGTGGCGCTGGAGCGTCTCGCCCGAGAACGCCCCGGACCAGGCTACCTACATCGAGTTGACCTACCGCAACGGTGACATCGTTGCCATCGACGGCGTCGAGAAGACCCCGGCCACCGTACTGGCCGACCTGAACCGTATCGGTGGTGCCAATGGCATCGGCCGTCTGGACATCGTCGAGAACCGTTACGTTGGCATGAAGTCGCGTGGCTGCTACGAGACCCCTGGCGGTACCATCATGCTCAAGGCCCACCGTGCCATCGAGTCGATCACCCTGGACCGCGAAGTCGCTCACCTGAAGGATGAGCTGATGCCGAAGTACGCCAGCCTGATCTACACCGGCTACTGGTGGAGCCCGGAGCGTCTGATGCTGCAGCAGATGATCGACGCTTCGCAGGTTAACGTGAACGGTGTGGTTCGCCTGAAACTGTACAAGGGCAACGTCACCGTTGTCGGCCGCAAGTCGGACGACTCGCTGTTCGATGCCAACATCGCTACCTTCGAGGAAGATGGCGGCGCCTACAACCAGGCGGACGCAGCGGGCTTCATCAAGCTCAACGCGCTGCGTATGCGCATTGCTGCCAACAAGGGCCGCTCGCTGCTCTGATAGCGGCCACGTGCATCAAGGACCCCGGCCCAGGCCGGGGTTTTTTTGGCCTGTGGAAAACCTGAGGCATTCAACGGCCGTCGTTCGCCACCTGTCCATCAAGCGTGCTGATCGATAGTTGTGCACACTGACGCCTATCCAGATTGCAAAAACGCCAGGTGCGCGCTTGCTGAGGCGGTTGGGCAAGGGCGGATAGCAATTGCTGCTCCATCATGCGATAGGCATCGGGGCCGGAAAACATGAATGTGACAGGCTCGCCCTGCAGCGCTTCGCTGGTGTTGCCGGGCATTGCATGTTTCGCCACATCGCTCTGTGTCGACTTGTTGTCATTTGCCGTCCTGTTTGACGAGGGATCATAGAACGACTTGTAATTGAAGTTGAGCGTGAGGAAGAACAGTGCCGTCAGGAAGAATGGGAAGCCCACCAGGAACCAAGTATAGAGCTTCTGGCTGGACTCGCTGAGAAACGGCAATGTGGCAAGGGCGGAGGCTTCGATAATCCCTGCGAAGATGGCAATGATCGTCAGCGGGGCGACAGGTTGTACTTGGTGCATATGGGTCGTCTCCAGCGATTTTGCACATCTTTACCTTACGGCGTTGCTCAACTAAAGACTGGACTGTTTCCCGGGTGAGAATAATCGCTCGAAATCCTGATGGCCGCGTCTGTTCAGCGTATTTGAATCGAATATTTCCCGAAGTGTCGGCCGGTTTTCAACTGGTGCACTTTTACAGGCCGGTGATACCGTTTATTTGGTAACAAGGAATTTGATTGTTACAAGCACATCGGTTGAGTGTAGGAAATTTCTGTAAGTGTTGTAGGTTCCATCTGTTCATATATTTCGCCGGTAAATCACCGCGCCAGCCAAGCGTTGTGTAGGTTATCTTGGCGGGCCAAAGCAAAAGCAATGAATGGATATCGCATGAATAAAGTGCTTATCGTGGATGATCATCCGGTCATACGCCTGGCCGTACGCATGCTGATGGAGCGGCATGGGTATGACGTCGTGGCGGAAACCGACAACGGGGTGGCTGCGCTGCAACTGACACGGCAACACCTGCCGGATATCGTGGTGCTTGATATCGGTATCCCCAAGCTGGATGGCCTGGAGGTGATCGGCCGCATGACAACCTTCAGTCCGGGTAGCAAGGTACTGGTGCTGACATCGCAGGCACCCGGCAACTTCTCGATGCGCTGCATGCAGGCGGGGGCGGCGGGGTATGTGTGCAAGCAGCAGGAACTCACCGAACTGCTGAGCGCCATCAAGGCCGTACTGTCGGGCTACAGCTACTTCCCCAACCAGGCGTTGCATGTGTCACGTGGGAGGGGAGGAAGCGAGGCGGATATGGTCAACCGCCTCTCGGCGCGCGAGATGACCGTCTTGCAACAGCTGGCGCGAGGGCGTTCCAACAAGGAGATTGCCGACAGCATGTTCCTCAGCAACAAGACGGTCAGTACCTACAAGTCGCGCCTGCTGCTCAAGCTCAATGCGCGGTCGCTGGTGGACCTGATCGAGCTGGCGCAGCGGCAAGGGTTGAACTGACCGCCAGGGCCGTAAAGCCTCCAGTCAGGAGGCTTTGCCAAGGTTACAGATCGTAGTCGAAGTCGGCCAGCTGCTTCTGCAGGCGCCTTTCTTCCAGCATATTGTCGATGGTGCGGCGCTTGCTCAGGTTGGTCTTTGCGGTTTCCACCTGGGGTTCCGCTTCGTCGTCCGCGGCAACAAAATCATCTTCGATCGACAGGTCGTCTTTATCGCTACTCATGAGTCGCTCCAAGCCAAGGGGCCATTGGCCGTCCTTATAACCAGAAAGCAGACGCCGGTAAAAAAGATTTTTTCAATCGAAACAGGTGGTTTCCAACTATCGACTCAATCGTCGGAGGTCTTGTGCTTGTACTCGCACAAGTCTTCGATCCTGCAACTGCCGCAGCGTGGCTTGCGTGCCTGGCACACATAGCGCCCATGCAGGATCAGCCAGTGGTGGGCGTCCAGCAGGTAATCCTTTGGTACGAACTTGATCAGCTTTTTCTCCACTTCCAGCACTGTCTTGCCTGGTGCAATCCCGGTACGGTTGCTGACCCGGAAGATATGGGTATCCACAGCCATGGTCGGCTGGCGGAACGCCGTATTGAGCACTACGTTGGCGGTCTTGCGGCCCACGCCTGGTAGCGCCTCCAAGGCTTCGCGGGTTTGCGGTACCTGGCTGCCATGGCGCTCGATCAGCAGCCGGCAGGCTTCGATGACGTTCTTGGCCTTGCTGTTGTACAAGCCAATGGTCTTGATGTACTCGCTCAGGCCTTCGACGCCCAGCGCATAGATGGCCTCGGGGGTGTTGGCGACCGGGAACAGGCGTGCGGTGGCCTTGTTGACGCCGACATCGGTGGACTGCGCAGACAGGGTTACGGCGACCAGCAGTTCGAACGGGGTGGTGTAGGCCAGTTCGGTCTTCGGGTCGGGGTTGTCTTCGTGCAGCCTGCGAAAGATCTCCAGGCGTTTGGCGGCATTCATGAAATCAGAGCTTTCCTTGACGACGTGGTTGGGCGGTGCCCGGACGCAGGCGATTGTACAAGGCCAACAGCAGTCCGAGCAGTAGCAAGGCGCCCGGGGCCAGGCTGGCCAGGTGCAGGCCGGTACCGTCGGCCAACCATTGGCGGCTGGCGCCGAGCAGCAGGCATGTGGCAAGCAGTGCGCAAAGGTGGCCGGCGAGCAGGCGCCAGCGCCCTTGATCGGGCAGCAGGTGGTCAGTGGCCAGGCATTGCAGGCACAGCAGTGCGGGATAGTGGCCGAGGGCAAGTGCCACTGGCAGCAGCCAGGCACGCAGTGCCAGTTGCAGGCAACTGGCCAGGGCCGCCAACAGCAGCAGGCTGGCCAGCACATAGGTCCAGGTGGCAAGCCGCTGGCGCAGGGGCGCCAGCAACAGCTGGTGAAGGCTGCTCATCAGCACTGCACACACGCCGATGGTGGCCCCTTCGCTCAGTGTTCGGGTGGCGCCCAGCAGGGGCACCAGGCTTGCGCCGAGCAAGTAGAACCTATTCATGCATGGCGCCCTCCAGCAACGCGCTGCGCTGCTCATCGAAGTATCTCAGCGCCTCTTGCAGCGCGCCGATTACTGCTCGTGAGGTCACGGTTGCGCCAGCCAACTGGTCAAAGTCGCCCTGGTCGCGCTTCAGCGCCCAGCGATCGCCCAACTGGCGGTTGGCAAATTGCTCCAGCCAGTTCAGTTGCGGATCTCCCAGGCGTGCACCTAATCCGGGGCTTTCCTGTTGTTCGACCACCTGGCTGCCGATCAGCCGGCCGTCCGCGCTAATGGCCACGCTGAGCACGATCGGCCCGGCATAGCCCTGGGTCTGGGTGACCAGGATGATGGCGGCCGGCTTGCCCGCCAGCGTCGCCCGGTAAGCTGCCAGGATCCGGCTGTTTGGCCGCTGGGCGGCGGGCCTGGGCAGCGGGTTGTCCAGGGGGTGGTTGTCGTAACTGCCTTCTGGCAGCACCGCCAGCCGCTGGCGGCTATTCAGTTGTTTCTCTGCGTCGGCGATGGCCGCGCTGGTCCAGTGACGCCAGGCCAGGGTTGCCGACAGTGCCAGTGCCCCGGTCAGTACCAGCAGGCCGACATCACGTACCAGACGCTTCATCGTGCAACCTGCTTGCGCTGCACAGCCAGGCGTTCGAGGCTCGGCGCCATGAGGTTCATCAGCAGGATGGCGAACGCCGTGCCGTCCGGGTAGCTGCCCCAAGTGCGGATCAAGTAGATCAGCAGGCCCGCCCCCAGGCCGAACCCCAGCTTCGCCCACTCCTGCCGCGGGCCGGACACCGGCTCGGTGGCAATGAAGAACGCCGCCATCATGGTCGAGCCGGAGAACAGGTGCAGCAGGGGGGAGCCGTTGGAGTCCGAACCCGAGCCATTCCAGCCCAGCAGGCTGAACAGAAGCAACCCTGCCAGCAGGCCAACCGGCGCATGCCAGCTGATCACCTTGCGTTGCAGCAAAAACAGGCCGCCCAGCAGGAACGCAAGGTTGACCCATTCGCTGCCCCACCCTCCGATGCTGCCGAATCCCGGGTGGCTGGCGAACAGTTCATCGATGGTCAGGCTGCGATTGTGGCGCAGGCCGTCGAGCAGTGTCGGCCGGGCCCAGGCATCGATCTGCTCGCCGCCGGCGAACACCAGCTGCAGGCTATCGAGCAGGCCAGGTGCCGGCCCCGGCCAATGGTTCATCTGCAACGGGAAGCTCAGCAGCACGAAGGCATAGCCGACCATGGCCGGGTTGAACAGGTTGCGCCCGACCCCGCCAAAGGCCTGCTTGCCGATGCCTATTGCAACGCTGGCTGCGACTACCGGCAACCACCACGGCGTCAGGGTCGGCAGGGCGGCGGCCAGCAGCACGGCAGTCACCAGCGCGCTGCCGTCGTTCAGCGCCGTGCTCAGCGGTTGTGCTCGCAACTTGAGCGACAACATCTCGCACAGCAGCGCGGCACTGGCGCATAGCAACAGGTTGATTAGCATGCTCCAGCCATGCAGCCAGAACAGCGCCAACAGGCCAGGTACGCAAGCCAGCAACACCAGCCCCATGCTGGTGCTTAGCCGCGGGTCGGGCTTGGCAGTCATTGGGTGAGCAGCCCGTTGAAGCCGGAAAACGCCATCGCCATTACACTGGCACCGAGCAATTCGATGGGCAGGCCGCGCATTGCCCCGGGGACGTCGGCATGATTGCTACGCTGGCGCAGGTCGGCGAACAACACCAACGCCAGCCAGAAGCCGCCGCCGGCCAGCAGGCCTTGCAGCACGGTAGCGAGCCATGTGCTGTCGTCGCTTGTCTGTTGCAGGGCCAACCCCAGTACTACCGCGTTGCTCAACAGCAGCGCGGGCAGTTGCGTCACCGGCCAGCTCGGGCGCCACCTTGTCAGCAGCAATGGCGCGCCCCAGGCAAGCACGGCCAGCCAAGGCAACAACAGGAACAGGGCAAGGTCCTGGGCTTGCAGCGGGGCAAGCACCCCGCGCACCAGTATTCGTGCGCCGATCATGCCCAAGGCAATGCACAGTGCGCAGGCGAGGCCGTGCACGTGGAGGTGCAGCCTGGGAAATGGCTGTTGTTGCAGGCACAGGTGATTGACCAGCGCAGCGCTGATCAGGACCAGGATGTAGTCGCTCATGAGATGACGATAGCCGGGAATCGGGGCGATTGTCCGGGTTGGCGTCAAGGTGCCGGAATCATTGTGGGAGCGGGCAGGCCCGCTCCCACAAGTTCAAGCAGTTTTGTTACTTGATGCGCTGGCCCGGCTTGGCACCGCTGTCCGGGCTAAGCAGGTAGATCTCTTCGCCGCCAGGCCCGGCCGCCATGACCATGCCTTCGGACACGCCAAAGCGCATCTTGCGTGGCTTGAGGTTGGCCACCATCATGGTCAGGCGACCTTCCAGCTGGGACGGGTCGGGGTAGGCCGACTTGATGCCGGAGAACACGTTGCGGCGCTCATCACCAATGTCCAAGGTCAGTTGCAGCAGCTTGTCGGCACCCGGTACGGCCTCGGCCTTGACGATCAGCGCCACGCGCAGGTCGACGGCAGCAAAGGTGTCGAACTCGATTTCCGCCGACAGCGGGTCCTTGGCCAGCTCGCCGTTGCCGGCTGGGGCCTTGGCTTCGGAGGCCAGCAGGTCTTCCTTGCTGGCGGCGACCATGGCTTCGACCTTGGCCGGTTCGATGCGGCTCATCAGCGCCTTGAACGGGTTCAGCTGGTGGTTTTCCAGGCGTGACAGGTGGTCGTTCCAGGTCAGCGGTGCCACGTTGAGGAAGGCCTCTGCGTCGGCGGCCAGCACCGGCAGCACCGGCTTGAGGAAGATCACCAGTTGGCGGAACAGGTTGATGCCTTGGGCGCAGATGGCCTGCACTTCATCCTGTTTGCCTTCCTGTTTGGCCAGCGACCATGGGGCCTTGTCGGCGATCCAGGCGTTGGCGCGGTCGGCCAGCGCCATGATTTCGCGCATGGCACGGCCGAAATCGCGGCCTTCGTAAGCGTCGGCGATCGACGGAGCTGCCGCCAGGAAGGCTTCGGTCAGCTCCGGTGCGGCATCGCCAGCCACCATCACGCCTTCGTTGCCCTTGTGGATGAAACCGGCGCAGCGGCTGGCGATGTTTACCACCTTGCCGACCAGGTCGGAGTTGACCTTCTGCACGAAGTCTTCCAGGTTCAGGTCCAGGTCATCGACGCCACGGCCCAGCTTGGCGGCGTAGTAGTAGCGCAGGTATTCCGGCTGCAGGTGGTCGAGGTAGGTGCGGGCCTTGATGAAGGTACCGCGCGACTTGGACATCTTGGCGCCGTTCACCGTCAGATAGCCGTGCACGTTGACCGCGCTTGGCTTGCGGAAGCCTGCACCTTCGAGCATGGCTGGCCAGAACAGGGCGTGGAAGTTGACGATGTCCTTGCCGATGAAATGGTACAGCTCGGCCTTGGAGCCCTCGTTCCAGAACGCGTCGAAATCCAGCTCCGGGCGGCGTGCACAGAGGTTCTTGAAGCTGGCCATGTAGCCGATCGGTGCATCCAGCCACACATAGAAGTACTTGCCTGGCTCGCCCGGGATCTCGAAGCCGAAATACGGCGCGTCGCGAGAGATGTCCCATTCCTGCAGGCCCGAGTCCAACCATTCGGCCAGTTTGTTGGCTACAGCGTCCTGCAGCGTGCCGCTGCGGGTCCACTGCTGCAGCATGGCCTGGAAGTCCGGCAGCTTGAAGAAGAAGTGCTGGGAATCGCGCAGTACCGGAGTGGCACCAGAAATGGCCGACTTGGGGTTCTTCAGCTCGGTGGGCGCGTAGGTGGCGCCGCATTTCTCGCAGTTGTCGCCGTACTGGTCTTCGGCCGCGCACTTGGGGCAGGTGCCCTTGATGAAGCGGTCGGCGAGGAACATGCCCTTTTCCGGGTCGAAGTACTGGGTCACCGAACGGGTGGCGATGTGCCCGGCGTCACGCAGGCGTGCGTAGATCAGGCCCGAGAGCTCGCGGTTCTCTTCGCTGTGGGTGGAGTGGAAGTTGTCGAAGTCCACGAGGAAGTCGGCAAAGTCGCTGCTGTGTTCGGCCTGGACGTTGGCGATCAGTTGCTCCGGGGTGATGCCTTCCTTCTCGGCGCGCAGCATGATGGCCGAACCGTGGGCGTCGTCGGCGCAGACGTAGATGCACTGGTTGCCGCGCAGCTTCTGGAAGCGGACCCACATGTCTGTCTGGATGTACTCGAGCATATGGCCCAGGTGGATCGAACCGTTGGCATAGGGCAAGGCGCTGGTGACGAGAATCTGACGTGGCTCGGACATGGTGGCTTGGCTACTTATCTGGCGACGGGGTAAAAATGAGGTTGATCGGCCACTATAAAGGGCTGGCGAAGATATTTCACCCCGCATGCGCATCTGCTGACGATTGACGGGTTAGGATAGGCGTCTGTTTTACATTCAGTTTGCCATTGGGAGTCTCCATGAGTGCCGTCACCCGTGCCGCCGTCGAGGGCGTGCTTCGCCAGTACACCGACCCCTATCTGAACCAGGACCCGGTCAGCGCCGGCTGCGTGCGCGCCATCGATATCCAGGGCGGGCAGGTCAGCGTGCAGTTGCAGCTGGGTTATGCCGCAGGGCTGTTCAAGAACGGCTGGGCCCAGGTGCTGCAGACCGCCATCGGCAACCTCGAGGGTGTCAGCAGTGCCCAGGTGTCGATCGACTGCGTGGTGGCCGCGCACAAGGCCCAGGCTCAGGTGCCGGCCATGGCCAACGTCAAGAACATCATCGCAGTGGCCTCGGGCAAGGGCGGTGTGGGCAAGTCGACCACCGCGGCCAACCTGGCCTTGGCGCTGGCCCGCGAGGGTGCGCGGGTGGGTATTCTCGATGCCGATATCTATGGCCCCAGCCAAGGCGTGATGTTCGGCATCGCCGAAGGCACCCGCCCACAGATTCGCGAGCAGAAGTGGTTCGTGCCGATCAAGGCCCATGGCGTGGAAGTCATGTCCATGGCGTTTCTTACCGACGACAACACGCCGATGGTATGGCGTGGCCCGATGGTTTCCGGCGCGCTGCTGCAGCTGGTGACCCAGACCGCCTGGGACGACCTGGATTACCTGGTGATCGACATGCCGCCGGGCACCGGTGACATCCAGCTTACCCTGGCACAGAAGGTGCCGGTGGCCGGTTCGGTGATCGTCACCACCCCGCAGGACCTGGCCCTGCTGGATGCCAAGAAGGGCGTGGAAATGTTCCGCAAGGTCAACATCCCGGTGCTGGGCGTGGTGGAGAACATGGCCGTGCACATTTGCTCGAACTGCGGCCATGCCGAGCACCTGTTCGGCGAAGGCGGTGGCGAGAAGCTGGCGAGCCAGTACGGCGTCGACCTGCTGGCGTCGTTGCCTTTGTCGATGCTGATTCGCGAGCAGGCCGATAGCGGCAAGCCGACGGCTATCGCCGAGCCGGAAAGCCAGATTGCCATGGTCTATCAGGAACTGGCCCGCCAGGTGGGCGCACGGATCGTGCTACAGGAAGCTGCGGCGCCGGCGATGCCGAGCATTACCATCAGCGAAGATTGACTGGCAGACCGAGTCGCCTGCTTCGCGGGGACAGCGCAGCCTTCAAGCACCGCGCTGTCCCTGTGGGAGCGGGTTTACCCGCGAAGCAAGCGACTCGGTCTTTCGGCCAGGCATAAAAAAACCCGCCGGAAGGCGGGTTTTTTTGAAAGCTAGGAAGCTTCGATCGACTTAGGCGATCTGAACTTCTTCAGCCTGCATGCCTTTCTGGCCGCGGGTAGCGACGAAAGTAACAGCCTGGCCTTCTTTCAGGGTTTTGAAGCCGTCAGCTTGGATGGCTTTGAAGTGCACGAACAGGTCGTCGCCCGACTGAGGGGTGATGAAGCCGTAGCCTTTTTCATCGTTGAACCACTTAACAACACCGGATTGACGGTTGGACATTTTTCTGTCTCCTTGGACAATTTGATAACGGTCAGGAAAAACCCTGGCCGGGACTGAGCGCAAAGAGAGCAGAAAATTCAGCGATGGGCCGATCAGGATCGTGCATCAAACTAGAGATTCTCGGTGTCACGTGCAGCACAGTGGCGCCACCTTACCCCACTTTCCGCAACCTGCCAATGGTCAGAAGGCGCTTTACGCAAATTCGGATCGACGGCGGCTGCAGCCCCCGCCCGGCGCGGGGTGAGGCATGGAACTTTAACCTGGGCGCCGGGACCGGTAAGATGCGCGTCTCGAATTTTCACTTCGCAACTCTTCAGGACACTCCGCCATGAGCATCAAATCGGACAAGTGGATTCGCCGCATGGCGCAGGAACACGGCATGATCGAACCGTTCGTCGAGCGCCAGGTGCGCGGCGAACAGGACAGCCGGGTGATCTCCTTCGGCGTTTCCAGCTACGGCTATGACGTGCGCTGCGCCGACGAATTCAAGGTGTTTACCAACATCAATTCGGCCACCGTCGACCCGAAGAACTTCGATGCCGGCAGCTTCGTCGACATCAAGAGCGACGTATGCATCATCCCGCCGAACTCCTTCGCCCTGGCGCGCACCGTCGAGTATTTCCGCATTCCGCGCGACGTGCTGACCATCTGCCTGGGCAAGAGCACCTACGCCCGTTGCGGCATCATCGTCAACGTCACCCCGCTCGAGCCCGAGTGGGAAGGCCATGTGACGCTGGAGTTTTCGAATACCACCACGCTGCCGGCGAAGATCTACGCCAACGAAGGTGTGGCCCAGATGCTGTTCCTGCAGTCCGACGAAGAATGCGACGTGTCGTACAAGGACCGTGGCGGCAAGTACCAGGGCCAACGCGGCGTCACCCTGCCGCGTACCTGAGCCGACGAGCGCGGGGAATTCCCCGCGCCTTTGGCACTCCAACTGGATAACGCCGGTGCGCATGATGCGCAGCGGCCTTGTCAGGAGCAGCCAATGAAACTCCACCCCGCAATCAGTGCCAAGCTGGCAGTTCTGCAGCCCAACCACGTCGGGTTGCTGCCATGGTCACTGCTGGCACACCCGCTGCCCATGCAGACGGGCGGCGTGCCCCACCAGCCTGACCCGGATACCCCGCAACCGCCGGAGCCCGGTGAAACACCACCCATGGAACCGGGCGAGCCAACCTTGCCTGATGAGCCTCCTCCGGCGCCTGTAGCCTGAATGACCTGGGCTAGAGTGCCCAGACACGGTTTGCTCCGGCGAGATACAACCGGCTGGTGCTCGTGGGCGCGATTTCCCAACCCCCGGTGAATTCACCGAACGCCGGCAGCAGGCTGACTTGGCCGTCGATCAGGAAGCAAGGTAGCCGCAGGCGTTGCCGAGCCTTGCCACGCAGTACGAATACCGGATGTACATGCCCTGCCAGTACCGGGTGGCTCGGGTGTGGATCGGGTTCGTGCTGTAGCGCGAAGGGTTCCAGCAGCCAGGGTTCGCTCAAGACTTCTATTTCGAGCGACACGGGTGGATCACCGGCGTTCCTATCATGATTGCCGCGTATCAGCACAATTTTCAGGGCCTTGTGCCGTTCTCGCCACGTCTGCAGCTTGGCGAGCGTTGCCGGCGCACGCGCTGCTCGTGCATGCAGGAAATCGCCAAGAATGATCAGTTGCTCGCAATCATGTGCGGCCAGCAATGCATCCAGGCGGTCGAGTGTCGCGTCGGTGGTGCCGCGTGGTACCGGTTGGTGCAGGGCACGATAACTCGCTGCCTTGCCGATGTGCACGTCGGCCACCAGCAGGGCACGGCGGGCTGGCCAGTAGATCGCCTTGTCCGAAAGCAGCCAGAGCACTTGGCCATGGTGTTCGATGGATAGAAAGTTGGTCATACCGTAGCGTCCGCCACACTGTTCAGCTCAGCGACCATCCTGGCAATCCGGTCCGCCAGCTTCTCGGTGCTCAATGTCTCGCGCATGCCTTCCACCAGCAAGGCAAAGGCCAATGGCCCAGGCCGCTCAAGCTGTCGCAGCTCCAGCCGCAACTGCCCCATTTTCAGCAATTGCCGGTGCAGCCGCTCGATCTCCAGTTCCTCGTTCAACACTTCGTCCCGTGCCTGGGTCAGTAGCAGGTTGCCAGCGTCGTGCTTGCGAAATACCTCGTAGAACAACCCGCTGGAGGCCTGGATCTGCCTCAGGCTTTTCTGCGCCGCCGGATACCCGCCAAACACCAGCCCGGCAATTTGCGCGATCTCGCGAAAGCGGCGCAATGCCATTTCTCCTGCATTGAGGCTGGCCAGCACATCGTCCAGCAGGTGTTCGGTACCGAGTGCCTGCGGCAGGTGCGTTGCCCAGTCCACGTTGCCAGGGCTGAGCAGTTCGAACCCGTAGTCATTGACGGCAATCGAAACCGAAAGCGGCTGCACGCGGCTCACTCGCCAGGCAATCAGGTTGGCCAGGCCAAGGTTTGCCATACGCCCGGCGAACGGATACAGGAACAGGTGCCAACCCTGGCGCGACTTGAAGGTTTCGGCCAGCAGCGTGGTGGGAGTGGGCAGCGCCGACCACTGCGCCTGCAAGGCAAGCAAGGGGCGCACTGCGCGCATCTCCGGGCCTTGGAAACACCCCTGAGATGCTGCGCCGAACTGCTCGACCAGTGCGTTGGCCAGTTCGCTGGAGAGCGGCATGCGGCCACCATTCCAGCGTGCAACCGCCGCCTTGCGCGCGGTGCTGCGGCGTACGTAAGCGGTCATGTTTTCCACGCGCACCAGCTCCAGCACTCGCCCGGCGAACACCAAGGTATCGCCAGGGCGCAAACGGGCAATAAATGCCTCTTCAACGCTGCCCAGCGCCTTGCCCCCACCACCCTTGCTCCAGTACTTGAGCTGCAGGCTGGCGTCGCTGACGATGGTACCGATACTCATGCGATGGCGGCGTGCCAGACGTTCGCTGGCAACCCGGTAAGCGCCGTCGGCCTGGCGCTCGACGCGCTGGTAGTCCGGGTAGGCGCTCAGAGAACTGCCGCCATGACAGACGAAGTCCAGCGCCCATTGCCACTGGCTGTCGCGCAACTGGCGAAAGGCCCAGGTGCTACGCACTTCGTCCAGTAACTGCTCCGGATGAAAGCCACTGCCCAAGGCCATGCTGACCAGGTGTTGCACCAGCACGTCCATGCACAAGCGCGGCGAATGACGGGCCTCGATGTGCCCGGCTGCCAGGGCCTGCCTGGCGGCGGCTGCTTCCACCAGTTCCAGGCTGTGGGTGGGCACCAGAGTAACCCGGGAGCGCCGCCCCGGCGCATGGCCGGAGCGCCCGGCCCGTTGCACGAGGCGGGCAATGCCCTTGGCAGAACCGATCTGCAGTACTCGCTCCACGGGCAGGAAGTCTACTCCCAGGTCCAGGCTGGAGGTGCAGACCACTGCCTTCAGCCTGCCTTGCTTGAGGCTGCGCTCCACCCAGTCACGGGTATCGCGGGCCAGCGAGGCATGGTGCAAGGCAATCAGTCCGGCCCAGTCGGGGCGTACTTCGAGCAGGGCCTGGTACCAGAGTTCGGCCTGCGCACGAGTGTTGGTGAATACCAGGCAACTGCTGCTGGCGTCGATTTCCCGACTGACCTGGTCGAGCATCTTCAAGCCCATGTGCCCAGCCCAGGGGAAGCGCTCGATGGCCGTTGGCAGCAGGGTATCGACCTGTAGCGGCTTGTCTTGTCGGCCTTGTACCAGCAAGCCGCCTTGTGGCAGCAATACGTCCAGCGCATGTTGAAGATTGCCGAGGGTGGCAGACAGGCCCCAGGTCGGCAGGGTCGGGTGCCAATGGCGCAGGTGGGCCAGAGCCAGTTGCAGTTGTACCCCACGCTTGTTGCCCAGCAGTTCGTGCCATTCGTCCACCACTACCAGGCGCAGCGTGGCGAAGTCGTCGCGGGCTTGTGCCCGGGTCAACAGCAGCGTAAGGCTTTCAGGGGTAGTGACCAGTACGCTGGGCAGGCGCCGTGCTTGCCGGGCACGTTCGGCACTGCCGGTGTCGCTGCTGCGAACGCCCACGTTCCAGGGCAGGCCCAGGTCGTCCAGCGGCAGCTGCAGCGCGCGGGCGGTGTCGGCGGCCAAGGCTCGCATGGGGGTGACCCACACCACCTGCAAGGGGGCAGCATGACGTCCCTGGGCTTGGGCCTTGAAGGCCCGCAGCGCGGCGAGCCATATCGCGTAGGTCTTGCCGGCACCGGTACTGGCATGCAGCAAGCCGGATTCGCCTCGTTCCACGGCAGCCCAGACACGGCGCTGGAAAGCGAAAGGCTTCCAGCCACGCTTGGCGAACCAGGCCTTGGCGAGGTCGGTGGCGGCGGGCATGGGGCATAGGGTCCTTCGATGGCTGTGTTGCTACAGACAACCAGGCTGGTGCAATGGTTTTACCGGATCAGTTGGCAAGCAGGTAGCCGCTGCGGCACACCTGCTCGCCTGCGACATGGGCGATGACCATGCCTGCGGTAGCCATGCGCCGTACGTTTCGTGCATAAAGCAGGCCGGGCTGGCTGTTGCGGATGGCAGTGACTCGGTCGCTGAGCGGGTCGATTACTTCAGCGATCAGCTGGCCCGCCTCCAGGTGCTGGCCTGGCCGGGCGTGGTACACCAGCAGCCCGCCCAGTGGCGTTATCACCGGTTCGACGGCGGCCAGCGGCGTGGCCGGGCAGCGCAAGGCGGGCAGGGCGGCTGCGGCTCCTTCGATGACCCCCGCATGGGTCAGGAAGTCGAGGATCGCCTGACAGTCCTTGCTGGCCAGGTCGTGGCTTACATCGGCCTGGCCGCGCAGCTCGACGGTGACCGAGCAGCAGCCCAGCGGAATCGGGAACCGTTTGCCAAAGCGTTGCTGCAACTGCCACCAGACCAGGCTGAAGCACTCATCGAACGACTGCCCGCCTGAGTCGGTAGCCAGCAGGCTGGCCTGGGCACCCAGGTAGCGGGCCAGCGGCTCGATCTGCGGCCAGGCGTCTGGCGTGGTGTACAGGTGCTCGACCGCCTCGAAGTCGCAGTGCAGGTCCAGCACCATGTCGGCATCGCAGGCAAGGCGCTGCAGTATCAGGCGTTGGGCTTGCAGCGGTGTGCGCGCCGGGTGTGCGTCCAGCCCGCGGCGCAGGTATTCGCGGATCAGCGCAAGGTTGTGCGCCGGGTCTTCGGTAAGGTGCTCTTCGATCTGGTCGCCGATGCTGTCCGAAAGGTCGACGAAGTTACGGTTGAAGTTCTCGCCACTTTGCAGTTCGAAGCGCCCCAGCGGCGCATCCAGCAGCACTTGTTCCAGACCGACCGGGTTGGCCACCGGTACCAGGATGATTTCGCGTTGCAGGCGGCCTTGCTGTTCCAGTTCACCCAGGCGGCGCTTGAGGTGCCAGGCCACCAGCATGCCGGGCAGCTCGTCGGCATGCAGCGAGGCCTGGATATAGACTTTGCCGCCACCGCGAGGTCCGAAGTGGAAGCTGTGCAACTGGCGGGTGATACCCGGAACGGGCGAGAGCAGGTCGTGAGTTGAATGGTGCATGGTGGTCCTGGGTGCGTGGCGAAAACGGTCTGCGACACGGGGCGGCACACAGATAGAAGCACAGTTTTTGGCCTTGCGCCTGCATCGGTGCCCTCCTGGTCACCGCGCTGGCTTCTTTGCGGGTTTAGCCGCGAAGAAGCCAGCACGGTCCAGAAATGTTTTCAGGCCAACAGCGCCTGCAATGTGGCCAGGTCATCCGCTTCTTCCACTGGCTTGTCCAGCCGCCAGCGCAGCATCCGCGGAAAACGCACGGCAATGCCGCTCTTGTGCCTCCTGGACAGGGCGATGCCCTCGAACCCAAGCTCGAACACCAGCGTCGGCGTCACGCTGCGTACCGGCCCGAAAGTTTCAACCGTGGTCTTGCGGATGATGGCGTCGACCTTGCGCATTTCTTCGTCACTGAGCCCTGAATAGGCCTTGGCAAAGGGAACCAATGCCCGCCCCGGCGTACCGGCTGGCGCGTCCCACACGGCGAAGGTGTAGTCGCTGTACAAGCTGGCCCGCCGGCCATGACCGCGCTGGGCATAGATCAGCACGGCATCGACGCTGAACGGGTCGATCTTCCACTTCCACCAGGTGCCCATGTCCTTGGTGCGCCCCACGCCATACAAGGCCTCGCGCTGCTTAAGCATCAGCCCTTCCACCCCCAGGCTGCGGGATTGTTCGCGCTGGCGGGCAAGGTCGGCCCAGTCCTGGCCTTCGAGCAGAGGCGAGAGCAACACCGGGGCCAATGGATGCTGCTCAAGCACGTGTTCCAGCTGTTGGCGGCGTGCATGCTGCGGCCGGCTGCGCCAGTCCTCGCCTTGCCATTCCAGCAGGTCGTAGGCCTGCAGCACGACCGGTGCGTCGCTCAACAGCTTTTTGCCCAAGGTCTTGCGCCCCAGGCGCTGCTGCAACATGGCAAAGGGTTGTACAGCCAGTTCATCTGCTGAACCACCGGGTTTCCATACCAGGATCTCGCCATCGAGCACGACACCGTCGGGTAGCGTCTGTGCCAGGCTGTGCAATTCGGGGAAGCGTTCGGTGACCAGTTCCTCACCGCGCGACCAGACCCACAGCTGGCCTTCGCGCTTGACCACCTGGGCGCGAATGCCGTCCCATTTCCATTCGATCTGCCATTCGCTCGGCGGCCCGAGCAGTGCATCGAGCTGGTCGGTTGGTACCTGAAGGGGGTGGGCCAGAAAAAACGGGTAGGGCTGGCCGCCACGCTGGCTATGTTCATCGTCTGATTCCGGGGCTATCAGCCGTTGATAGCTGGCTGGCGTCGGGCGGTGGCTGATGTCGGTGTAGCCAACCAGGCGCTGGGCCACGCGTTTGGCATCCAGCCCGGCCAGTTGTGCGAGGGCACGAGTGACCAGCAGCTTCGATACGCCCACGCGAAAGCTGCCAGTGATGAGTTTCAGGCAGAGCATCAGGCTGGGTCGGTCCAGTTGGGCCCAAAGAGGCGGCAGGCGTTCCTGGATCTCCTCTACCGGCAACCCGCGCAATGGCAGTAGATGGGCTTCGACCCAGCGGGCGAGGCCGTCGTCGCCAGGGTGATGGCTTTCCGGCATCAGCAGGGAAATGGTTTCGGCCAGGTCGCCAACGGCCTGGTAGCATTCCTCGAACAGCCAGTCAGGCAGCCCCGCCAACCTGCCGGCCAGCTCCCGCAGCACGCGTGTAGGTACCAGTTGACGAGGGCGGCCGCCTGCCAGGAAGTACACCGCCCAGGCGGCATCCCCAGCCGGGGCGGTGCTGAAGTAGTCGCGCAGCGCCGTGAGCTTGGCAGTGCTGGAGGTGGTCGCATCCAGCCTCAGGTACAGCTCGGCGAATGCTTTCATGCGTCTGGCTCCGCGGCTACCACGTCATCTTCCTCGCCATACTCGGTCACGAAGGCGCGGGCATCGAGGCCTTGTTCGATGAGGTAGCGCACCAGCACATTGACCGAGCCGTGGGTGACCATCACGCGTTCTGCGCCAGTCTGGCCGATGGCCCAGAGCAACCCCGGCCAATCGGCATGGTCCGAGAGCACGAAACCTCGGTCTACCCCGCGCCGGCGACGGGTGCCGCGCAACAGCATCCAGCCACTGGCAAAGGCATCGCTGTAGTCGCCGAAACGGCGCATCCAGCTGCTGCCACCCGCCGAAGGCGGTGCCAGGACCAGTGCCTGGCGCAGCAGCGGGTCGTTGCGTGGGATATCGCCGACATAGCGGGTTTGCGGAAGGTAGACGCCAGCGTCCCGGTACACCCGGTTGAGTGGTTCGACAGCGCCATGCACGAGGACAGGACCAATGTCGGCGTCCAGCCCGTGGAGGATTCTCTGGGCCTTGCCGAAGGCGTAGCAGAACAGCACGCTGGCTTTCCCCTGTTCGCTATTGGCGCGCCACCAGGTATTGATGCTGGTGAAGATCTCGCCCTGGCTGGGCCAACGGTAGATGGGCAGGCCAAAGGTCGATTCAGTGATGAACGTGTGGCAGCGCACCGGTTCGAACGGCGTGCAGGTGCCGTCGGGTTCCACCTTGTAGTCGCCGGACGCGACCCAGACCTCACCCTGATATTCCAGGCGCACTTGCGCCGAGCCCAGTACATGCCCGGCTGGGTGCAGGCTCAGGGTTACGCCATGGTGCAGCAGGCGTTCGCCGTAAGGCAGGGTTTGCAGGTCGATGTCCTGGCCCAGGCGGCTGCGCAGGATGCCGGCGCCTGGGGCGGCGGTGAGGTAGTGGCGGTTGCCGACGCGGGCATGGTCGCCGTGGCCGTGGGTGATGACGGCACGTTCCACTGGCCGCCAGGGATCGATGTAAAAATCACCTGGCGGACAGTACAGGCCTTCGGGGCGGGCGATGACGAGGTCCATGGCATGGGTGCTGGCTTGGAGTTACCAGTTAGGAACCATGGTAGGGGCGGGAAGTTCGACTGGGAATGGTTGGGGCACAAGTTGGCCCCAACACAGATGCTACTGCTTACTTCCCGGGTACCAACGTCAAACGCTGGTTGCCATATGCCCGCGCGAAGTTCTGCTGTTGCAGTGGCAGGCTCATGAAGCGCCCTTTGAACCAGGCGTCCAGCCCATCGCTGTAATGCTTGCTGGCCGGGTTGCCGGACTGCCCGCTGCTGGTCAGCACCTGCAATGGCTCGGCCTGGCCGAAGTCGACGATCATCCGCGCCGAGGCCGGCAGGCGGGTGTCGAAATCCCTGCCCCAGGCGTATGGCGTCAAGGCCAGGGTGGTGAAGTCTCCACCGGCAGCCAGCGGCGAGCGGCCGAGGGCGTCGCCCAGGCCATGGTAGGCCGGTGCAGGCCAGCGGTACTGGTGCAGCTTGCCCCACTGCCAGGTGCGGCGGTCGGCGCCCAGTTGCGCGGTGCCAGCATCCACCGCGCCCGCCAGGCTGCGCGCTAGAATGGCCGGCTTGTCTTCTTTCTGCGGGGTGCTGCGGTCATCCCAGAATGGGCTGTCGTCGCGGCCCAGCAGGTGGTCGGCCTGTGCCGAGAACGACAACCGTGCATTGCTGACGAAAGCCTGCCATGCCGGGCCGGATTCCGGGCCCAGGTCGTCGAGGAAGGTTTGCCGGGCGACTTCCTGGAGGAACAGTTCGTACAGCGCGGCATCGGCCGATACAGGGCTCAGACGGCCATCAAAGGCCTTGAGTCGGGCCAGAGCGTCGCTGGCCTTGTCGCGCTGTGCGGCGGGCAGCGCATCGATCGCCTGCTTGAGCGGCTGGGCCATGCCTGGGGCATCAAACATCTGCTTGAGCTTGTCGGCCAGCAGGGTGGTGTGATCGTTCTGCAGGGCCATCAGGCTGCGGCTGTCGTGGCGGCCATTGCCGGCCAGCTGGGCCAGGCGTTCGGCGCGTTCGGGGTAGTACCAGGTGCTGGACAGCTGCATGCCATAGCCACGCGGAAGGCTGCGCTGGTTGGCGTGGCCGATCCAGCCGGCGGGCGGGTCCTGGTCGTAAGGGTGCAGCATCGGGTCGGCATAGCCGTCCCAGTCGTAGCGCCCGTCCCAGCCCGGCGAGGGCAGAAGGCCCTGGCCTTCACGGCGGTTGGGGTAGCGGCCACTGACTTGCCAGCCGATGTGTTCGGGTTCGGCGAAGACGAAGTTGAGCGCGGCGGCGGTCACCTCACGGGTGCTGTCGAAGGCACGTTCCACGCTCTTGGCGCGGGTCAGGTCGAACAAAGCATCCAGGCTGCGGTCGCCCTTGAACTGTGGCAGGTTCAGCGCCAGGCCCAGGCTGGCATTGCCTGGCTGGGCCAGCAGGGTGCCGTGACGGGTGTCGTACATCACCTCGCGCAGCGGGCGCTGGCCGCGGACGAAGAAGGTTTCGCTGCGGGCGCGGGCCGGCAGCCATTTGCCGTCGGCCAGATAGCTCAGCTGGCTGCCCTGGTGGCGCAGTTGCTCCAGGTACAGGTCCTGGTTATCGGCCATGACCGCGCTGCTGCTCCAGGCCAGCTTGCCGTTGTAGCCGGCCAGCACGATCGGCAAACCAGGCAGCGACAGGCCGGCGACCTGGTACTTGCCGGTGTGGATCTGCACCGGGCTAAGGGCCCAGGCGGCTCGGCTGTCGCTGGCCAGCAGGCTCTTGCCGCTGCGGCTGCGCTGCGGCGCCAGGGCCAGGTTGGCCGAGCCCGGGCTGCCCAGAAGGTCGAGGTCGGCCAGCTTCTGGCTGGCAGCCGCCAGGGCCGGCAGCCCCGGCAACTGGTTGGCCAGGTTCAGGCCCTTGAGCTTGTCCACTTCGGCTTCGGCCAACGGCTCGTCCGGGGCACCAGGCAGCAGCCAGGCCAGCTTGTCGCTGCCGGCTTTCTGCGCCAGGGTCAGGGCGCTCAGTTCTTCCTGAAGGTTCACCGACTGGCTGAAGGCATACAGGCTGAAGATCAGCGCCGAGTCTTCGGGCTTCCAGTATTCGGGGTGGTAGCCACTGCTGGCCAGGCCGGCGGGCAGCTTGTCGCGGTAGCGGAACAGGTAGGCGTTGACGCCGCGCGCATACACTTCGAAGAAGCGCTTGAGCCGTGGCGAGGCGTCAGCATACTGCTGGGCGGCGCTCTGCTTGAGGTTGGCCGCACGCATCAGGCGGTCGATGTCCAGCGCGTCGCTGCCGGCCAGTTCTGCCAGGCGGCCCTGGGCCAGCAGGCGCATGGCGACCATCTGCTCGATGCGGTCGCCGGCATGCACATAGCCCAAGCTGAACAGAGCGTCATGGAAGCTGCTGCTTTCGATCAATGGTGCGCCCATTGCGTTGCGCCGAACCGACACGTTCTGCGCCAGACCCTTGAGCGGCTGCACACCGCTGGCCGGTGGCACGCTGTCCTGATAGCCGCCCGTCTGGCAGCCTGCCAGCCCGAGCATGCCGAGCAGCGTGGCAGCGGTTGCGAACCGCGGGCGGAATGGAGGGAAGGCGGAGGCGGCCATGACGAGGGCTCCTGCAAGGCGTGGCGGGTTTCGAAAGGCGCTAAGGTAGTGAGCGCGCAGGCGCCATGCAAGGTCCCTGGGCGGTTTATTTTTTGTGCTTGGCGTGGGGTGTGTGGTGCCTGTGAGATCGAGCGCCACCTCAAGAATCAAGACATGCACTCAAACCTTGAAATGTTCGGCCACGGCGTCGGAAAAGTGCGTGCAATTGATGCGTGCATGGCGTTGAAAGTCGCGGCTGACAGCGAAGGCCGAGCCTGGCATCAATAGCACCTGTTGCTGTTCCAGGCGACGCATGAAAGGCTGCAGGTCGGCCAGTTCGGGGTGGTAGACCCACAGGAACATGCCACCTTGGGGCGTTATGTCGAACTGCCAGCCACGCGCCCGCAACAACTGCTGCGTCTGTGCCTGCTGCCGGATCAGGCGCTGCTGCAGGTCTTGCATGTGCCGGGCATAGGTGCCGTCGGACAAGATGGTGTTGACGAAGCGTTCGCAAAACGCCGGCACCGCCACGCAGGTCAGCAGCTTCAGGCGCGTCAGCGGCTCCATCAGCTCTGCCGAGCAGGCGATGTAACCCACGCGCAATGAAGCGGACAGGCATTTCGAGAAGCTGCCGATGTAGATGACCCGCTCAAGGTTGTCCAGTTCGGCAAAGGTCTGGCGTACACCCGGGCTGAAGTCGCCGTAGACATCGTCCTCGACCACGAAGAAGTCGTGTTCCACCGCCAGTCGCAGGACGCTGAAGGCATTGTGCGGGCTGATGTTGCCACCGGTCGGGTTGTGGAAGGTGCTGTTGCAGAAGAATGCCTTCACCTTGTGCCTGGCCAGGTGCTCCTTCATGTCTTGCACGTTTGGTCCGTCCTGGGTTCGGCGCACCCCGACCACGTGGCCGCCGGCCAATTGGATCAGCTTGATCAGGTTGCCGTTGCCGGGCTCGTCGACGAACACGTGATCCCCTGGCTTGATCAACAACCGCGCCACCAGGTCCAGCGCTTGTGTGGCGCCCAGCGTAGTCAGCAACTGGCTTGGCCGGGCATCGACACGGGTCAGGCGTTGCAGGTGCACGCACAACTGCTTGCGCATGGGCAGGTAGCCCTGGATATCGCCATATTCCGCGAGCGAACTCTGCTCCAACCGCGCCGTGCGGCGAATCGCCTTGGCCAGCAGCTCGGTGTCACGCCAGGCGGGTGGCAGCCAGCCGCTGCCCAGTTTGATGTTGTGCTGGCCCCCCTGCAGCAGCTTGAACAGCGGGTCGCCGGCCATGCCTGCGGGCGCATCCAATGCGCCGGTTTGCCGTGAGTGGCTGGCGACGAAGTAGCCGCGCCCAGGAATGGCGGTCAACACACCTTCGCTGACCAGCCGGGCATAGCTGGAGACGACATCGTGGTAGCTGCAGCCAACCGCCGCCGTCAGCTTGCGGATGGAGGGCATGCGCTGGCCGGGCAGCCATTCGCCGGCTTCGAGGCGCTGTTTCAACTGGTCATGAAGGCTGTGCGGGCGCATGGCGGGTCCAGCAGCTGTTAGAAAAAACAGCCTAACAGTTAACCGGAAAACGAGTCGACTGTGCGAATTTCAGGGCGCGGCAGATGCGACCATGGACCTGTCGGCATCTTTCCCAATTCCGAAATCGACCCGTCCACCAACCGTGAGCACACGCTATGTCGAGCACACTCCCGCGGCGCACGTACCTGTATTTCACCGCGCAATCGATCAACCTGACGACTGCGGTCATGTCCGTGACCATGGCGGCCATTGTCGGGGCGGCGCTGGCGCCTGCCGCCACGTGGTCCACCGTGCCCTATGGTTTCCAGTTCCTCTGCCTGATGCTGGCCACCTATCCGGTCTCCAGGCTGATGAGCCGTATCGGCCGCAAGCGCGCCTTCATGCTGGGCTCGATCCCTTTGGCGGTGTCTGGCATCAGTGGCTACCTGGCGGTGCAGTACCAGCACTTCCCGACGCTGGTGATCAGCCATTCGGCATTGGGCATCTACATTGCGTTTGCCAACTTCAATCGCTTCGCGGCCACCGACAACCTGGCCCAGAACCTGAAACCCAAGGCGCTTTCCCTGGTAGTGGCCGGTGGGGTAATCGCTGCCGTGGTCGGGCCGGCGTTCACCGAGTGGCTGAGGGATGTTCGCGGGTATCCGCTGTTTTCTCTCTGCTACGCCGCTTTTGTCGTCCTGGCGGTGATGTCGTTGCTGACAGCGGCCTGCCTGCCCGGCGATACCGGCACCGCCAGTAAAGACCGTGCAGCGAAACCGGCTGATACGACCGCCGAGCCACTGAGCCCGGTGGTTGCCGTGGCCATGGCAGTGGCCGCGCTGGGCTACGGGATCATGAATTTGCTGATGATCCAGGCATCCATGCACATGAAACACATGCATGAGGACTTTTCCGACGTTCGCCTGGCGATTCAATGGCATGTGATTGCCATGTTTGCGCCATCGTTCTTCACTGGCGCCATCATCCACAAGCTCGGTATCAGGGCCACCATCTGTCTCGGCCTGGGCCTGCTGATCGGTTGCACGGCCATGAACATGTGGTCGCACAGCTACGCGATGATGACCTTGTCACTGATAGCCCTGGGCCTGGGCTGGAACCTGACTTACGTGGGCGGTGGGGCGCTGTTGGCGCAGACGTTGCAAAACAGCCCGGCAGCGATGCAGATGCAGGGGAAGAACGATCTGGCCATCGCGGTGTTCGCGACCATTGGCGCATTCAGCCCGTCGCTGTTGCTGGGCACGGTCGGTTGGGATGGTACCAATGCCATTTGCATGGCCCTGTGCATCGTGCTGCTGATGGCCACCTCAGTGGTGCTGCAGCGCAATGTTTCAGGGCCTGCCAGGGTCAGCTAGGCCCCGGCTACCCACTGCGCGGCCCGCGGCTGGGACGCGCAAGTGCTGTTCAGGTCAGGCGCCGTGGCACTTCTTGAACTTTTTCTGGCTACCGCACGGGCACGGGTCGTTACGGCCAACGTCCTTCAGGGCGTTGCGTACCGGCTCCTGGTGGCCGTGGTTGCAGTGCGGGCCGTGTACATGGCCATGATCGTGGTGGTGATCATGATCGTGGTTGCAGTCAGGGCCATGAACGTGGGGTTGCTGGGACATTGCAGGGTTACTCCGGGTTGTAGTCGCCGGGGATTATCTCACCACTGCGCGACAAGTGCAGGTCCCGATGGATGAGCAACCCGGTCGCCAGCTCGCCCTGCAGGCTGTAGTGCAGCGGTTGTTCGCTTTTCAGCAGCTTGGCCAGTGGTTTCAGGTGCTGCCACAGGTTGGTTCGCGCGGTGATCTTGAAAGTACGCTGGGCGTGCCCGCCGACACTGCGCCACACGCTGGTTTCATCCTGCACCAGCAACAGGTCGTTGAGGCGTATGGCATACGACAGGTTGCGGATGAACAGTCGGCTGTCATTGGGGTTGTCGACTCGCAGGTGCAGCACGAACTCCTGCTCCAGCAACCTGGCCTTGACTGTCTCCACCTCGACCAGTTGCACCTCGGGTTCGCGCCACTCGTCACCGCCCCAACTGGCGCAGCCCGCCAGCAGTGCCAGCCATGCCATCAGGGGGGCGAGCAGCAGCGGGCGGGTGCGGGCGACCATGTTCAGCTACCCACGTAACTGGCGCAGCATTTCTTGAACTTCTGCCCGCTGGCGCAGGGGCAGGGGTCGTTACGCCCGGCCTTGAGCCCGACCGTGGGGTCGATGAAGTACCAGCGCCCGGCATGCTGGACGAATGCCGAGCGCTCGCGGTGCTGATGGTCACCCTCCTGGTCGTGCCAGCGTGCAGTGAAGGTGACAAAACCGTGTTCTGGCTGGCCGCCGAGCACCTCCGCACTTTCTACCTCCAGGCCCAACCAGGTGCTCTGGGCGCTCCAGGCAGCCATGGCAGCGCGATCCAGGCCAGCTTGCTGGGCTGGCAGAGTGGTGGCCACCAGATAGTCGACCAGGCCCAGCACGTAGGCACTGTAGCGTGAGCGCATCAGCGCCTGGGCATCCGGTGCCGGGGTGCCAGCATGGTAATGCCCGCAGCAGGCGTCGAGCAGGTTGCCACTGCCACAAGGGCAGACCGAGACACTCATCATCACCACCAGTACTTGCCGAAGTTTTCAGGGTTGGCCCAGAACTTGGCATTCAGCCAGTCCGGTACCTGCTTGTAGTCATGTAGATCATAGGTGAACAGGCTCAATACCTGCTGGTCACGGCGGAATTTCTCGCTGGCCGACAGGGCCAGGGCAAAGAAATCGGTGTCTTGCCAGCCACAGGCGCCCAGGTCGGCAAGCACCGCGACCCGGCTGGCATTGAGGTTGCGAATGCCGCCGAGCAACTCCAGGCCGGTGCGTTTGGGTAGGTGCTCCAGGCAGTCCACCAGTACCGCCAGGTCAAAGCGCTGGGCTGCCAGTTCGGCCGGCAGCGGGCCTGGGGCGGCTGTGGCGATGGTTACCTGTGGGTGCGCCTGGGCGAAGGCGTCCAGCGCCGGGAAACGCGTGCCCACCAGCAGCAGGCGTTGCGGGGTGAAGCGCTCGAGCAGGGCCGCCAGGGCCTGCTGCGGGGTGCGCTGGGAAAAACCGTCGGTCATTGGCAATCCTCGTTGAAGTCGTCCAAGACTAGCGGGCCGCAGCGTGCGGGCAAAGAGGCATGTGGCTGTGTCGTGGCTTATTGGTGGCAGGGATCAGATGCTCGGTCTTTACTCCCTGAAATCGGCCTTATGCCGATTCCCCCTAGGAGAAGCAATGAAATGAGCATAGTACGCACAGCGATACCCCTGGTTCTGCTCACCAGTGTGTTGACTGGTTGTGCAGGTTTGCAAAAGACCGACTGGCCGAAATGTGCCGCCGTCGGGGGTGTAAGCGGCGCTGCCCTGGGCGCCATCGAGAGCTCCAGCTGGGCTGGTTGGGGCGCGTTGCTGGGTGGTGGCCTGGCGGCAGGCTATTGCTGGGCCCATGGCGATGGCGACGAGGATGGCGACGGTGTGCCGGACAGCCGTGACAAGTGCCCAGGTACCCCGCGCGGTGTGCAGGTCGATGCCAACGGCTGCCCACCGGAGCCGGCCGCAGTGGTCGAGGAAGTGGTGGTGCAGAAGGAAGAAGTCATCGTCATCCGCGATGTGCACTTCGAGTTCGACTCTGCGCGCCTGACCGCCAGCGACAAGGAGCGCCTCAACACCATTGCCACGCGCCTGAAACAGGAAGCGCCGTCCGCCCGCCTGAGCGTCAGCGGCCATACCGACAGCGTCGGCTCCGACAGCTACAACCAGAAACTGTCCGAGCGCCGCGCCCACTCGGTGACCGACTACCTGGTCGAGAGCGGAGTACCGCGCAGCAGCTTCGTGTCGGTGGTAGGGGCTGGTGAAACCCAGCCGGTGGCAGACAACGCCACGGCCGAGGGGCGCGCCATGAACCGCCGTACCGAGATCAAGATCCAGCGGTAGAGCGACTTGCGCCCGTGCCTTGAGCAGTGGCACGGGCGTGTCTTCAACGGCAGTCAGCCGTCCGTGGCCAATGACACAGGAGCATTCAGCATGAGTGTGACGTCGAAAGCGGCGCTGCCGCTGTTGGTGGCTGCCAGCCTGCTCGCGGGCTGCGCCACCCAAAGCGATGGTAGCGCGCCGCTCAACCAGAAGACCTGGCCCATCTGCAGCCTGCTCGGCGGCCTGGTCGGTGGTGGCCTGGGCGCCATCGAAAGCTCGAGTTGGGCGGCTGGTGGCGGTGCCCTTGGTGCCATTGCCGGGGGGCTGATCTGTTACGTCCAGGATGGTGACGAAGATGGCGATGGCATTTTCGACCGCCGCGATCGTTGCCCCGATACCCCGGCAAACACTGCGGTCGACCATATGGGGTGCCCGTTGAAGGTGTACCCCGTATCGCCGCCTGCCACTGAACCCGAACCCTCGCCGGAGGTGATCATCTTGGATGACAACGGCGCGGTGATGTTCGCCTTCGATTCCGCCGAGCTGACCCCGGCGGCCCAGCAGCGCCTGCAAGGCCTGGTGGCAAAACTCGATTCACCGACGGTGGCCAAAGTCAGCGTGATCGGACATACCGATAACGTAGGCTCCGACAGCTACAACCAGGCACTTTCCGAACGCCGCGCCAGCAGCGTGGCCGTTTACCTGATCAGCCAGGGGCTGGAGGCGGGCAAGGTCACCAGCCAGGGGCGCGGTGAGAGTGAGCCGCTCAGCGACAACGAAAGCGAGGAGGGCCGCGCCCGCAACCGACGGGTGGAACTGCACCTCAACTGAGTGGTGCTGGCGCCTGTCTTGACATTGCGGTTAATGTTGGCCGCACGGCCCGCTCGAACGGGCCGGCTCGACATAACAACAATCCATGGGGGCGGGATATGAAGTTCATCCTGGGCTTGGGCAAGGTCCTGACTGTCGCTTTCTGGGGGGTGGTGCTGTTCAATCAGTTGATGCCACAACCCTTGCCCTTCAACCTGCTGATCAACGCCGCCGGCATCACCTTGCTCGGCCTGCACCTGCTCGAAGTGTTGTTCTTCAATGGCAGCCTGCGCGGGCGCAGCCACCGTTGGTTCGATCGTCTGCAGATCCTGTTGACGGGTATCTTCCATGTCATGTCCATTCCCCGTGTGCAGGAGGCGCCGCGAAATGCGTAATTTGATGTTGCTGGCCATGATGGCCGCTCCCCTGGCCCAGGCCGAAAGCCTGGAGGTCGCTGCCAATTCCATGCTTCGCCTGCCCGACAAGTCGGCTAGCGTGCACCTGGCACAGTTGCGTGTCGCCGATGCTGCAACCCTGCTGCTGCCTGCCACGCTCGCGGAATTGAAGGTCGACCAGCTGGAACTGGGGCGCGATGCGCGTATCGCCATTGCTCCGTCCGATAGCCCGTTGCTGATCGAGGCGCGCAGCGCACGGCTGGGTGAGGGTAGTGAATTCAGTGCGCCGGGGGCAGCGGGCACCTACCAGCGGGGAGCCCGGTCCGGCCGCAGCCTGGACCTGAAACTGGCTGAAGTGGATGCCGAGCGCCTGGCTATCGATGCCCGTGGCGGTGCCGGTGCGCCAGGGTACGTGGGACTCGATGGCGCTAACGGCCAGGCCGGTGGCTGCACCTGGGGCCAGGCCAGCCGCGGTGCCAATGGCGATGACGGCGGCAACGGGCACGATGGTGCGCCGGGTGGGCGCATCCGCTTGAGCGTGCCGCAGGGCTTCCCGCAGGAGCGCATCGTGGTGCGCCTGGACGGCGGCGCACCGGGCAAGGCCGGGGCTGCAGGCAAGGCCGGCAAGGGCGGGGCTAGCAAGGGGTGCCTGGTGTACCGCACAGACGCCGGCGCAAATGGCCGACCGGGGCAGCCGGGCCAGCCTGGGTTGGCGGGGGCCGCGGGCGAACTGATCCTGCAGCGCTTGTGAAAACCTGTACTGGCCCTGTCGCCGGCAAGCCTGCTTCCACTGCGACCGCATCGGCTGCAAGCCATGTGCAGTACCTGTGGGAGCTGGCTTGCCGGCGATAGGGCAGGTGCAAGCGATATCAGAGCATCAGCCGCGAACTGGCCACGGCTACCACCGCCAGGCCCAGCAGCAGGTTGATCCCTACCATCCGCCGAATCCGCCCCAGCACTGCCGCACCCGCCGGCCAGTCCTCGGCCTGCACCGCCGCCCTCAGCTCCGGCAGCAGCAACGCCTGGATGCGCATGAACAGGGCAAACATGGCGATGCCCCCACCGATCATCACCTGCACATACTTCGGTGCAGTCTCGAAGCTGCTGAAGCGCATGTGCAACATGCCGATACCACTTATCGCCAAAATCGCCACGGCCAGCCAGACCCAACCGAAGAAGCGTCGGAAAACTTCTACCCACAAGCGCAGCCGGGCAGGCCCCTCAAGGGCTGCAACCGTTGCCGGGCGCAGCACCAGCCAGGCGAAGAACATGCCGCCGACCCACACCAGGGCGGCAATGACATGCAGTGTGTAGGGCAAGGCAAAGGCAAGCATCTGGATCTCCATGCGGCATAAAGGGCAATAGCGGGGTATGATAGCCGCCCCATGCGAAACACTGAAAATATATCCAGCCCTCCGGGCGCCTGCAGACCATGATCAGCAACGAACTCAAAGCCACCATCCAGGGCGCCTATACGCGTTTTCTCGAAGCCAAGAGCCTCAAGCCGCGCTATGGCCAGCGCCTGATGATCGCCGAAGTGGCCAAGGTGCTCGGCGACATCGCCTGCGACGAGGAAGGCCGCCGTGCCGGCGAGCCTGCCGTGGTGGCAGTGGAGGCGGGTACTGGTACCGGCAAGACCGTGGCCTACAGCCTGGCTGCCATTCCGGCCGCCAAGGCCGCCGGCAAGCGCCTGGTGATCGCCACCGCCACCGTGGCGCTGCAGGAGCAGATCGTCTTCAAGGACCTGCCCGACCTCATGCGCAGCAGCGGGCTGAACTTCAGCTTCGCCCTGGCCAAGGGCCGTGGCCGCTACCTGTGCCTGTCCAAGCTCGACATCCTGCTGCAGGAAGGCCACGCCCAATCGGCTACCGCCCAGCTGTTCGAGGAAGAAGGCTTCCACATCGAAGTCGACGAGCGCAGCCAGAAGCTGTTCAACAGCATGATCGAGAAGCTTGCCGGCAACCGCTGGGACGGTGACCGCGACAGCTGGCCAGAAGCCCTGGAAGACCAGGACTGGGCACGCCTGACCACCGACCACAGCCAGTGTACCGGCCGTCATTGCCCGAACTTCCAGCAGTGCGTGTTCTACAAGGCCCGCGAAGGCATGGGCAAGGTCGACGTGATCGTCACCAACCACGATATGGTGCTGGCCGACCTGGCCCTGGGCGGCGGCGCGGTATTGCCCGACCCGCGCGACACCATGTACGTGTTCGACGAAGGCCACCACCTGCCGGACAAGGCCATCGGCCATTTCGCCCACTATTCGCGCCTGCGCTCCACTGCCGACTGGCTGGAACAGACCGCCAAGAACCTGACCAAGCTGCTGGCCCAGCACCCGCTGCCCGGTGACCTTGGCAAGTACATCGAGCAGGTGCCAGAGCTTGCGCGGGAAGTGCGCACCCAGCAGCAGTTCATGTTCACCCTGTGCGAGCAGGTTGCCGACTTCCGCCCCAGCGAGGACAACGAAGGCCGTGAGCGCCCGCGCTACCGCTTCGAAGGTGGTGTGGTGCCGGAGCAGATTCGCGAAGTGGGCATCGAGCTGAAAAAGGGCTTTGCTCGCCTCAACGACCTGTTCACTCGCCTGGCCGACCTGCTCAAGGAAGGCATGGACGGTGAGGTCAACATCGGCATCGCCAGCCACCAGGCCGAGGAGTGGTACCCGCTGTTCGGAAGCCTGGTCACCCGTGCCCAGGGCAACTGGGAGCTGTGGACGGCCTTTACCGCCGAAGACCCGGAAGACAGCCCGCCCATGGCCCGCTGGCTGACCCTGGCCGAGAGCGGTGCGCTGTTCGATATCGAAGTCAACGCCAGCCCCATCCTGGCCGCCGAAATGCTCCGCCGCAGTCTGTGGAGCGTGGCCCATGGCGCGCTGGTGACCTCGGCGACGCTGACCGCGCTCGGCAAGTTCGACCGTTTCCGCATGCGCTCGGGGTTGCCGCGTGACGCGGTCACCTGCGTGGTGCCCAGTCCGTTCGTGCATGGCGATGCCGGCCTGCTGCGGGTCCCCGACCTCAAGGCCGACCCGCGCGATGCAGCGGCGCATACCGCGGCAATCATCCGCGAACTGCCGAGTATCGTGGAAGAGGCCCGTGGCGCGCTGGTGCTGTTCTCCTCGCGCAAGCAGATGCAGGACGTGTTCGATGGCCTGGACCGTGACTGGCGCAAGCTGGTGCTGATCCAGGGCAACCTGTCCAAACAGGAAACCCTGAACAAGCACAAGGCGCGGGTAGATGATGGCCAGCACAGCGTGCTGTTCGGCCTGGCCAGCTTTGCCGAGGGTGTCGACCTGCCGGGTGCCTACTGCGAGCACGTGGTGATCGCCAAGATTCCCTTTGCCGTGCCAGACGACCCGGTCGAAGCGGCGCTGGCCGAGTGGATCGAGGCTCGCGGCGGCAACCCGTTCATGGAAATTGCCGTGCCCGACGCGTCGCTTCGGCTGATCCAGGCCTGCGGCCGCCTGCTGCGAACCGAGCAGGACCGCGGTGTCATCACCTTGCTTGACCGGCGTCTGGTCACCCAACGCTATGGCAAGGCTATTCTCAATGCGCTGCCGCCGTTCCGGCGGGAGATTTCCTGACCGCCGGAGCACTTGCTCTGGCGCGTTGTCCATACTCAGTCGTGGGCCATGAGGGCCCTGAAGGAGAGCCCCAGCCTTATGGTCCGCCGTACCCTGCCCGCCGTTTTCGCCCTGTTGTTCAGCTCGCCTTTGCTGGCTGGGCAGCAGACGCTGTTCAGCTTCGTGCGCCCGGCCTCGGTGGTCAACGTGGTGACCGAGGATGCCGGTATGCCGCAGTACAACGCGGAGCAGACGGCCGAAGGCGAAGTGTTGCGGCGCGTGGTGTTCAACCCTGCCCAGCGGCCGACCCTGCGCCTGAGCCCGCAAAGCGGTGTGTGGGACTGGTCCGGCGGTCAGTTCCTGACCTTGCGACTGCAAAGCGCGATGGATTGGGCGCTGACCGTGGACGTCATGGTACAGAGCAGTGATGGTCGCACGTTGACCAGCCGCATCGACCTACCGGCCGGGCCTGCACAAACCGTGATGGTACCGCTGACGGCCAGTTCGCCGCTGAGCCAGGGCATGCGCGCCGGCCCGCCCATGCCCTGGAACCATGGCGGCCAGCGCCTGCTGCTGACCAGCAGCGCCGGCGCGCTCGACCTCAAGCAGGTGGTGTCGGTCAGCCTGAGTATCCCCAACCCCAAGGTGGCGCAGAACCTGTTGATCGAGCGGGTCGGCATCCAGGATGACGACCAGGCCTACAAGGCGGCCTACCAGGAGCTGATCGATGCCTATGGCCAGTCCACCCGCGGCCATTGGCCTGAAAAGGTTGCCAATGACGAGCAGCTCAAGGCGGCCGATATGCGCGAGCAGCAACAGCTCAAAGGCTGGTTGGCAGAGCGTGGCAAGCAGCCGTTGGACGCGTACGGTGGCCTGCTGGCCGGGCCGGCGTTCGAGGCCAAAGGCTTTTTCCGCACCGAAAAGCGTGACGGCCGCTGGTACCTGGTAACGCCCGAGGGGCATCCGTTCTACTCCCTGGGGGTGAATGCCGTGGCCGCGGATGGCGGGCGTACCTACATCGCCGGGCGTGAGGGAATGTTCAAGGCGTTGCCGGGCGAGGGGGATGCACTGGCCGCATTCTATGGCGACGGCAACAACGACGACGGCAACCCCTCGTCGCAGGGGCGCAACTTCAAACAGGGGCGCTGGTTCGATTTTTATGCCGCCAACCTGCAGCGCACCTATGGCAAACCCTGTTCGCCCGCGGTAGAAGGGCAGCCGGCCAACTGCCCTCCATTGGCGCTGGATACCGCCCGTTGGCAGGTGCATGCGCTCGATCGCCTGCAGGCCTGGGGTTTCAACACGGTCGGCAACTGGAGCGAACCGGCCCTGGGCCAGGCCAGGCGCATGCCGTACACCTTGCCGCTATCGATCGTCGGGGATTACGCCAGCATCAGCACTGGCATGGACTGGTGGGGCCGCATGCCCGACCCGTTCGACCCGCGTTTTGCCATGGCCACCGAACGCGCCGTGGCCATTGCCGCCCGCGATCACCGTGACGACCCCTGGCTGATCGGCTATTTCGCCGACAACGAACTGGCCTGGGCCGCCCCCGGTAGTGACGCGAAGGCGCGTTACGGCCTGGCCTACGGAACCTTGCGCCTGACCACCGATGTACCAGCCAAGCGCGCTTTCCTCAAGCAGCTGCGTGACAAATACCGCAACCAGGAAGGCTTGTCCAAGGCATGGGGCATCGAGCTGACCGCCTGGGAACTGATGGAAGACCCAGGCTTCGAGGCACCGTTACCCAACCCGGAGCATCCGGAAATCGAGCGTGACTACCAGCACTTCCAGCAGGTATTCGCCGAAACCTACTTCAAGACCATTGCCGACTCGTTGAAGTGGCATGCGCCCAATCACCTGCTGCTGGGTGGCCGCTATGCCGTCAGCACGCCGGAGGCGGTCAAGGCCTGCGCCGAGTTCTGCGATGTGCTCAGCTTCAACTTCTATACCCTCAAACCGCAGGACGGCTACGACTTTGCCCGCCTGGCCGAGCTGGACAAGCCGGTACTGGTGTCCGAGTTCCAGTTCGGCTCGCGCGATCGCGGGCCGTTCTGGCCGGGGCCGCTGGAAGTAGCGCGGGAAGAAGACCGCGGCCCGGCCTACGGCAACTTCCTAAAGGCAGCCCTGGCGCAGCCGATGATCGTTGGCGCGCACTGGTTCCAGTACCTTGACCAGCCGGCCAGCGGCCGCCTGCTCGATGGCGAGAACGGCCACCTTGGGTTGGTGGCGATCACCGATGTGCCTTACCCGGGGTTTGTCGATGCCGTGCGCAAGAGCAACTTGCAGGCAATGAGCCAGCTGCGAGCCCAACTGGAAAAACCGGCGCCCTAGCCCAGGTCGACGCGGTCTTTTTGTGGGAGCGGCCTTGCGTCGCGAAAGGACTGCGGAGCAGTCCCCTCATTTCAGCGGCGCTGTATAAATTGCCGGGGCTGCTGCGCAGCCCATCGCGACACAAGGCCGCTCCCACAGTGACCACCCAGCCCAAGCCAGTTTGCAAAACGCCAAACTACTGAAACAATGCACACCATTTTCGGAATTGGTCGTACGGAGAACAGCGGGTGCAGATCCAGGGTCACTATGAGCTGAAGTTCGAAGCAGTGCGCGAAGCCTTTGCCGCGCTGTTCGATGATCCCCAGGAGCGTGGCGCCGCGCTGTGCATCCAGGTCGGTGGCGAAACCGTGGTCGACCTGTGGGCTGGCTGTGCCGACAAGGACGGCCAGCAGGCCTGGCACAGCGATACCATCGCCAACCTGTTCTCCTGCACCAAGACCTTCACCGCTGTCACCGCCCTGCAACTGGTCGGCGAGGGCAAGCTGGCGCTCGATGCGCCAGTGGCCAACTATTGGCCCGAGTTCGCCCAGGCAGGCAAACAGGCGATCACCCTGCGCCAGTTGCTCAGCCACCGTGCCGGTCTGCCGGCCATCCGTGAGCTGCTGCCGGCCAAGGCGCTGTATGACTGGCAGGCCATGGTCGATGCGCTGGCAGCCGAAACGCCCTGGTGGAAACCCGGCACCGAGCACGGCTACGCCGCCATTACTTATGGCTGGCTGATCGGCGAGCTGATCCGCCGTGCCGACGGCCGTGGCCCCGGCGACTCGATCGTGGCCCGTACCGCTCGGCCGTTGGGGCTGGATTTTCATGTCGGCCTGGCGGACGATGAGTTCCATCGCGTAGCGCATATCGCCCGTGGCAAGGGCAACGCCGGGGACGCCGCGGCGCAGCGCCTGCTGCAGGTGACCATGCGCGAGCCCGAGGCCCTGTCGACCCGTGCCTTCACCAACCCGCCGGCGATACTGACCAGTACCAACAAGCCTGAGTGGCGGCGCATGCAGCAGCCAGCGGCCAATGGTCATGGGAATGCGCGTAGCCTGGCGGGTTTCTATGCCGGGTTGCTGGACGGTAGCCTGCTCGAATCCGAACTGCTCGACGAACTGACCCGTGAGCACAGCATCGGGCAGGATCGCACCCTGCTCACCCAGACGCGTTTTGGCCTGGGCTGCATGCTCGACCAGCCCGATGTGGCCAATGCCACCTTCGGCCTCGGGGCCCGCGCCTTCGGCCATCCAGGCGCCGGCGGCTCGGTCGGTTTCGCTGACCCGGAACACGATGTGGCCTTCGGTTTCGTGGTCAATACCCTCGGCCCTTATGTGCTCATGGACCCGCGAGCCCAGAAACTGGTACGTGTCCTTGCCAGTTGCCTTTGATCGGGTAATGCGGGTGTTGCCCCACCCCTTTGACTATCCTCAATGCCAACGCCTGAAGCGTGTAGGCAAAATTTCTTTCTATTTCATGGTGTATCGCTGATGTCTTCACACAAAACCTTAGCACTCGCCCTGTGCCTGACCGCCGTTACAGGCTGCGCCAGTCACCCCCAGGACGGCTCGAAGGACAGCGCCTCGAGCTGGTGGCCCTTTGGTTCGGAAAAGGTTGCCGAGCAGGAAGTGAAGGAAGCCGTCACTGAAAACGTGGCCAAGGCCGACGCCAAGTCCGACAACGCCAGCCGTTGGTGGTGGCCGTTTGGCGGTGAAGAAAAGCAGGCAAAGGGGCCGGTGGTACCGAAGATCGACCAGAAGGCCACCCAGGCCTGGCTGGACGAGTACGAGCCCAAGCTGCGTGAGGCGATCAAGGGCAGCAAGCTGGAGCTGGAGCGCCGTGACAACGTGCTGGCCGTAACCATCCCGGTGGACAGCTCGTACAACCCCGATCGTCCGAACATGCTGCTGCCGATGACCCTGGGCCCGATCACCCGTGTGGCCAAGACCGTCGAAGGCGATGCCAAGACCGCCGTGCTGGTGCTTGGCCATGCCGACAGCAGCGGTGTCGCTGCTGCCAATCAGAAGCTCAGCCTGGAGCGCGCCGCTTCGGTGTCGGCCATTTTCCGCCTCAGCGGCCTGCAGCGTGATCGCCTGAACCTCAAGGGCATGGGCTCGGAAATGCCGCGCGCCGCCAACGACAGCGCCGAGGGCCGTGCCCTGAACCGCCGTGTGGAAATGCTGTTGACCCCGCAGAACACCATGGTCGCCCTGCTGGCCAAGTACCAGCAAGCCGCTCCGGCGCGGGCCCCGATGGTGGCGGTGCAGGACGTCAAGGCGCCTGCTGCCAAGCCTGCCGACAGCAAGCCGGCCACCAAGGCTGCGGCGAAGAAATCTGTCACCAAAGCCAAGGCCAAGGCGCCTGCCAAGACAACGGCCAAGAAAAAAGCCGCGCCGGCCAAGCCCGTCGCCAAGAAAGCTACCGCTGACAAGAAAGTAGCTGCAAACAGCCCTGCGAAGACCAACTGATCGTCAAGGAACGCAGCAATGACCCAATCCCTGGCTGATATGCGCCGCGACTACACCCGCGATGGCCTGGCTGAAGCCCAGGCCCCGGGGGAGCCGTTCGCCCTGTTCCACCAGTGGTTCGCCGACGCGGTGAAAACCGAGCAGGTACCGGTGGAAGCCAACGCCATGACCCTGGCCACTGTCGATGGTGAAGGCCGTCCTCACTGTCGTATCTTGTTGCTGAAGGGGCTCGATGAGCGTGGTTTCACCTTCTTCACGAACTACGATAGCGCCAAGGGCCAGCAACTGCTGTTCAACCCTTTCGCCGCCATGACCTTCTTCTGGCCTGCACTGGAGCGCCAGGTGCGCATCGAAGGGCGTGTGGAAAAGGTCACGCCTGAGGAATCTGACGCCTACTACCAGGTGCGCCCGCTGGGCAGCCGCCTGGGGGCATGGGCTTCGCCGCAGAGCCAGGTAATCGCCAGCCGTGAGGAGCTGGAGCTGCTGGTCAAGGCCACCGAGGCGCGCTTCTGCGACACTCAGCCGCATTGTCCGGAACATTGGGGTGGGTATCGTTTGCTGCCTGAACGCATCGAATTCTGGCAGGGGCGGGCCAGTCGCCTGCATGACCGACTGAACTACCGGCTGGTGGATGGGCAATGGCTGCGGGAGCGGTTGGCGCCCTGAAATTGTGGGGCCGCTTTGCGGCCCTTTCGCGACACAAGGCTATCCCGGAAACCCGGCAGCCTCCCGCTCCAACCACCCCGCCAACTGCTTGCGCCCCACCTTCTCCACGCGCGCCTGCTCCAGCCGTTGCAGCATATACGCGCGCTTTTCTGGGGCCGACCCAGCCAGCGACAATGCCAGGTCACGGTCCATCCAGCGGCGCATGCGCACATACAGCCACCAGTGGAAGTAAAGCCCCGCGACGGTGGTGACCACGACGATGAAGTAATCCATGGCTATCCTTGGTCTCACTTGAAATGGCCTCGACACAGCCATGCAGGCTGTACCCTGGCTGAATGAAAACAATTTTATTACGTTTGTACCGTGACAGCGGTCAACCTGCAGCGTCTAATGGACACCTGACTTATGGAGACTTTACCCATGCGTAAATCCGCTTTGCTGGTGGCGACCTTTACCACCATGTCGTTGTTGCTGGGTGGCTGTGCCTCGAGCCTGACCGGTGACAGCTACTCCCGTGATGAGGCCCGCCGCGTGCAAACCGTGCGCATGGGCACCATCGAGTCCCTGCGTCCGGTCAAGATCGAGGGCACCAAGACCCCGATCGGTGGTGGTGCTGGCGCCATCGTCGGTGGTGTGGCCGGCAGCGCCGTGGGTGGTGGTCGTGGCAGCATCGTTGCCGCCGTGATCGGTGCCGTAGCCGGTGGTCTGGCCGGTTCCGCCGCCGAAGAAGGCCTGACTCGTACCCAGGGTGTCGAAATCACCGTGCGTGAGGACGATGGCAGCATGCGGGCCTATGTGCAGGCCGTACAGCAGAACGAGATCTTCCGCGTTGGCGACCGCGTACGCATCATGACCGTCGACGGCACCAGCCGCGTTACGCACTGACCGTAGCCCAACAAGAAAAACCCCGACATGGCGCTCGCCAGTCGGGGTTTTTTCATGCTGCGACCAGGTCAGCCGACGCTGGGCTTGCGGCTGGCCATGGCGGTTACCGCATAGCCGATCACGGCGGCGAAGAACGAGCCGGTGAGAATACCCATGCGGTCCATACCGGCGTAATCACTGCTGCCAGGTACAAAGGCGAGCGAGCCGACGAACAGGCTCATGGTGAAGCCGATGCCGCAAAGTATCGCCACACCCAGCAATTGCCCCCAACTGGCGCCGACAGGCAGCGCGGCCAGGCGCAGCTTGACCGCGACCCAGGTCAGCCCGAAGACCCCCACGGTCTTGCCCAGCAGCAGCCCGACGGCGATGCCCAGTGGCACCGGGTGGGTGAAACTGTCTACGGTCATGCCTGCCAGCGATACACCGGCATTGGCGAAAGCGAACAGTGGCAGGATGGCGTATGCGACCCACGGGTGCAGGGCGTGTTCCAGGGCGAGCAGTGGCGAGCGTTCGGCATGGCGCGTGCGCAGCGGGATGCACAGGGCCAGGGCTACCCCGGCCAGGGTGGCATGCACACCGCTCTTGAGCACGCAGACCCACAGGATCAGGCCAACGATCATGTATGGCCCAAGCTTGACCACGCCAAGCCGGTTCATGGCCACCAGCACTATCAGGCAAGCGGCGGCCAGCAGCAACGACACGCTTGACAGGGTGCCCGAGTAGAACAGGGCAATGACGATGATCGCACCCAGATCGTCGATGATCGCCAGGGTCATCAGGAACAGTTTCAGCGACACCGGCACGCGCTTGCCCAACAGGGCCAGTACGCCGAGGGCGAAGGCGATGTCGGTGGCGGTAGGGATCGCCCAACCGGCCACGGCGGCAGGGTTGTCACGGTTGATGAACCAGTAGATCAGTGCCGGAATCACCATGCCGCCCACGGCGGCGGTGGCAGGCAGGATCACCTGGGAGGGCTTGGACAGGTGGCCGTCGACCACCTCGCGCTTGACCTCCAGGCCGATGAGCAGGAAGAACAGGGCCATCAGGCCGTCGTTGATCCACAGCAGCAACGGTTTGGCGATATGCAGCGCGCCGACCTGGACGGCGACGGGAACGTCGAGCAGGCCGCTATACAGATAGGACAGCGGTGAGTTGTTGATGACCAGGGCCAGAATGGCCGCGGCGATCAGCAAAAGGCCGCTGGCGGCTTCGAGCTGGAAGAAGCGGGTGAACAGGCTACGCACGGGCTATAGGCTCTCCATGAGCAGTTGACGATGGAACGGGCATACACCCTAGCCTGTGACGATATGCTTTCAAACAAAAACTATATTCGTTTTTGTTATATGGTGTTACTGGCTGGGCTGAGGGAAGACTAGATGCAGATGGGGAAGGAGTGGGGAGGGGAATTCTGATGTTTGCTGTGGATTGTTCTGATGTCGGCAGTGGCCCTTTCGCGGGTGAACCCGCTCCCACAGGTACTTCACAGTTTTCAATACCTGTGCAGTACCTGTGGGAGCGGTTTTACCCGCGAAGAGGCCCTGGCATGTAAAAAAGGATCAGAGGCCGAGCATATCCCGCGCCACCGCCTCGGCGATGCGAATGCCATCGACACCCGCCGACAGGATCCCGCCCGCATACCCGGCCCCTTCACCCGCCGGGAACAGCCCCTTCAGGTTCAGGCTCTGGAAGTCCTCACCGCGGGTAATGCGAAGCGGCGACGAGGTGCGGGTCTCGATCCCGGTCAGCACTGCGTCATGCAGGTTGTAGCCCTTGATCTGCCGGTCGAACGCCGGCAGGGCCTCGCGAATGGCCTCGATGGCGAAGTCCGGCAGGCTCGGGGCCAGGTCGCCCAGGGTGACACCTGGTTTGTAGGACGGCTCGACACTGCCCAGCGCTGTCGACGGCCGGCCGGCGACGAAGTCACCCACCAGCTGCGCCGGAGCCTGATAGTTGCTGCCACCCATCACATAGGCGTGGGCTTCCAGGCGCTCCTGCAGCTCGATGCCGGCCAGCGGGCCACCTGGGTAGTCGCGCTCGGGGTCGATACCGACGACGATGCCGGAGTTGGCGTTGCGCTCGTTACGCGAGTACTGGCTCATGCCGTTGGTAACCACCCGGCCCGGCTCGCTGGTGGCGGCAACCACGGTGCCGCCCGGGCACATGCAGAAGCTGTATACCGAACGGCCATTCTTGGCGTGGTACACCAGCTTGTAGTCGGCGGCACCAAGTTTCGGATGGCCGGCGTATTTGCCCAGGCGTGCCTTGTCGATCAGCGTTTGCGGGTGTTCGATGCGGAAGCCCACCGAGAACGGCTTGGCTTCCATGTACACGCCCTTGGCATGCAGCATGCGGAAGGTGTCGCGGGCACTGTGGCCCAGGGCCAGCACCACATGGCGCGAGTGGAGCTGTTCGCCGCTCTCCAGCACCACGCCGGTCAGTTGCCCATCCTCGATCAGCAGGTCGGTGACCTTCTGCTGGAAGCGCACTTCGGCCCCCAGGGCGATCATGTCCTGGCGCATCTGCTCGACCATGCCGGTGAGGCGGAAGGTACCGATGTGCGGCTTGTTGATGTACAGGATCTCGTCCGGCGCGCCGGCCTTGACGAACTCTTCCAGTACTTTGCGGCCGTGGTGCTGCGGGTCCTTGATCTGGCTGTACAGCTTGCCGTCGGAGAAGGTACCGGCGCCGCCTTCGCCGAACTGCACGTTGGACTCGGGGTTGAGCACGCTCTTTCGCCACAGGCCCCAGGTGTCCTTGGTGCGCTGGCGCACTTCCTTGCCGCGCTCGAGGATGATCGGCTTGAAGCCCATCTGTGCCAGCAACAGGCCGGCGAAGATGCCGCACGGGCCGAAGCCGACCACGATCGGGCGCTCCTGCAGATCGGCAGGGGCCTGGCCGACGAACTTGTAGGTCACGTCTGGCGCCGGGCCGATGTTGCGATCGTCGGCGAACTTGCTGAGCAGCTCGGCTTCGTTGCTGGCTTCCAGATCGATGGTGTAGATGAACAGCAGTTCGCTGTTCTTCTTGCGCGCATCGTAGCTGCGCTTGAACAGGTTGAAGCTGAGCAGTTGCTCGTCACGGATGCCCAGGCGCTGGACGATGGCTTCACGCAGGGCTTCGTCGGGATGGTCCAGGGGCAGCTTCAGTTCGGTGATTCGTAGCATGGCAGGGTCCAGTATCCCGGCCATGGGCGGCCGGCGGCTTTACACAAACCGCCAAGTATAAGCTGTTCGCCGCCCTGACTGGCAGGATAAAAGCGCCCGGCGATCAGTTGTCGCGGGCACCGCCATAGTAACCGCAGCCTTGCAGGGTCTTGCCGTCGATGCGCAATTCGGCGCGCAGGTGGTGGATGGCACCGGTGGCGCTGTCTACGCAGCGTTGTGGCGCGACCCACAGCTCCACGTGCTGGCCGTTGGCTTCGCTGGTCAGGGTCAGGCCACCGCCGGGCACTTCTTCCTCCAGGAAGGGGAGAGGCAGGGGTTGCTGGCCGACGCGGTTGAGCACCATGCCTTTGCCGCTGGCCTTGATGTCCCATTCCGGTTCGTGGCCGTTGGCGCGCAGGGTCAGCTGCTTGAAGTTGGGGTCTTCACAGGCGCGCGTGGAAGGCTCCAGACGGTACAGGCGGCGTACTTCCAGCTGGCCGTCGTTGTTGGCCTGCCTGCTGCCGGTGAGGCGGCCACGGACGTCGGCGAACAGCTTGTCGTTGGCGTCCTTGGCTAGGTTGGCGGCCTCCTGCAGGATGCCCGTGGCGGCGACGTCGTTGATCACGAAGGTGCGGTTTTCGCTGCACGGCTTGAACAGCAACTGGCCACCGGCGGCACGCAATTCGCCCTGCATGCGCGTGGTGCCGATGTTCGGGTCGCTGGGGGCGTCAGCCATGAGCTGGCAGCCGGCGAACAGGGGCAGCAGGGCGGTGAGCAGCAGGGTGGGGTTGAGGCGCATGGGGCGGGCTCCGGGGGTCTTTGCCGTGAAAGCAGGCCACGTTACTCAGGCTGGCGCTGGATCACAAGTTAATGG
>NZ_JBNRIJ010000027.1:16695-25814 GCF_053557675.1 Pseudomonas sp. XP1 | reverse complement strand
AGCCAGCTCCCACAGGCCCCCACAACTTTCAGGAACTGTGGGGTACCTGTGGGAGCTGGCTTGCCGGCGATAGGGCCAGTACAGGCAATACATTTCTGACAGGTAGAAAAAAGGGCCAGTAGATGGCCCTTTTCCCATCAACCCCCCAGGTACGCGTCGCGCACCTTCGGGTCGGTCAGCAGTGCTTCCCCAGTACCCTGCATCACCACCCGGCCGTTCTCCAGCACATACGCTCGATCAGCGATCTTCAGCGCCTGGTTGGCGTTCTGTTCCACCAGGAACACCGTCACGCCATCACGGCGCAGCTGTTCGATGATGTCGAAGATCTGCTGGATGATGATCGGCGCCAGGCCCAGCGAGGGCTCGTCGAGCAGCAGCAGCTTGGGCTTGCTCATCAGCGCCCGGCCAATGGCGAGCATCTGCTGCTCGCCACCGGACATGGTGCCGCCCCGCTGGATATAACGCTCCTTCAGGCGCGGGAACAGCTGTAGCACCTTGTCCAGCTGCTCCTGGTAATCGCCCTTGTCGGTGAAGAAACCACCCATCGCCAGGTTTTCCTCGACGGTCAGGCGGGAGAACACGCGGCGGCCTTCCGGCACTACCGCGATGCTCTTGCGCATGATGTGCGAGGACGGTTGGCCGACCAGTTCTTCACCCAGGTACTTGATGCTGCCGCTGTGCGCCTGCGGCGAGCCGCACAGGGTCATCAGCAAGGTCGACTTGCCGGCACCGTTGGCGCCGATCAGGGTAACGATCTCGCCCTGGTTGATCTCTACGTTGACGCTGTGCAGCGCCTGGATCTTGCCGTAGAAGGTGGAAACGTTCTCGAACTTCAGCATTTACGCTTCCCCCAGGTAGGCTTTGATCACGTCAGGGTTGTCGCGGATCTCTTCCGGCGTGCCGTGGGCCAGGGGGGTACCCTGGTTGATCACCACGATATGGTCGGAAATGCTCATCACCAGTTTCATGTCGTGCTCGATCAGCAGCACGGTGACGTTGTGCGACTCACGCAGGTAGGCGATCAGCGCCTTGAGGTCTTCGGTCTCCTTCGGGTTCAGGCCCGCTGCCGGTTCGTCGAGCATGATGATGCGCGGCTGGGTCATCATGCAGCGGGCGATTTCCAGGCGGCGCTGCTGGCCGTAGGCGAGGGTGCCGGCGGTACGGTTGGCGAACTCGGTCAGGTTGACCTTCTCCAGCCAGTATTGCGCGCGCTCCATGGCCTCCTTCTCGCTGCGGCGGAAGCTCGGGGTCTTGAACAGGCCGGCGAAGAAGTTGGTGTTCAGGTGGCGGTGCTGGGCGATCAGCAGGTTTTCCAGCGCGGTCATTTCCTTGAACAGGCGCACGTTCTGGAAGGTCCGCACCACGCCCTTGCGGGCAATCTGGTGCCCGGCCAGGCCCTGGATCGGCTGGCCATCGAGCAGGATGGTGCCGCCGCTGGGCTTGTAGAAGCCGGTCAGGCAGTTGAAGACAGTGGTCTTGCCGGCACCGTTCGGGCCGATCAGTGCCACCACCTGTTTTTCCTTGACGGTCAGGCCCACGCCGTTGACCGCCAACAAGCCGCCGAAGCGCATGCTCAGGCCGCTGACTTGCAGAATTTCGCGGCTCATCGACGCAGCTCCATGTGTGGACGTTGCATAGGCAGCAGGCCTTGCGGACGCCAGATCATCATCAACACCATCAGCGCACCAAACATCAACATCCGGTATTCGCTGAACTCACGCATCAGCTCGGGCAGCAGGATCATCACGATGGCCGCGAGGATCACGCCCAGTTGTGAGCCCATGCCGCCGAGCACGACGATGGCGAGGATGATCGCCGACTCGATGAAGGTGAACGACTCCGGCGTCACCAGGCCTTGGCGCGCAGCGAAGAAGCTGCCGGCGAAACCGGCGAAGCAGGCGCCCAGGGTGAAGGCCGACAGCTTGATCACGGTCGGGTTCAGGCCCAGTGCACGGCAGGCGATCTCGTCTTCGCGCAGGGCTTCCCAGGCGCGGCCGATCGGCATGCGCAGCAGACGGTTGATCACGAACAGCGCCAGCAGGGCCAGCAGCAGGGCCACCAGGTAGAGGAAGATGACCTTGTTGATCGAGTTGTATTCCAGCCCGAAGAACTCATGGAAGGTCTGCATGCCTTCGGCGGCACGGCGTTCGAAAGTCAGGCCGAAAAGCTCTGGCTTGGGAATGTTGCTGATGCCGTTGGGGCCGCCGGTCCAGTCGGTGAGGTTACGCAGGAACAGGCGGATGATCTCGCCGAAGCCGAGGGTCACGATCGCCAGGTAGTCACCGCGCAGGCGTAGAACCGGGAAGCCGAGCAGGAAACCGAAGGTAGCGGCCATCAGGCCGGCAATCGGCAGGCATACCCAGAAACTCCAGCCCAGGTAGTGCGAGAGCATGGCGTAGCTGTAGGCGCCAACGGCGTAGAAGCCGACGTAACCGAGGTCGAGCAGGCCCGCCAAGCCGACCACGATGTTCAGGCCCAGGCCCAGCAACACGTAGATCAGGATCAGCGTGGCAATGTCGACCGCACCGCGCGAGCCGAAGAACGGCCACACCAGTGCCGCGACGATCAGGCCCATGATCACGTAGCGCTGGGTCTTCGGCAGGGTCAGGTAGTTGCTGACTGCCGGCGGGATCAGCTTGCGATCCGAACGGCGGCCCATTACCGAGTTCCACTGCTTGTCGAACAGCACGCGCAGGAACATCAGGACCGAGCACAGGGCAATGATGCTGAGGTTGAACGAGCCCTGGCTGTGCACGGACAGGCTGATGCCGTCGATGCTCAGTTTCAGGCCCAATACCGGGAAGGCCACGGCCCATACCAGCAAGGCGCTGAAAAACGCCTGTTTGAGATTTCTGTTCATACTTTTTCAACCTCCGGGCGGCCCAGGATGCCGGTCGGCCGGAATAGCAGGACAAGAACCAACAAGCCGAATGCCACCACGTCCTTGTACTGGTCGCCGAAGATATCGGCACCGAACGCTTCGGCCACGCCCAGCACCAGCCCACCGAGCATGGCGCCCGGGATGCTGCCGATGCCACCCAGCACCGCCGCGGTGAAGGCCTTCAGGCCCACCAGGAAACCGGCGTTGGGGTTGATCACCCCGTACTGCATGCTCAGCAGCACGGCCGCCACCGCCGCCAGGGCGGCACCGATGACGAAGGTGAGGGCGATGATGTTGTTGGTGTTGATGCCCAGCAGGTTGGCCATCTTGATGTCCTCGGCACAGGCGCGGCAGGCGCGGCCCAGGCGGGAACGGGAGATGAACAGGGTGAGGCAGGTCATTGCCACCAGGGTGACCACGAACACCAGGATCTGCATGTAGCTGATCAGTACTTCCTCCGCGCCGCCCGGCCCGAACGAGAAGCTTCCGGGGATCAGGTTGGGGATGGACTTGTCCTTGGAGTCTTGCGACAGCAAGACGGTGTTCTGCAGGAAGATCGACATGCCGATGGCGGAAATCAGCGGGATCAGGCGGTTGCTGTTGCGCAAGGGGCGGTAGGCAACCCGTTCGATGCTGTAGCCATAGGCACTGGTGACGAAGATCGTCGCGACGAAGGCGACGGTCATGAGGATCGGCAGCGAATGGATACCCATCATGGCCAGGCCAGCCAAGGCGATGAAGGCCACGTAGGAACCGATCATGTACACCTCGCCGTGGGCGAAGTTGATCATGCCAATGATGCCGTACACCATCGTGTAGCCGATGGCGATCAAGGCATAGGTGCTGCCGATGGTCAATCCATTAACCAGTTGTTGGAAGAAATGGTAGATCTCAGGCATTACAGCGCTCCTAAAAACCTGATTTGCATTTCGCTGGCGGGGGTAAGGCCAGGAAACCGCGGGTGACGGTTTTAAGATTTTCAGGTGAGCCGCCCCCGGATCGCGGGGATCAGGCCCATGAACCTCATAAAACAAAGCCCACTGCTCGCACAGTGGGCTCGTAGGTCAGCTATTAGTCACGCAGTTACTGAGGGGAGACTTCGGTCTTAGGCTTGCCGAAGTGCCATTCGTAGACCACGAACTTGAAGTCTTTCAGGTCGCCTTTGTCGTCGAACGACAGGTCACCGGTCGGGGTCTTGAAGGTACCTTTGTGGATGGCGGCTGCCACCTTGTCGGCATCTTCGGACTTGGCTTCCTTGATGCCCTGGGCGATCAGCTCGACAGCCGAGTAGGCCGGGAACACGAACGGGCCGCTTGGGTCCTTGCCGTCAGCCTTGATGGCGTCGACGATCTTCTTGTTCGCAGGGTCCGCGTCGAACGACTTCGGCAGGGTCACCAGCAGGCCTTCGGAGGCGTTCTGGGCGATCTGCGAGATGGAGTCGTTGCCCACGCCTTCCGGGCCCATGAACTTGGCTTTCAGGCCTTTTTCCTGAGCCTGGCGCAGGATCAGACCCAGCTCTGGGTGGTAGCCGCCGTAGTAGACGAAGTCGACGTTGTTCTGCTTGAGCTTCTGGATGATCGAGGAGAAGTCCTTGTCACCGGCGTTCAGGCCTTCGAACACGGCAACCTTGGTGCCTTTGCCTTCAAGGGTCTGCTTGACTGCGGTAGCGATGCCTTCACCGTACTGCTGCTTGTCGTGCAGGACGGCGACCACCTTCGGCTTGACGTGGTCGGCGATGTAGTTGCCGGCAGCCGGGCCCTGGGCGCTGTCCAGGCCGATGGTGCGGAAGATCAGCTTGTAACCACGGGCGGTGATTTCCGGGGAGGTGGCGGCTGGGGTGATCATGATCACGCCTTCGTCTTCATAGATGTCGGACGCAGGCTGGGTGGAGCTGGAGCACAGGTGGCCGATGACGAACTTGACGCCATCGTTGACCACCTTGTTGGCGACTGCAACGGCCTGTTTAGGGTCGCAGGCGTCGTCGTATTCCTTGGCTTCGAGCATCTTGCCATCCACGCCGCCCGCGGCGTTGATATCCTTGATGGCTTGCTTTGCGCCGATGAACTGCATGTCGCCGTACTGGGTCACAGGGCCGGTCTTGGGGCCCGCAATCCCGATCTTGATGGTATCGGCGGCAAACGAATGGCTGGCTACCCCTGCCAGAACCATTGCGGCGAACAGCTTGGAAATCTTGATCATAGTGCTCCACTCATTCTGTTGTAATTCTTATAGTCCTGGCGGCCAGGGCTACAGACCGGGCGGGATTTGCGGCGTGGCCATGCCAACGCGCAAGCCCACCTTCCCCCGGAACATGTCCCGGAACTGTACCGGTACAGTGTAGAGCGCTGCCCGAGCGCTTGAAAAGCGGTCGAAAAGTGCCTGCTTCCTGGGTTGTCGCTTGGTCGACACAAAGATACAGAAAGGCGCCATCAAACTGCCTGCATCTGCGATCCTGCCCCACAAGATCGGGATCAATCGACCAAATTACATATTTGAAACCGGGTTTTTCTGCAAAAATGCCGGCCTTTTTTATTGGCCGATTTTTGCGGATACCACCCATGACTGATCAAACAAGCACCCTCTATGCCAAATTGCTTGGCGAGACGGCAATCATCGAGTGGAAAGCGCTGGAGCGTTTCTGGGCAAAGGGTGACCTGATTTGGGTCGACCCCAGCCTTGACCTGATCGCCGTTGCCGAGGCGATGGCCGAGAATCGCAGCGAGATCTTCGCCAAGTGGCGTAGTGATGGCACTGTTGGGCCGGTGACCGCCGAGCAGGCCCATGACCTGCAAAGCCGCGACCCAGAGATCTGGGCGGTAGTAGTTTCGCCGTTCATCGTGATCCAGGTGAAGCGCCCGGCAGAAGCGTGATCGCTTTTGGTGCGCAAAAATGCGCAGTAGCCCCGTTTTGGTGCTCGAAGGTGCTCAGGGCGGGTAGAGGGAAGTAACAATTCGGCGTGGCGGTAACAGTTTACGGGATGCGTAATGGGGCCGCACAGCGGCCCCCGGTTGTTCGAATAGTCAGGAGTCATTGATGAGCACTGCACTACCTTCGCTTGGATTCGCCGGCATCGGCCTGATGGGCCTGCCCATGTGCCGGCGCCTGTTGGCAGCGGGCTACCCGCTGACCGTATGGAACCGCAGCCCGGAAAAGTGCGCTGCACTGGTCGCCGCCGGCGCGCGCCTGGCCGGCAGCCCTGCCGAACTGTGCCGCGACAGCGACATGCTGCTGCTGTGCCTGGCCGACACGGCCGTGGTCCGTGAGGTGGTGTTTGGCGAGCAAGGCATCGCCCAGGGCGGGCGCAGCGGCCAGTTGCTGATCGATTTTTCCAGCCTGGAGCCAACCGCCACCCGTGAAATGGCTGCCGAACTGGCAGCGCTGTGCGGCATGGCCTGGCTGGACGCGCCAGTTTCCGGCGGCACGCCCGGGGCCGAAGCCGGCACCCTGGCGATCATGGTCGGTGGCGAGGCGGCCGACCTGGAGCGCGCCCGCCCGGTACTGCAGGTGCTCGGCCAGCGCGTGACGCACATGGGGGCGGTGGGCGCAGGCCAGGTGACCAAGGCCTGCAACCAGATGATCGTGGCCTGCAATGCCCTGGTGATCGCCGAAGTGGTGGCCTTGGCTGAACAGTCCGGGGTCGACGCGACGCTGATCGCCGAAGCGCTGGCGGGCGGCTTTGCCGATTCCAAACCGCTGCAGATCCTCGCTCCGCAAATGGCCGAAAGCCGCTTCGAGCCGATCAAGTGGCACGTGCGCACGCTGCTCAAGGACCTAGATGGCGCGGTCAAGTTCTCCCGCGAGCAAGGCTCGGCGACGCCGCTCAGTGGCCTTGCCGCACAATTGATGCGCCTGCACGCAAGCCAGGGGTACCTGCAAAAAGATCCGGCGACCCTGGTTGAGCTGTATCGCAGCAAGGGCTGAACGCGCCGCCCTGGTGCTGCAGCCGCTCCAGCAGCGAGCGCAGTTCGGCCAGCGGCTCCGGGCGGCCCAGCAGGTAGCCCTGCAGGTAGTCGCAGCCGTGGGCTTCGAGAAACGCCAGCTGTTCGGCGGTTTCCACGCCCTCGCTGACTACCTGAAGATGCAGGGTATGCGCCATGACGATGATCGCCTGGACGATCTCGCGGTCCTTCTGGCTGCCCGGCACATCCTGCAGGAAGCTGCGGTCGATCTTCAGCACATCCAGCGGCAGGCGCTTGAGGTAGGCCAGTGACGAGTAGCCGGTGCCGAAGTCATCGATCGACAGCGTCACGCCCAGGGCGCGCACGCGTTTGAGCAGGTTGACTGTGCGCTGGATATCCCCCATCAGGGCGTTCTCGGTCACTTCCAGCTCCAGCTGCCGGGGCGCGAGCCCGGCGTGGAACAGCGCCTTCTCCACTTCGTTGGGCAGTTCGTCGTGGCTGAGAGTGACTGCCGAGCAATTGACCGTGACCTTGAGGTTGCCATGGCCGTGGCGCTGCAGATAGGCCATGTCGGCGCAGGCGTGGCGCAGCACCCACAGGTCGAGGTCGATGATCAGCCCGTTGGCTTCGGCGATGGCGACAAAACGATCGGGCCCGAGCAAGCCGTGTTGCGGGTGGCGCCAGCGCACCAGTGCTTCCAGTTTGGCCACTTGCCTGCTGCGCATGTCGAAGATCGGCTGGTAGTGCACGCACAGCCCATGCTCCTCGAGCAGGGCCACCCTCAGTTCTTCTTCCAGCTGCAGCGCAATCGAGGCCTGGGTCTTAAGGCTGTCGTTGAAGAAGTTCAGGCTGTTGCGCCCATTGCCCTTGGACTGGTACAGGGCGAGGTCTGCATGCTTGAGCAGCTCTTCGGCGGTGGTGCCGTCTTCGGGGAAGATGCTGATGCCGATGCTGGTGGTCATGACCATGCGTCGGCCGCCCAGGTTGATGGGCTCTTTCATCCTCTGCATGATGCGCTGGGCCAGGTGGCGGGCTTCGTCGCGGTTATTGAGGCTGGTAACCACGCAGAACTCGTCGCCGCCAAGGCGCGCGACCAGGTCGTGGTTGCGGGTGGCGGCCTTGATGTGGCTGGCGATCACCTTGAGCAGTTCGTCGCCGGCGTCGTGACCGAGGCTGTCGTTGATGCGCTTGAAATGGTCGATGTCCAGGAACATCACTGCCAGGTGGCTTTCCGTTACCTTGTGTTCGGCCAGGCGTTCAGCGAACACCTGGTTGAAACCGCGACGGTTTACCAGGCTGGTCAGCGCATCGTAGTGCGCAGCCTGCTGCAGCGACGCGCGGGCCTGGTCGAGTTGGCTGAGCAACACGCTGACCCGGCGCAGGTCGTGTTCCTTGCTTTGCAGCTTCTTGTCGGCCAGTGCGCTACTGATGCTGGCAGCACTGATGAGCAGGGTAATGAAGCCGATGCCCAGCGCCAGTTGCAAGCTGTTGTCGCCAGAGGGCAGGCGCAGGGCGGTGTCGGCCGGGATGACCAGGGTCATGGCCGACATCGCGGTGAAATGGGTGGCGACAATACCGCCGGCCATCAGCAGGCTGGCGCCGTACTTCATGGCCTGGTGCAGGTTGCCGCTGCCATGCCGGAAGTAGCGGGCCAGGTACAGCGCGGTCAGGCTGGTGAGCAGGGCAATGGTGGCCGAGGCCAGCAGCAGGCCGGATTGGTAGTACTGGCGGGCGCCGGTTTCCAGGGCGGCCATGCCTACGAAGTGCATCACGATGATACCCAGGCCGATCAGTACCGCACTTTGCAGGTAGTGGTGTGCGCGCATCTGGCTGCGGTCGAGGCTGTGCATGGCCAACCAGGCGACGGCCAGAGCGATGAGCAGCGAAAGGATGGTCAGGGACGCATCGTAGTGCACTTCCACTGGAGCCTGGAAGGCCAGCATGCTGATGAAGTGCATGGCCCAGATGCCGCCTGCGAGGCAGCAGGCACCGAGCATGTTCCATTGTCGGTGGGCGGTGGGATCTTCGCTGTGGGATTGGCGCTCGGCCATGTCCAGGGTGGCAAAGCAGGCCGCACAGGCGACGAAGTAGGCGAGCAGAACCAGGAACGGTTCATGCCGGCAATCAATGACGATGCGCCCGGTTGCCGGCAGGTCGGCGAACAGTTGCAGCCCCAGCCATTCCATGGAATGCCTCATGATCGAGTTTGCACTCGTCTGCGCTACAACCCTGTGCAGACTGTCCAGAGGCAGTATAGGAAGAGGTGTTTAAGCCTTCCTGACTAATGGCACATTGATTTCTACGATTTGGTTATGAACCTGATCGCAGCATGGAATATG
>NZ_JBNRIJ010000027.1:0-16601 GCF_053557675.1 Pseudomonas sp. XP1 | reverse complement strand
TCAATCCTGGGGCCGCGTTGCGGCCCTTTCGCGACACAAGGCCGCTCCCACAAAGGCGGCGGTTTCTGAACTGTATTAGCCCGCCACTAGCACACGAATGGCTTCCAGGCGCAGGGCGGCCTTTTCCAGCATCGCCAGGCCCTCTTCGCGCTGCCTGCGCAGCGCTTCGATCTCGCTGTCGCGCACGCTTGGGTTGACCGCTTGCAGCGCGATCAGACGTGCCAACTCTTCGTCGGCTTCCGCTGTCAGGCGGCGCTGGGCCTCGGCCACGCGCTCGACGTGGGCCGGCATGACCTTGGCCTCGCCACTGCTGATGCGCTGGGCAAGCACGTCGCGCTGGGCCTGGACGAACTTGTTGGCGCTGGCCCGCGGTACGCTTTCGAGCTGGTCGTTGAGGGTTTCGAAGGCCACGCGGGACGCCAGGTCGTTGCCGTTGGCATCGAGCAGGCAGCGCAACGCCGCCGGTGGCAGGTAACGGCCCAGTTGCAGACTACGCGGTGCCACCACCTCGCTGACGAACAGTAGTTCAAGCAGCACGGTGCCGGGTTTGAGCGCCTTGTTCTTGATCAGCGCCACGGCAGTGTTGCCCATCGAGCCGGACAGAACCAGGTCCATGCCGCCTTGCACCATCGGGTGCTCCCAGGTGAGGAACTGCATGTCCTCACGCGACAGGGCCTGGCCACGGTCGTAGGTGATGGTCACGCCTTCGTCGTCGCCCAATGGGAAGCTGGCGTCGAGCATCTTCTCGCTTGGCTTGAGGATCAGGGCGTTTTCGGAATGGTCTTCGCTGTCGATGCCGAAGGCGTCGAACAGGGTTTCCATGTAGATCGGCAGGGCGAACTGGTCGTCCTGTTCGAGAATGGCCTCGACCAACGCCTGGCCTTCGCCGGCACCACCGGAGTTGAGTTCCAGCAGGCGGTCACGGCCAGTATGCAGTTCGGCTTCCAGGCGCTCGCGCTCGCTTCGGGCATCGGCCACCAGGGTTTCCCAGGCCTTGATTTCGCCGCCTTCGAGCAGCGGCAGCAGGCGCGGGCCGAACTGGTGCTGCAGAGCGTTGCCGGTAGGGCAGGTGTTGAGGAAGGCGTTGAGGCCTTCGTGGTACCACTGGAACAGGCGCTCTTGCGGGCTGTCCTGCAGGTACGGGATATGCAGCTGGATGGTGTGCTTCTGGCCGATACGGTCCAGGCGGCCGATGCGCTGTTCGAGCAGGTCGGGGTGCGCTGGCAGGTCGAACATCACCAGATGGTGAGCAAACTGGAAGTTGCGGCCTTCGCTGCCGATCTCGGAGCAGATCAGCACCTGCGCGCCGAACTCTTCGTCGGCGAAGTAGGCAGCGGCGCGGTCGCGTTCGAGGATGCTCATGCCTTCATGGAACACCGAGGCCGGGATGCCGGAACGCACGCGCAGGGCGTCTTCCAGGTCCATCGCGGTTTCGGCATGGGCGCAGATCACCAGCACCTTGGTGCGCTTGAGCATCTTCAGGGTGTCGATCAGCCAGTCGACGCGTGGGTCGAAACGCCACCAGCGCTCGTCGTCGGCCACCTCGCCCTGGGCCTGGAAGGCGACTTCCGGGTACAGCTCGGCATGTTCACCGGCTGGCAGGTCGCGGTACTGCTCGGGCGTGGCCAGTGGGTATGGGTGCAACTGGCGCTCAGGGAAGCCCTGGATCGCCGCGCGGGTGTTACGGAACAGCACGCGGCCGGTGCCGTGGCGGTCGAGCAGCTCACGGATCAGGCGCGCACTGGCCTGGGTATCGCCGTCGCTGACCGCGGCCAGCAGGGCTTCGCCTTCGGCTCCCAGGAAGCCCTGGATGGTGGCGTGGGCCTTGGGCGACAGGCGGCCTTCGTCGAGCAGTTCCTGTACGGCTTCAGCCACCGGGCGATAGTGCTCGCTCTCGGCTCGGAAGGCGGCCAGGTCGTGGAAACGGTTGGGGTCGAGCAGGCGCAGGCGGGCGAAGTGGCTGTCCTGGCCGAGCTGCTCGGGGGTGGCCGTGAGCAGCAACACGCCCGGGATCACCTGGGCCAGCTGTTCGACCAGGCCGTATTCGGCGCTGACCTGGTCTTCGTGCCAGACCAGGTGGTGGGCTTCGTCCACCACCATCAGGTCCCAGCCGGCGGCGAACAGCGCGTCCTGGGCCTTTTCGTCTTCGACCAGCCACTCCAGGGCCACCAGCGCCAGCTGGGCATCCTCGAACGGGTTGCTGGCGTCGCTTTCGATGAAGCGCTCGGCATCGAACAGGGCCACCTGCAGATTGAAGCGGCGGCGCATTTCCACCAGCCACTGGTGCTGGAGGTTTTCCGGTACCAGGATCAGAACGCGGCTGGCGCGGCCAGACAGCAGCTGGCGGTGGATCACCAGGCCGGCCTCGATGGTTTTGCCCAGGCCCACTTCGTCGGCCAGCAAGACGCGCGGCGCGCTGCGGTCGGCGACTTCGCGGGCGATGTGCAACTGGTGGGCGATGGGTTGGGCGCGGCAGCCGCCCAGGCCCCACAGCGCCGACTGCATCTGCTTGCTGGTGTGCTGCAGTGTGTTGTAGCGCAGGCTGAACCACGACAGCGGGTCGATCTGCCCGGCGAACAGGCGGTCACTGGCCAGGCGGAACTGGATGAAGTTCGACAACTGGGTTTCCGGCAGCGTGCGCGGTTGATTCTGCCCGTCCAGGCCGTGGTAGACCATCAGCCCGTCGATGTCCTCCACCTCGCGCACGGTCAGCTTCCAGCCTTCGAAGTGGGTGATCTGGTCACCTGGCGAGAAGCGCACGCGGGTCAGCGGCGCATTGCGCAGGGAATACTGGCGGGTGTCGCCAGTGGCCGGGTAGAGCACGGTCAACAGGCGGCCATCCTGCGCCAGGATGGTACCCAGGCCGAGCTCGGCTTCGCTGTCGCTGATCCAGCGTTGCCCCGGTTGATACTGCTGCGCCATACTGCCTGAACTCCCGCGATGAAAAAGCCGATTATGTTAACGGATCGGCCGGTCAGACCAAAGTGCCGAGCGCATCGAAAGGTGCCGAAGTGCGATAGGTAGCAACAGTCTAGCCGCTTCATCGCACCCCACCGTGCTGCCGACGAGGGCCCCCGATCAACATGTCTGCCAAGCACCGCTGGATCAGCACTTCGATGGCCGTGGGCAGCCTGTTGCTACTGGCCGCCTGCGAGCAGAAAAACTTCGAGACCTTGCCCGCCATTCCGATCGAGCAGCTCGAGGTACTGGGCGTGCAGACGCCGATCAAGAGCGTGCACTTTCGTGACCGCGACGGTGAAGGCCTGCTGGTATTGAGCCGCAGCGATGGCCAGGCCAGCGACCCGGAAAGCGAGCAGGAAGTGGACAAGGTGGTACTCAAGGCCACGCTGTACGGACGCACCGCCGAAAACGACGCGTTCAAGGCGCGCTGGCAGATCGAACAGGAAACCACCTGTCCGGGGCTGGACCTGGATGTGGACTTCTATAACGACGTCAGCGATGTCGGCGACCTGAACAAGGACGGCATCGCCGAGGTGACGGTTGCCAGCCATGCCTTCTGCGGCGGTGGCATCGACCCGCACGACATCGCCATCGAGATGCGCGAAGGGCAGGCCAGCTATAGCATCACCGGCCAGTCGCTGATTACCCCGGCGGGTGAAGAGCCGATCGGCGGTGAGCGTGAGGACAGCGCTTCGCTCAAGGCCGCGCCGCAGGTGCTTCGCGAGCACATGGATGCGGTCTGGCAGCAGGTGTACAAGCGCCCTTGGAGCGAGGCCAGCCCGCCAAGCGACGGCGACCCTGACGACGAAACCGAATAAGTGTTGTGCCAGCCATCAAGGTAAACCCGCGCCTGCCGATACAGGGGGCATAGGAGAACGTCCATGCTGCCACCGATCATTCCGCTCAGTGCCGCGCCGGTGACCTCGCAACAGGACCCGGTCAAGCCGACACCCGACATCAAGCCGGTGGTGCCGACGCAACCTGCATCCGGTGAAAGTGCCATCGACCTCAAGCACCAGCGTGACCCGCAAGAGCATGCGCTGCTGCTGCGTGAGGAGCAGCGCCGCCAGCAGCAACGCCGGCAGAAGGGCGACGACGAACGCTACAGTGCTATGCCGGGTGACGAGGTCAACGCCGACAATACCGTGCCGGTGGCACCGTTGATGGGCGAGCATGTACGCCAGGGGCTGCTGGTGGACATCGAAGTCTGACATGGGGCTGGTCAGCGCCAGCGCCTGGCTTCATCATGCAAGTCTCAGTTGATCGTCGAGCCCACCCATGAGCCAAGACAACCTCATCGATTTCGATGCCGAACGCGCCAAGCGTATCCACGACCTCAAGGAAAAGCGCCTGAACGAAATGCGCAATGCGTTCGAGCAAGCCCTGCCGTTGAACACTGCCAAGAAAAAGAAGCCCAAGGGCAAGCCGAAGAAGCGCTGAAACTTGACGCAGGTCAACCCTGCACCCGCCTCGCGTGCCCGGCCCCGGGCACCATTGACACCGATCAATTTTCCCCGCCCCCACATTGGTTAACGTGCACCCATCGGACAACGGCAAACGAATGGGGAGGCCAGCATGTTCTTCGACAACGTGGTTATCGCCGGAGTGGTAACGGTCGGGTTGATGGTCGTCTTCTTTGCCGGTCTGGGCATTTTCATCTGGAAGGACTCGAACAAGCGCAAGCCGCGCTGACCTTCCGGGTACACGAGCACGCAAGGCATTTAGGGCGACTTCGGTCGCCCATTTTTTTGCCTGCAATCTTGTGTTGCCTGTCCCCTCCATAAGATGATTAGCTAGCTAATTAATCGTTTCCGCTTTATCCTTCCCACCATTGTCTATCTTTCTACAAGACCATCCCCGCAAGGTCCGTCTCGTGCCCATCACCCTCCAGGCCCTGTTCGCCCCTAGCAGCCTCGCCCTCAAGTTCGCCATCAAGACCCTGCTCGGTGGCGGGCTGGCGCTGTGGCTGGCGATGCGCTGGGGGCTGGAGCAACCGTCCTGGGCACTGATGACCGCTTTCATCGTCGCCCAGCCGTTGTCGGGCATGGTGGTGCAGAAGGGCCTGGCGCGGTTGGCCGGTACCTTGGTCGGCACGTTCGCGTCGGTGCTGTTCATCGGCCTGTTTGCCCAGACCCCATGGCTGTTCCTGCTCACCTTGGCCCTGTGGCTGGCCCTGTGCACCGCCGCCTCCACCCAACTGCGCAGCGCCTGGGCCTATGCCTTCGTGTTGGCAGGCTACACCGCAGCGATCATTGCCCTGCCGGCCATCGACCACCCGTTGCAGGTGTTCGACCAGGCCGTGGCGCGCTGCACCGAGATCTGCCTGGGTATCTTCTGTGCCACCGCCAGCAGTGCCTTGCTCTGGCCCATGCGGGTAGAGCAGCAACTGGGCGGGCAGGCCCGCCAGGCCTGGCAGAACGGCCTGCAGGCCGCCAGTGCCATGCTGGGCGGCGAAGACGAGGCGCGCAAAGGCCTGCTGGAAAGCCTGGGGCGTATCGTTGCCATCGACAGCCAACGCGAACACGCCTGGTTCGAAGGCAACCGCGGGCGCCAGCGCGCTCGTGCCATTCGCGGCCTGAGCCAGAAACTGATGGTGCTGCTGCGCATTTCCCGTTCGGTGCGCCGGCAGTGGCGGCAACTTGATGAGCGCCAGGCCGAAAGCCTGGCACCCTGGTTGGAGGAGGTGCGCGCACTGCTGGGCAAGCCCGACCAGCCGAGCCTGTTGTTGCTGCGCCAGCGCATCTGGGATGCCGCCCACGACGAACAGATCAGCCCGGCGGAGCACTTCTGCCTGGCGCGCATGGCGCTGCTGCTGGATTACGCCATGGCTGCCAGCCAGGCGCTGGAGGATGTGGAAGCGGGCAGGGCGCCCAAGGATGTGTCCCAAGGCCTGGCCGCGCACCGCGACTGGTCGCTGGCTTTGCTGTTCGGCTCACGCAGTGCGCTGGCCTTTCTGGTAATGAGCGGCTTCTGGCTGGCTACCGCCTGGCCTTCGGCACCGGGTGGGCTGGTGTTGACCTGCGTGGTCTGCAGCCTGTTCGCCAGCCGCGAGAATGGTGCGCAGATCGGCTTGAGCTTTTTGCGCGGAATCTGCCTTGCCATACCTGCGGCATTTCTGGTCGGGCAGATTCTGCTGCCGCAATGGAGCAGCTTCGCCATGCTGTGCCTGGGCATGGGCGTGCCGCTGTTTCTTGGCGCGCTGGGCATGGCTCACCCGCGGACCGGGGCCACGGCTACCTCCTATTGCCTGCACTTCATCGTGCTGGTGTCGCCGCTCAACGCCATGCAGTTCGGCGTGGCCACCATGCTCAATAGTGCCTTGGCCATGCTGGTGGGGGTGTCGGCGGCGGTGATGGCCTTTCGTTTGTTGGTGTTTCGCCACCCGGCCTGGCTGGGCCGGCGCCTGCGCGCGGCGACCCAGAACGACCTGGTGCGCCTGACCCGGCGCGACCTGCGCGGGGCCGACAGCTGGTTTGGCGGGCGCATGGCCGACCGCCTGATGCAACTTGCGCGGCATGCCAGCGAACTGCCCGAGAACGAGCGCAAGCGCTGGGACGATGGCCTGCACGGCCTGGATATCGGCGACGAACTGGTGCATCTGCGCATGTGCCTGGCGGTCGCCCAGGCTCCGTTGGGGCGCGCCGAGCGCGAATACCTGCAGCAGGTAGAGGCCGTGCTGGCCAAAGGGCCGGCGCCCGGGCGTGGGCAGCGCCTGGATGCCGCCAGCGAACAGTTCATTGGCGCCTTGCGCCGTCTACCCTCCAGCGATCCGCTGCGGTTGGCCGAAGGGGCGGTGCTGCAACTGCAGAAAAGCTGGGGCAAGTGGTGCCGCTGGCAGGAGGAAACCCATGGGGTTGCGTGAGTGGGAAGTGGGCGGCGTGCTGTTCAGTCCCTTTCTGGTTTATGTGTTGCTGGCGCTGGTACTTACCGGGTTGCTGCGACTGCTGGTGCAGGCCACGCCGTTGGGGCGCTGGATCTGGCATGAAGCGCTGTTCGACGCGGCGTTGTTCGTTTGTGTGTTGTTCCTGGTGGTGCGACTGCTGGGAGCTTTATAAAGGAGTGTTTCGATGCGTGCGGCCGTACGTACCCTGATCACCTTGTGTGTGGTAGCCCTTGCCGTGTTTGCCGGCTATCAGTTATGGCAGTACTACATGCTCACCCCCTGGACCCGCGATGCCCGTGTGCGTGCGGATGTGGTGGTGATCGCTCCTGATGTATCCGGCTGGGTGCGCGAGCTGAAAGTCCGTGACAACCAGCAGGTCAAGGCTGGCGACCTGCTGATGAGCATCGACCGCGAACGCTTCCAGGCTGCCTTCGACCAGGCCAGCGCAGTGACCGAGACACGTACCCAACAACTGCGCCTGCGCGAGCGTGAAGCAGCCCGGCGTACTGCCCTGGGGCCGGAGGCGATCAGTGCCGAATTGCGGGAAAACGCCCAGATCAATGCGGCCATCGCCCGCGGTGAGTTGCACGAGGCCGAGGCACAGTTGCAGGTTGCCAAAATCAACCTGGCGCGCAGTGAGGTGCGTGCACCGCGTAGCGGGCACATCACCAACCTGCGCCTGGCCGAGGGCAACTATGTGAACACCGGGGAGTCGGTGATGGCCCTGGTGGACGATTCAACCTTCTATATCCAGGCCTATTTCGAGGAAACCAAGCTGCCGCGCATTCGCGTGGGGGATGCGGTAAAGGTTTGGCTGATGGGCGCGGGCGAGCCGATGCAAGGGCATGTGGAGAGCATCAGCCGTGGTATCACCGACCGCAACAGCAACCCGGACAGCCAGTTGCTGCCGGAGGTTGAGCCGACCTTCAACTGGGTGCGCCTGGCGCAGCGGATACCGGTGAGGATTCGCCTGGACCAGGTGCCGGAGGGGGTGACCCTGAGTGCGGGAATGACGGCCAGTGTGCAGGTGCATGAGGAGCAGAATCGGCCGTGAGGGCCAAGGGGGCTGCTGGGCAGCCCATCGCGACACAAGGCCGCTCCTACAGGCGATCGCGTATTCCCCGTGCGATTGCGTATTCTTTTAGGAGCGGCCTTGCGTCGCGATGGGCCGCAAAGCGGCCCCGGAAAAACTGACCTCAGAGGAACATCCCGCCTGAAACCTCCAGCCGTTGCCCGTTGATCCAGCCATTGCCATCTTCCAGCAACAGCGCAATCGCTGCTCCGATATCATCCGGCAAGCCCACCCGCCCCAGCGCCGTGTTGCCGGCAATGTATTCATTCACCTGGCGGTTGTCGCGCACCACGCCACCGCCAAAATCAGTCTCGATCGCGCCCGGCGCCAGAATGTTCACGCGGATGCCACGCGCCCCCAGTTCCTTGGCCTGGTAGCGGGTCAGCACCTCCATCGCTCCCTTCATCGAGGCATAGGCGGCGTACCCCGGCAGCGCAAAGCGCGCCAGGCCGGTGGAAATGTTGACGATGCGGCCATTGTCGACCAGCAGCGGCAGCAGGCGCTGTGTGAGGAAGAACGGCCCTTTCAGCTGGATATTCAGCAACTGGTCGAACTGCGCCTCGCTGGTTTCGGTGTATGGCACGTTCAAGCCGATCCCGGCATTGTTCACCAGAAAGTCGAAACGCTCGCGACCGAAGTGTTGCTGCAATGTTGCTCCAAGGCGTTCGGCGAAGGCGGCAAAGCTGGCGCTGTCGCTGACGTCCAGTTGCAGCATGGCGGCCTTGACCCCGGCCTGCTCCAGCCGCGCGGCCACGGCCTGGGCTTCCTCGGCCTTGCTGTGGTAGGTGCCGATGACATCGATACCGCGTGCGGCCAGGTGTTCGGCAGTGTTGCGGCCCAGGCCGCGGCTGGCGCCAGTGATCAGGGCAATCTTGCGAGTCATGGTGAAAACCTCATGGTGGGCTGATGAGTACAGGCTATTGGTCGTGGTTGTGCTGTTAAATCCAGCAAATATGGAAATACTGTTCGGTAAAACCGGATAGACGAGGTTCAAGTGAACAAGCTGGAGTTGTTGCGCACCTTTGTGCGGGTCAGTGAGGTCAGCAGTTTCACCTTGGCTGCCGAGAGCCTGGGGCTGCCCCGTTCGACCGTGTCGGAGCAGGTCAGGGCGCTGGAGCGTTTGCTGGGTACGCAGTTGTTCAACCGCACCACCCGCCGGGTGCAGGCAACCCAGGATGGCGCCTTGCTTTACGAGCGCAGCAAGAACCTGCTGTCGGGGATGGATGAGATCGAGAGCCTGTTTTGCGCCGACGATGCCGAGCTTGCCGGGCGCCTGCGGGTCGACCTGCCGACCATGATGGCCCGCCGGGTCATCATCCCGGCGCTGCCGCAGTTTCTACAGCGTTTCCCGCGTCTGGAGGTGGAGCTCAGTTGCACCGATCGCCAGGTCGACCTGCTGCGTGAAGGCTTCGATTGTGTGATGCGCATTGGTGCCCTGCATGACCTGGACGTGGTGGCGCGCCCGGTCGGGCAACTGAGCATGCGCAACTGTGCCAGCCCAGCCTACCTTGCCCGCCATGGCGTGCCGCGCACCCTGCAGGACCTGGCCGAGCACTATCTGGTGCATTACGTGTGTACCCCGGGGGGGCGCAGTACCGGTTTCGAATACCTGCAGGACGGTGAACTGCACTTGCAGGCCATGGCCGGTGTGGTCACGGTCAACAATGCCGAGGCTTACTCGGCGGCCTGCCTGGCAGGGCTGGGGCTGATCCAGGTGCCAGCTGTGGGCGTGGCCGAGCACCTGCAGCGCGGTGAGCTGGTTTCGGTACTGGAAGGCTGGCAGGCCCCGGCCATGCCCGTGTCACTGCTGTATGCCCGGCAACGACACGTGCCACGTAGGGTGCAGGCGTTCATGCAGTGGTTGGGCGAGGTGCTGCATTCGCAGGTTGACGGTGGCCGCTGATCGATGAAAAGCGTGGCGCCTGTGCCACGGCTTGCGTTAGGCTGCCGGTCACGAGTTGCCCGGCAGAGGCAACCTCTCCCCGCCTGGCGTGCGTATCTTCCGATTGAATTGCGAGGTTACGTCATGGCCATCACTTCCCAGGACATCTGCAACGCAGCCGACCAGCTCAAGGGCTTTGTCGGTTTTCATGGCAAGCGCGGTGCGCATATTGTGCGTTTTTCCGAAGATTCGTTCGGCATGGATGTGGCCGATGCCAGCATCACGCCCTGCTGCGAGTTTGTCTGGCGGCCCGAGCAAGGGCAGCGCATGGCCCTGTGCCGCGAACGGCTGGCGCTGTTGCTGGAGCAGCATGTGGATGACCGTTTGAACATCGGTGAACCGCTGCGCACCTACCTGCGCCGGCGCGACCTGCCGGAAATCGTGGCAGAGCGCAGTTTGCAGCGGAAGTCCGCTCTGTAATAGCGGAGTAACTGCCTCGCTCGAATACCGAAAACCTGGACGATCACTGTGGGAGGGGGATCACCCGCGAACACCGGCGAAGCCGGTGCCATATACCGCGTCGCATTCTTCGCGGGTGAACCCGCTCCCACAGGGGGGGTGCAAGTATCAAACCTGGACAAGACGGTTACCTCCACGCGCTACAGGGAGGGTGTCGAACGCTGAGATGCCTGCTGCAGCAACGCCTCGAGCGCCGCACTGTCCAGCGGCCTGCTCAGGTAATAGCCCTGCACTTCATGACAACGGTCCTTCTGCAGTGCCCTGAGCTGCTGCTCGCTTTCCACCCCTTCGGCCGTCACCGTCAGCCCCATCGCTTCGCCCAGGTTGATGATGGCCTGGACCACGGCGCGGTCGCTGCCGGCGGTGTTGTTCAGCCCGCCGATGAAGCGTTTGTCGATCTTTATGCTGTCGAACGGGTAGGTGCGCAGGTAGCCCAGCGACGAGTAGCCGGTGCCGAAGTCGTCCATGTTAAGGCGTACGCCCAGCTCCTTGAGCGACAGCATGGTGCCCAGCGCGCCTTCGATGTCGTTGAGCATCACGTTCTCGGTAATTTCCAGCTCCAGGCGCTGAGCAGGGAAGGCGGTTTCCAGCAGGATCTCGCGTACATCGGCCACCACATCGCTACGCAGGAACTGCGCCGGTGACAGGTTCACGGAAATCAGTACATCGGCAGGCCAGTCATGGGCAGTGCGGCAGGCTTCGCGCAGCACCCAGCGGCCCAGCGCAACAATGATGTCACTCTGTTCGGCCAACGGAATGAAGGTGTCCGGCCCCAGCAACCCCTCCTGCGGATGCTGCCAGCGCAGCAAAGCCTCGACCGCGACGATGCGCAGGTCGCTGAGGCGGTAGCGCGGCTGGTAGTGCAGCTCGAACTCCTGGTTGCGCAGGGCCCGCCGCATGTCGTTCTCCAGTTGGCGGCGGTACTGGATCTGCTGGTTCATTTCGGCAGCGAAATAACGCCAGGTGTTCTTGCCATCGGCCTTGGCCTGGTACAGGGCGATATCGGCGCAGCGGATCAGCTCACCGGCATCGAAGCCCTGGGTACGGGTCTGGGCGACACCGATGCTGGCGCCGACGTGCAGCGGCTGGTTGTCGAAGATGATCGGTTGCTGCAGCAGGGCGATCAGGCGGGCACAGAAACGGTCGATCTCACTGCGGTTGTCCATGCCGCCGAGCACCAGGAGGAATTCGTCGCCGCCCAGGCGCGCGACCAGGTCGCCATCGCGGGTGCTGTCGCGCAGGCGGGTCGCTACTTCCTGCAGCACGGCGTCGCCGGCGGTATGGCCAAGGGAGTCGTTGATAGGCTTGAAATTGTCCAGGTCCAGCAGCAGCAAGGTCAGTGGCGGTGAATCACTGCCGCGCAACAGGGCTTGCTCGAGGTGCCGGGCGAGCTTGTTGCGGTTGGCCAGCCCGGTCAGCGGGTCGTGCAGCGAAAGGTGCTGGATGCGCGCATGAGCGTCGACTTCATCGGTGATGTCGCTGGCGGTGCCGCGAAATCCCACAGGCTTGCCGTCGTAACAGATGGCACGGGCCGAAATCCGGCAGTAGCGGCTCTGGCCATTCTGGTCGCGGTAGGTGCAGCGCAAGTTGGCCAGTTGTTGCGGATCGGCCACGGCCAAGGCATCCAGCCACGGCGAGAGCGGCGTGGTATCGCAGGCCAGCAACTGATTGAGCGGGTGGCCGAGCCAGTCGTCCACCGAGTAGCCAGTGACGTTGACAAAGCGTTGCGAAAGGTAGGTCAGGCGTTGTTGTCGATCGGTTTCCCAGATCCAGTCGGAGGCCGACTCGGCCACCGCGCGAAAACGTTGTTCACTGGCCTCCAGGGCCTGGTTGCTCTGCTGCAGATCGGCGAGCGTGAGGTCTATCGCCCGCGAACTGCGCAAGGCATGGCGGAACAGGTACAGCATGACCAGGCCGAGTATCAGCAAGGCACCCGCCAGCGGCGGCAACACTGCCCGCAGCAGCTGATGCCCCGGCAGCGGGCTGCTCCAGGACAAGTGGTAGCCGGTATCGCCGAGGTCGATGCGCAGGTGGCCGTGCTCCCCCGCATCATCGTTTTCCACATGCATGCCGGTCAGGCCGGCATTGCTGCTCAACAGCGCCAGTTTTTCCTCGGTGAGCTGGTCGACGAACAGCATCACCGGTGCCTGGCGCACCTCGCTATCGGTCACATCCCGGTCCGGGCGTACCGCCGCGGCACTGAGCACTGCCGGCCAGCCGTTGAACAGGACGAATTGGGTGATCTGTTCACGGGTGATGGCCGCCGCCCGGGCCTGGTCGATGATTGGCTGCAGCGCTGCATCAATATAAGTACCGGCCGCCGCCTGGGTAGGCTTGCCTTTGAACAAGCCGTAGGTGGTACGTGCGTCCTCCACCACGAACACGCCTTCATAGCCGCTGGCGCTGTACAGCGACTCGCCCACGTTCTTTTCTTCATAGGCCCATTTCCAGTCGGCCTGGCCCGCCAGGTGTTCGAAGGCGGCATCCCACACGGCGTAGCTGGACAGGAACTGGCGCGAGGCTAGCAGCCGTTGCTCCAGCGCCTTGTTTGCCTGAGAGGCACTGCGCTGGCGCTCCTGATGGTCAAGAGTACCTGCGATATTGAACAGGGCGCCGAGGATGACCAGGCAGGCCAGGCCGAAAATTGCGCTGAAACCGGCGATCAGTCGACGCACCTGGAAGCGCGGTGCAGGGCTGGCGGGTGGGAGGTTGGCGGTCCTGGCCATGCGCGAGCGGCTCCTTCAGGCAGCCTCCCGCCAGTCAGTCAGGAAGGAGGTTCAATCAGGATAGGCCAGCCTGAGCGCCGCAGCGTCGCTGCGGGCAAAATTGACCTGGTCGCGCCCCGCATGCTTGGCAGTGTAAAGCGCCTTGTCCGCCTGTTCGAGCCAGTGCTCGGGTGACTCCAGGTCGGCCTCGAATGCCGAAAGGCCGATACTCAGGCTGATGCGCAGGTGCGGCAATTGCGGGTTGCGGTAGTTGGCGACCCGCTCGCGCAGGCGCTCCATGGCCTGGCAGGCCTGGGCTTCGCTGGTATCTGGCAGGATCACGCAGAATTCGTCACCGCCGTAGCGACCGGCCTGGTCGCCTTCGCGCAGATTGTGCCGCACCTCGGCGCCGAGCTGGCGCAGCACACAATCGCCGACCACGTGGCCGAAGGTGTCGTTGATGGTCTTGAAGTGGTCGATGTCGATCAGGGCAATCACCGCGTGCTCGTGTTGCTGCTGGCAAGCCTGGAACTTCAGCAGCAGCAGGTCCTTCCAGGCGCCGTGGTTGAGCAGGCCGGTCAGGCTGTCGGTGAGGCTCAGGGCGCTCAGCCGGCGCTTGTGGTCGGCCAGCTTGATCGCCAACTTGTAGCAGACCCAGCCCAGCGCCAGCGGGTATAGGGTCAGCATCGGCAGGCAGGCATAGACCTGCAGTGGCGTCGCGTTCAGTTGCAGCCCGGGGCCCAGCAGCAGGATGGCGACGAGCATGCCCGCCAGCTGGGCCAGCACCCCGCGAACGACCATGCGTTTGCCGCCGGCGGCGACGTTGTTCATGGTCATCATCGACAGCACTGTCACGCTGGGCAATGGATTGAAATGCATGGCGGCGGTCCAGAACCCACCCATCAGGGAGTCCAGTACCAAGTTGCGCTGTTCTGCCTGATAGGGCCCGGCCGAACGGGTGGCCCACAAGTAGGCCACATGCGGCCACAACAAGCCGTTGAACAGTAGCAGCAGCCATGCCCATGTGGGCGGTGACAGCGGCGCAATGGCGGCCATGACGCTGAACAGGCCGATCCCCAGGCCGATGGCACGCGGCAGGTAGATGCGTTTGGCGAATGAAAGTCCTTTGCCGCTGCGTTTATCCATATTGGTCATCGTTCTTCTGCTGAAGCACCGTTTATCGCATAACTCGCATGAATATTGTTGAACAGTGTTTCATCAACGAAAAATGACCTTACAAGCCAATTCACGGTTGATCCGATCACTGTGAGGTAGCATGAACGCTTTCCTGTTGCTAGGAGTGTTGCTGATGGTCCCTTTGGCCAACTCTGCCGGCGAGCCGGCGCCCCAGCGGGAAGGGCGTTTTCACAATCAGGCGTCATTGCCACCGGATGGCGTATTGAAGAAGCTGCGCATCGGGCTCAAGTACCTGTTCCTGCGCAAGCCGCCGGAGACCCGGCCGACCACACCGGTCAGCCTCCAGCCCATGACCCGCCAGCAGGTGCTCGACGCACCTGACCGCAGCCTTTGGCGCCTTGGCCATTCCACGGTATTGCTCAAGCTGCGCGGGCGCTTCTTTGTTACCGACCCGGTGTTCGCCGAGCGTGCCTCGCCGGTGCAATGGGCCGGCCCACTGCGCTTCCATGCGCCGCCCCTGGCGCTGGACCAGTTGCCGCCGTTGGCTGCGGTGGTACTGTCCCATGATCACTTCGATCATCTGGACGAACAGGCGATTCGCCAACTGTCACCGCGCACGAGTGTGTTCCTGGCCCCGCTGGGCGTAGGCAACCTGCTGATGAGCTGGGGCGTGGCTCCGGCAAAGGTGCGGCAGCTGGATTGGTGGCAGGAAAGCGAGGTCGAGGGCGTGCGCTTTGTCGCCACCCCCGCCCAGCACTTTTCCGGGCGTGGGCTGCTGGACAGCAACCGGACCTTGTGGGCGTCTTGGGTGATCGTCGACGAGGATGTGCGGGTATTCTTCAGTGGTGATACCGGCTACTTCGATGGGTTCAAGCAGATTGGCGAGCGATTCGGGCCGTTCGACCTGACCCTGATCGAGACCGGGGCCTACAATGTCGCCTGGCCCGATGTGCACATGCAGCCGGAGCAGAGCCTGCAGGCTCATCTGGATCTACGCGGGCGCTGGCTGTTGCCGATTCACAATGGCACCTTCGACCTGTCCATCCACGGCTGGCAGGAGCCCTTCGAGCGCATCCTGGCGCTGGCCAACCAGGCACAGGTGCGCCTGAGCACACCGCAGATGGGAGAGCGCGTCAGTCTTGATTCTCCGCACGCCGGGCAGAACTGGTGGCAGCCGCGGCCTGTGCGTCCGCGCGGCCAGGCGAACGAGCGCGTGGTAGCGGCACGCTGAAGTTCATTTGTTGCCGTTGTTGCGGCGCGGGGAGGGTGGCTGGTCCTCTTTCAGTAGCCGTGAGGGCGGTTTGCCGCTGTCGCTGCGCACCTGTGCATGGCTGATCAAGCCGAAGATGAAGCTGCCGCCGATGATGTTGCCCGCCAGTGTCGGCAGGGCGAACTCAAGCCAGAAGCTGCTCCAGGTTTCATCGCCGGCCCAGACCAGATAGGACACCTCGACCGAGCCGACCACGATATGGGTGAAGTCTCCCAGGGCCATCAGGTAGGTGATCATCAGGATGATCCAGATCTTGGCGTGTTCCATCGACGGGATCATCCAGACCATGGTGGCGATCATCCACCCCGATACGATGCCTTTGGCGAACATCTGGCTGATATCGTTCTTCATGACCTTGCGGCCTACCTCCAGGAAGGCCACGTCGGTCTTGCTGTCGAAGATCGGCAGTTCCAGCATTACCCAGGCCACCAGCAAGGTGCCGGCGAGGTTGCCAAGCAGTACAACGCTCCAAAGGCGAAGCAGGCGCCCGAAGTTGGCCAGGGTAGGGGCAGTCATTACCGGCAACACGGCGGTCAGGGTGTTTTCGGTGAACAGCTGCTGACGCGCCAGTATCACTGCAAGGAAGCCTGCGCTATAGCCGATGCTGGCGACCACCTGAGCGCTGTCCCCCTCCGGCAGGCGGGCGTAGAACAGGCCCATGGCCATGAGCGACAGCCCCATGGACAAGCCCGCGGCGAGTGCCGACCACCATAGTGCGGCGAGTGTACGTTCCAGCTCCTGATCGCCTTGGTAACGAATGATCTCGTGCAGTACTGCCGCTCGGGGCGGCTGACTGAGGCTGACTTCCTGCTCCTCGTCCGCCGACAGGCCCGGCGTTTTCTCGCTTTGCGCATCGCTCATGGCCGCTACGCTCCATTGGGTGGGGTTTCTCTACAGATTCGCGGCGCTTTCATTAGTTGCCGACGGAAGTAAAACGTCGGCAGAAAGTTTTTTCAGATCAAGGTGTTGACTCTGATCTCAAAGCGCGTATTATTCGCCTCCTCGCAGCGTTGAACGCTTCGAGGCAAGCGGTAAGTTGTTGAGGTTTAAGGGTTTCGAAAGAAACCGGTTGTAAAAAACTTCAAAACAAACGCTTGACAGCAAGTGAGGAAAGCGTAGAATGCGCGCCTCGGTTGAGACGAAACGCTCTTAACCAAACGCTCTTTAACAAA
>NZ_JBNRIJ010000026.1:58026-69842 GCF_053557675.1 Pseudomonas sp. XP1 | reverse complement strand
GCATTCAGCTTGCCATTCACCGCTCTCACTTCAGATTCTAATCCCCTCTCAAGACACAAGCTGGCTTGCCGGCGATGGGCCGCAGGGCGGCCCCTTTGGTTTATGACCTTAGCCGCAGTTTCAACGCAAAGCGACAATCACCGCCCATTGCTCTGGCGTCACCGGCATCACCGACAGGCGGCTGCCTTTCTGCACCAGCGGCAGTTCGGCCAGGCCTGCCTGCTGTTTCAGCCAGGCCAGCTCCAGCACCCGTGGCAGGGTTTGCACATGGGCTACATCCACCGCGCTCCACGGGTTCTTGTCGGCCGTGGCCTTGGCATCGTAGTAGTGGCTTTGCGGGTCCAGCGCGGTCGGGTCGGGGTAGGCAGCGCGAGTGATCCTGGCAATGCCAGCGATGCCCGGCTGCGGGCAGCTGGAGTGATAGAAGAAGAACTCGTCGCCAACGCTCATGGCCCGCAGGAAATTGCGCGCCTGGTAGTTGCGCACGCCGTCCCAGCGCGCTTCGCCGAGACGGCCGAGGGCTTCGATGGAGAGCTCGTCGGGCTCGGATTTCATCAGCCAGTAGGCCATGGGTGCTGCTCCTGAAAAGGTTTGAAATAACCTGTTGCATGAAACCGACAGTCGGTTGGCGTCAAGGTTTGCGTGCAGACGCAGGTTGTCGGAAAATGCGCCCCGTTTAAAGCGCTATGCTCCGGCGATACCCAGAAAATTGCCGAGCCTGAACAGTTTGCCTGGGGGGCATTCTTCGATGAATCAACGTAACAAGCCGGATCTGCTGTGGATCCTGGTGTTCATTTTCGGCCTGGGTGTGGTCACTACCGGTTATGCGCAAGGTATCTGGGAGCGCAAGCTGGACAATGCCTATCAGATGCCGGTCGACGCCAGCCAGCCGCAACGTTGATGCCCCACGTCGGCGCCGTTCAACGCGGCGCCAAGTACCAGCCACGGTCCGAGACCGTCCCCTGCAGCGGTACATCCCAACTGGCCTGAGCCAGCCGCTCGACCTTCTGGCATTCATGTGCCAGCCCCAACAGCAACGGCTTTTTCCAGGTCTGGCGACGCGCCTGGTAGGCCAGGCTGCGATCATAGAAACCACCGCCCATTCCCAGGCGACCGCCCACTTCGTCGAAACCGACCAACGGTAGCAGGATCAGGTCCAGCGACCAGATCGGGCGCTGGCGCTTGCGCTCGGTAACCGGCTCCGGAATGCGAAAGCGGTTGGGCTTGAGCTTCTCGCCCTGCTCGAAGCGCTGGAACACCATGCGCGTGCGCGGCCAGGCGTGCAGCACCGGCAGGTAGGTACGCTTGCCACGGCGCTGGGCCTCGCGCAGCAGCAGGCAAGGGTCGATTTCGCCGTCGTTGGGCAGGTACAGGGCAATGTGCCGGGCGCGGCGGAACAGCGGGTGCTGCGCCAGCTGGCGGTACAGGCCAAGGGCGGCCTGGCGTTGCTGGGCAGGGGTAAGGGCGCGGCGGGCATTGCGGAGCAGGCGACGGAGCTGGGGGCGGGTGAGCTGCGCGGTGTCGGTCATGGCACGGGCGATCCCAGATGCTGGCCGACGTGGTCGGCCAAAACGAATTGCCCGCCGGAAGGGGCGGGCAAGAGAATTCAGGCTCCCCGACAAGACCGCTATCGGTGTAGCCCTTGAACCCGAAAGTTCAAGGTGGAGATTGCAGGGGGCGTTAAGGCTTTCCGTCGGGCGGACATGCACACCGGCCCCAGCGTGCAACCCCCGTGGTTGTGCGTATCGGCTCAGGGACATAACCGACTGGCGCATCCCCCAGGGAGTGGCGCCAGTATACCAATCTCAGCCGATTTTGGTATCCGCGTCGTCGGACAGTGCCTGGTCGACCCGTTCCAGCAGGTCGCGCACCTGTTCGCGAGTGGTGCCGCCTGCCGGGGCATCGTTGCGGTCTTCCTGGCGGTGCAGCATTTCGTGGGTGATGTTCAACGCTGCCATGACCGCGATGCGGTCGGCGCCGATCACCTTGCCGCTGCTGCGGATCTCGCGCATCTTGCCGTCCAGGTAGCGTGCGGCGCTGACCAGGTTGTTGCGCTCCTCCGGCGGGCAGATGATCGAATACTCCTTGTCGAGGATCTGCACGGTGACGCTATTGCTTGAACTCATGAGTCTTGCTCCAGGGCCTTGAGGCGTAAAATCATCGACTCGACCTTGCGCTTGGCGATCTCGTTCTTTTCGATGAGGTGGGCGCGCTCTTCGCGCCAGGTTTTTTCCTGAGCTACTAGGAGTGCATTTTGCCGTTTTAGTTGCTCGACACGTTCGATCAGCAACTCGAATCGGCTCATCAGTGCCTGCAGGTCGTTCTCTTGCGTGGGTTGCACTCGATTCGCTCCGTCGTTGAGTCACCTGGCGATGATGCCTCTCCCTGGGCGGCGACGGCCAGTGCCGATGGTCTTGGCGCGCCTGCCGGTGCTAGGATACAAGGTCTCCATTCTAGTCATTGCGCCGTCTGGCGCCTAGCTGCCCATGCCCAATACCCAATCGCCCTACATCGCCTTCGCCATGCTGCTGTCCAGCAATGGCCATCCTGTCACCCCGGCCGAACTGCACGGCCTGCTGATCGGCCGCAGCTGCGCCGGTGCCGGCTTCGACGCCGACGGCTGGCTGGCCGATGCCGCCCAGCTGCTGGAAACCGAGCCCGGTGACACCGTGCGCAACGCCCTGGTCGGCCTGCAGGAAATGGTCAAGGGCGAGCTGACCAGCGACGACATGGCGATCGTCCTGCTGCTGCCTTCCGACGACGCCGCCCTGAACGACCGCGCCACCGCGCTGGGCCAGTGGTGCCAAGGCTTCATCACCGGTTTCGGCCTGAATGCCGGTGGCAAGGACCTGTCCGACGAGGCCAAGGAAGTGCTGCAGGACCTGGTGGCCATTTCCCAGGTCCAGGAAGCCCTCGAGGAGTCCGAGGACGGCGAGAGCGACTACATGGAGGTCATGGAATACCTGCGCGTGGCGCCGTTGCTGCTGTTCTCCGAGCTGGCCAAGCCGGCCGCCCCCGCACCCAAGCCATCGCTGCACTGATCAACCGGGGGTAGTCTGCCCATGAGCCGCATTCCCAAGGCCGAGTATGCCCGTCGGCGCAAGGCGCTGATGGCGCAGATGGTACCCAACAGTATCGCCATCCTGCCCGCTGCCGCGGTTGCCATCCGTAACCGCGACGTAGAGCACGTTTACCGCCAGGACAGCGACTTCCAGTACCTCAGTGGTTTTCCCGAGCCGGAAGCGGTGATTGCGCTGATTCCGGGGCGCGAGCATGGCGAATACGTGCTGTTCTGCCGTGAACGCAACCCCGAGCGCGAGCTGTGGGATGGTCTGCGGGCTGGCCAGGAAGGTGCGGTGCGCGATTTTGGCGCAGACGATGCCTTCCCCATCACCGACATCGACGAGATCCTGCCGGGCCTGATCGAAGGCCGTGAGCGGGTGTACAGCGCCATGGGCAGCAACCCCGAGTTCGACCGCCGGCTGATGGACTGGATCAACGTGATCCGCTCCAAGGCCCGCCTGGGCGCCCAGCCGCCGAACGAGTTCGTTGCGCTGGATCATCTGCTGCACGACATGCGCCTGTATAAATCGGCAGCGGAAGTGAAGGTGATGCGTGCTGCCGCAGAGATTTCGGCGCGGGCCCACGTGCGGGCCATGCAGGCCTGCCGGGCCGGCTTGCACGAATACAGCCTGGAAGCCGAGCTGGACTACGAGTTCCGCAAGGGTGGGGCGAAGATGCCGGCCTACGGCTCGATCGTCGCGGCCGGGCGCAATGGCTGCATCCTGCACTATCAGCAGAACGACGCCCCGCTCAAGGATGGCGACCTGGTACTGATCGACGCCGGCTGCGAGATCGACTGCTACGCCAGCGACATCACCCGTACCTTCCCGGTCAGCGGGCGCTTTTCGCCGGAGCAGAAGGCCATCTACGAGCTGGTGCTCAAGGCCCAGGCCGCGGCGTTTGCCGAAATCGCCCCCGGCAAGCACTGGAACCACGCCCATGAGGCGACCGTGCGGGTCATCACCGAGGGCCTGGTGGAACTGGGCCTGTTGACGGGCGAGGTACAGGCGCTGATCGACAGCGAGGCCTATCGTGCCTTCTACATGCATCGTGCCGGGCATTGGCTGGGCATGGATGTGCACGATGTGGGCGAGTACAAGGTGGGCGGCGAGTGGCGGGTGCTTGAACCCGGCATGGCGCTGACCGTCGAACCGGGCATCTACATAGGTGCCGACAATCAGGCCGTGGCCAAGAAATGGCGCGGCATTGGTGTAAGGATCGAGGACGACGTGGTAGTGACCAGGCAAGGCTGTGAAATCCTGACTTCGGGCGTACCGCGTACGGTCGCCGAGATCGAGGCACTGATGCAGGCCGCCCGCAAGGACGCGGCATGAATCGGGTGAATCTGGCGATCATTGGTGGCGGCCTGGTGGGCGCGAGCTTGGCCCTGGCGCTGCAGGCGGGGGCCAAGGCGCGAGGCTGGAAGATCCTGCTGATCGAGCCCTTCGCCCCCGGTGACAGCTTCCAGCCCAGCTACGATGCGCGTTCGTCGGCACTGTCGTTTGGCACTCAGCAGATCTACCAGCAGCTGGGCCTGTGGCAGGCAATCGGCCATCGCGCCGAGCCGATCCGGCAGATTCACGTATCCGACCGCGGCCGCTTCGGCGCCACCCGCCTGGATGCCCTGGAAGAGGGCGTGCCGGCGCTTGGCTACGTAGTGGAAAACGCCTGGCTGGGTCAGTGCCTGTGGCAAGGGCTGGACAGCGAGGTGGTGAGCTGGCGTTGCCCGGCGGAAGTCACGGCGATGCAGGCCATCGAAGGTGGCTACCGCCTGCTGCTGAACGACGACACTCAACTGGAGTGCGACCTGGCGGTACTGGCCGACGGTGGCCGCTCCGGCCTGCGCGAACAGCTGGGCATTCATGTGCGCCACACGCCCTACCAACAGAGCGCGCTGATCGCCAATATCACTCCGGGCGAGGCCCACGGCGGCCAGGCCTTCGAGCGTTTCACCGAAGAAGGCCCCATGGCCCTGCTGCCGCTGCCGGATAACCGCTGCGCGCTGGTCTGGACCCGCCAGGGCATGGACGCGCGGCGCCTGGCCGACATCGACGAGCGCAGTTTCCTGCGCGAGCTGCAGGGCGTGTTCGGCTATCGCCTGGGCGCTTTGCGCCAGGTCGGCGCGCGGCACCTCTACCCACTGTCGCTGATCGAAGCCCAGGAGCAGGTGCGGCCGCATCTGGTGGTGCTGGGCAACGCCGCGCACAGCCTTCACCCTATTGCCGGCCAAGGCTTCAATCTGTCGCTGCGTGACGTGCAGGCGCTTGCCGAGGCGCTGCTGGCCGGCCCGCAGCAGCCTGGCGACCTGACCACGTTGCAGGCCTACCACCAGCGCCAGCACCTGGACCAGGCCATGACCATCGGTTTTTCCGACCAGGTCACTCGCCTGTTCGGCAGTAGCCAGCCGTTGCTGGCCGCCGGGCGTAACCTGGGCCTGCTCGGTCTCGACTTGCTGCCTCCGGCGAAAAGCTGGTTCGCCCGCCAGGCCATGGGCCTGGGCACTCGCCCCGATCCGCGAGGTCAGGCATGAGTGGCAACGCGCGCAGGCTGGCGCGCCGGGCGCGCCTGTTGCGTTGGCGGTTGAACCTTTACCCGCCGTATCTGGGTGCTGGCATCCGCGTGCTGCACATCAGCCCGGACCTGCGCAGCGTCAAGGTGGCGATGAAGCTGACCCGCTGGAACCGCAACTATGTCGGTACTCAGTTCGGCGGCAGCCTGTATTCGATGGTCGACCCGTTCTACATGCTGTTGCTGATCGAACAGCTGGGTCGTGACTACATCGTCTGGGACAAGGCCGCCAGCATCGATTTCATTTCGCCGGGCAAAGGCCCGGTGTATGCCGAACTCCACGTCGATGACGCGCTGCTGGATGAAATCCGCCAGCAGACTGCCACCGGCAAGAAGTGCCTGCCGCGTTTGCAGGTCGATATCCGTGACGGCGCCGGCGAGCTGGTGGCGCGGGTCGATAAAACCCTATATGTGCGGCTCAAGCCGCAAGCGAGGCTGGCGTAAGGCATGGAAATGCGCGCAGATCTGTTGATTGTCGGTGCCGGTATGGTCGGCAGCGCCCTGGCCCTGGCGTTGCGCCACAGTGGCTTGCAAATCCTCCTGCTCGACGGCGGCCCGCTGACGGTCAAGCCGTTCGATGCCCAGGCCCCGTTCGAGCCGCGTGTCAGCGCGTTGTCGGCAGCCAGCCAGCGCATCCTCGAGCGCCTTGGCGCCTGGGATGGCATTGCCCGGCGGCGTGCCACGCCATATTCGGACATGCATGTGTGGGATGGCAGTGGCACCGGGCAGATTCACTTCTCGGCCGCCAGCGTGCACGCCCAGGTGCTCGGCCATATCGTCGAGAACCGGGTGGTGCAGGATGGCCTGCTGGAACGCTTGCATGACAGCGATATCGGCCTGCTGCCCAATGCGCGGCTCGAACAGCTGCGCCGCTCTGGCGACGAGTGGCTGCTTACCCTCGCCGATGGCCGCCAGCTGCGTGCACCGCTGGTGATCGCGGCAGACGGTGCCAACTCGGCAGTGCGGCGCCTGGCCGGTTGCGAAACCCGTGAGTGGGATTACCTGCACCATGCCATCGTCACCAGCGTGCGCTGCAGCGCCGGGCACCAGGCCACGGCCTGGCAGCGCTTCACCGATGAAGGACCACTGGCGTTCCTGCCGCTATCCCGTGATGGCCAGCAGGACTGGTGCTCGATCGTGTGGTCGACCACCCCGGAGCATGCCGAGCAATTGATGGCGCTGGATGAAGCGGCCTTCCTGAAAGCCCTGGAGCGGGCATTCGAGGGGCGCCTGGGTGATGTGCTGCAGGCCGACCCGCGGGTGTGCGTACCGCTGCGCCAGCGCCACGCCAAGCGCTATGTGGATGAAGGCCTGGCATTGATCGGCGATGCCGCGCACACCATTCACCCGCTGGCCGGGCAGGGCGTCAACCTGGGCTTTCTCGATGCTGCGGTGCTGGCCGAGGTGCTGGTCAACGCCTGCGAGCGTGGCGAGCGGCTGGCGGATGTGAAGGTGCTGAGCCGTTACGAGCGACGTCGCATGCCGCACAACCTGGCACTGATGGCGGCGATGGAAGGGTTCGAGCGGTTGTTCCAGGCCAACCCGTTGCCGTTGCGCTGGTTGCGTAACAGTGGGTTGAAGCTGGTGGAGCAGATGCCGGAGGCCAAGGCACTGTTCGTGCGCCAGGCGCTGGGTTTGAGTGGTGACCTCCCGGATCTGGCCAAGGCGTGAAGGTCTTGCACGATGAGCAGTAGGAGCAAGTTCTGCAACATCCGGTAACGCCTAGGTAGATGAGTCGGAAAATGGGATTCACTACCATTTGCGCCTCTCATACGATCCGAGGAGTGCTTTCCATGTTGCCACGCAAGCCCCTACTGGCCGCCCTGGCCCTGACCCTGTTCGGCGGCACCGCCCAGGCAGCGGACGAAGTGGTGGTGTACTCCTCGCGCATCGACGAGCTGATCAAGCCGGTGTTCGATGCCTATACCGCCAAGACCGGGGTCAAGATCAAGTTCATCACCGACAAGGAAGCCCCGCTGATGCAGCGCATCAAGGCCGAGGGCGAAAACGGCGTGGCCGACCTGCTGCTGACCGTCGATGCCGGCAACCTGTGGCAAGCCGAGCAGATGGGCATCCTGCAGCCGATCAAGTCCGACATCATCGACCAGAACATCCCGTCGCAGTACCGCGCCTCGTCCCACGACTGGACCGGCCTGAGCCTGCGCGCCCGCACCATCATCTACTCCACCGAGCGGGTCAAGCCGCAGGAGCTGAGCACCTACGAAGCCTTGGCCGACAAGCAGTGGGAAGGCCGCCTGTGCCTGCGCACGGCGAAGAAGGTGTACAACCAGTCGCTGACCGCCACCCTGATCGAAACCCACGGCGAGGCGAAGACAGAGCAGATCGTCAAAGGCTGGGTCAACAACCTGTCTACCGACGTGTTCTCCGACGACAACGCCGTGATCCAGGCCATCGAGGCCGGCCAGTGCGACGTGGGCGTGGTCAACACCTACTACTATGGCCGCCTGCACAAGCAGAACCCGAAACTGCCGGTGAAGATCTTCTGGCCCAACCAAGGTGACCGTGGCGTGCACGTGAACCTGTCGGGCATCGGCCTGACCAAGCATGCGCCACACCCGGAGGCGGCGAAGAAACTGGTGGAATGGATGACTGGTGAAGAGGCGCAGAAGTTGTTCGCCGACATCAACCAGGAGTTCCCGGCCAACCCGAAGGTCAAGCCCTCGGACGAAGTGGCAGCGTGGGGCAGCTTCAAGGCTGACAGCATTCCGGTGGAAATCGCTGGCAAGCGCCAGGCTGAAGCGATTCGCTTGATGGATCGGGCTGGCTGGAACTAAGCGCCAGGCTTTATCCTTCCGGGGCCTGCAAGGGCCCATTCGCGGCGGTTCGGCGTTCCGATAAACCCGCTCCCACAGGACCGCACAACCCTCAAAGGCAGTGCAGATCCTGTGGGAGTGGGTTCACCCGCGAACGACCGCGCAGCGGTCGCCATCGCAATCGAGAGTCAAGCCTTGCCCCACACCCCTCAACGCCGCTGGTACCTCCCGGTCACCTTGGTCGCCGCCCTGGTGCTCCTGCCCCTGAGCGTCCTGCTGTTGTCCTGGCAGTCGATCGACCTGCAGATCTGGTCGCACCTGCTCGACACCCAGATGACGCGCCTGCTAACCAATACCCTGACGCTGGTGGTGGGTGTGGGCATCGGCGTCACCGTGCTGGGCGTCAGCCTGGCCTGGCTGACCAGCCTATGCGAGTTCCCTGGCCGGCGCTGGCTGGACTGGGCGCTGATGCTACCGTTCGCCATCCCGGCCTATGTGCTGGCGTTCGTCTTCGTCGGCCTGCTGGACTTCGCCGGCCCGGTGCAGAGCGCCCTGCGCGAGGTGTTCGGGCCGATGCGCCTGCCCCGGGTGCGCTCCACCGGCGGGGTGATCGTCGTCCTGGTGCTGGTGTTCTACCCCTATGTCTATCTGCTGGCGCGTACCGCATTCCTGGCCCAGGGCAAGGGCCTGATGGAAGCGGCGCGAGTGCTGGGGCTGTCCCCGCTGCAGGCGTTCTGGCGTGTGGCGCTGCCCATGGCTCGGCCCGCGATTGGCGCCGGTATTGCCCTGGCCCTGATGGAAACCCTGGCCGACTTCGGCGCGGTGGCGGTATTCAACTTCGACACCTTCACCACGGCCATCTACAAGACCTGGTACGGCTTCTTCAGCCTGTCCAGCGCGGCCCAGCTGGCCAGCCTGTTGCTGCTGGCGGTGATGCTGGTGCTGTATGGCGAGCGCCGTGCCAGGGGGGCCAGCCGCAGCGGCAACGAGCGGCCGCGCGGGCAGGCGCTGTACCACCTGCGCGGGTTCAAGGCGTTGCTGGCCAGTGGCTGGTGCCTGCTGGTGTTCGCCTGCGCCTTCGTCATCCCGCTGCTGCAACTGCTGGCGTGGTTCTGGCAGCGCGGCCGGCATGACCTGGACGAGCGTTATGTCGGCCTTGTGCTGCACACCCTGTACCTGGGTGGCATGGCGGCGCTGGTCACGGTGTGCGTGGCGTTGCTGCTGGCCTTTGCCCGGCGCCAGGCGCCGACGGGCGGTATCCGCGCCGGGGTAGGCCTGGCCAACCTGGGTTATGCCTTGCCCGGCTCGGTGCTGGCGGTGTCGATCATGCTTGCCTTCAGTTACCTCGACAACCATCTGGTCATCCCGCTGTCCAGCTGGCTGGGCGGTGCCGGCAAGCCGCTGCTGCTGGGCAGCCTGGCGGCGTTACTGCTGGCCTACCTGGTGCGCTTCATCGCGGTGGCCTACGGGCCGCTGGAGAGCAGCCTGGAGCGTATCCGCCCGTCATTGCCCGAGGCATCCCGTAGCCTGGGCGTCGGTGGCGCGGGATTGTTTTTCAAGGTGTATCTACCGCTGCTGGTGCCTGGCGCGCTCAGCGCCGCCCTGCTGGTGTTCGTCGACGTGCTCAAGGAAATGCCGGCCACTTTGCTGATGCGCCCGTTCGGCTGGGATACCTTGGCGGTAAGGGTGTTCGAGATGACCAGCGAGGGTGAGTGGGCGCGTGCATCGTTGCCGGCACTGACCCTGGTGCTGGTGGGCCTGCTGCCGGTCATCGGCCTGATCCGCCGTTCGGCACGTCGACCCGGTCACAGTCACTGAGGGTGCCAGCCCGCGCCCTTGCGGCTACAATGCGCGGCATTCGCGCGGCGGGTCCTACACAAGAAGAGCTGACGACCCGACGTCATCGACCGCCGCCGCTTCGCCACGCCCGGAAGGAGAAACCCATGGGACAGCGCACGCTTTTGTATGACCTGCACCTGGCGCTTGGCGCCAAGACGGTCGATTTCGGTGGCTGGGACATGCCCCTGCACTATGGCTCGCAGGTCGAGGAGCACCATCAGGTGCGCAGCGATTGCGGGGTGTTCGATGTTTCTCACATGACCGTTATCGATGTCGATGGTAGCGAAGCCACCGCCTGGCTGCAGCGTCTGCTGGCCAATGACGTGGCCCGCCTCGACGACACCGGCAAGGCGCTGTACAGCCCGCTGTTGCAGGAGCAGGGCGGGGTGATCGATGACCTGATCGTCTACCGCACGGAAGAGGGCTATCGTCTGGTCACCAACGCCGCCACCCGCGCCAAGGTGCTCGACTGGCTGCAACTGCAGCGTGACGGTTTTGCCGTGGACTTCAAGGTCCGCCCCGACCTTGCCATTCTTGCCATCCAGGGCCCGCATGCCCGAGAAAAGGTTGCAGCGCTGCTCAGCCCCGCGCGTGCCGCGCTGATCCGCGAACTGCGTCCGTTCGAAGGTTTTGCCGAAGGCGACTGGTTCATTGCCCGCACCGGTTACACCGGTGAAGACGGCTTGGAGATCATCCTCCCCGGCGACCAGGCGGTGGCGTTCTTCAACGACCTGGTCGGTGCCGGAATCGCCCCCAGCGGCCTTGGTGCCCGCGATACCTTGCGCCTGGAAGCTGGCATGAATCTGTACGGCCAGGACATTGACGAAACCCACACCCCGCTCACCTCCAACCTTGGCTGGAGCATCGCTTGGGAGCCGGCCGGGCGTGACTTTATCGGCCGCGCCGGTCTGCTGGCGGAAATCGAACATGGCGTGCAGGAAAAACTGGTCGGCCTGGTACTGGAAGAGCGTGGCGTGCTGCGTGCCCACCAGGTGGTGCGTGTAGCCGGGATTGGCGAAGGGGAGATCACCAGTGGTAGTTTCTCGCCTACGCTGAGCAAGTCCATTGCACTTGCACGCGTGCCCATGGCCACCGGCGACCGGGCCGAGGTGGAAATCCGCGGCAAGTGGTACCCGGTGCGGGTGGTCAAACCGACCTTCGTGCGCCACGGCAAGATTCTGATCTGAACAATTTTTAACCGGCGGGCGTACCGCTGAGCCAATCGAGGAATTCAAGACATGAGCAATATCCCCGCCGACCTGCGTTTTGCCGAAAGCCACGAGTGGGCTCGCCTGGAAGCCGATGGCACCGTGACCGTGGGTATCAGCGACCACGCCCAGCAAGCCCTGGGTGACGTGGTGTTCGTCGAGCTGGCTGAAGTCGGCAAGGTATTCGCCGCTGGCGACGCGGCCGGTGTTGTCGAGTCGGTCAAGGCCGCTTCGGACATCTACGCCCCGGTCGGTGGCGAAGTGATCGCGGTCAACGAAGAGCTGGCCGACAGCCCAGAGCTGCTCAACGAAGAACCTTACGAGTCGTGGATCTTCAAGCTGAAGCCAAGCAACCCGGCCGAGC
>NZ_JBNRIJ010000026.1:52634-57878 GCF_053557675.1 Pseudomonas sp. XP1 | reverse complement strand
GGGGGTGGGGGCTCCCCGGCGATAGGGCCGGTACTGGCAAAACAAGTTTCCCCGCAGAATCGGCAATCCCTTCCTAGACTTGTAAGTCTCCATGAGAGCTGTTCCAGGAAGAGAGCGTCGTCATGTCCCAGTCGCCATCCCTGCATCAACTGCAAGAGCTCAACCCTTTCCTGCGTCGCCACCTGGGCCCGGATGCCACGGAGCAGCAGGCCATGCTCAATGCGCTGGGTGTCGCCAGCCGCAGTGAGCTGATCGAGCAGACCGTACCGCCAGACATCCGCCTCAATCGCCCCCTGGACCTGCCGCCGGCACTGGACGAACAGGCCGCCCTGGCCAAGCTCGCCGGTTACGCCGGGCAGAACCAGGTCTGGACCAGCCTGATCGGCATGGGCTACCACGGCACCATCACCCCCACGGTCATCCTGCGCAACGTGCTGGAAAACCCGGGCTGGTACACCGCCTACACGCCCTATCAGCCTGAAATCGCCCAAGGCCGGCTGGAAGCACTGCTGAACTTCCAGCAGATGGTCATCGACCTCACCGGGCTGGCCCTGGCCAACGCCTCGCTGCTCGACGAAGCCACCGCCGCCGCCGAGGCCATGGCCCTGGCCAAGCGGGTGGCGCGCAACAAGAGCAATGCCTTCTTCGCCGACGAGCACTGTCACCCGCAGACCCTGTCGGTACTCAAGACCCGTGCCGAGGGCTTCGGCTTCGAGCTGATCGTCGACTCTGTGGATAACCTTGGCAAACACGCGGTTTTCGGGGCCTTGTTGCAGTACCCGGATACCCACGGCGAGGTGCGCGACCTGCGCCCGCAAATCGACCATTTGCACAGCCAGCATGCCTTGGCCTGCGTAGCCGCCGACCTGCTCAGCCTGGTGGTGCTGGCACCGCCCGGGGAACTGGGCGCCGATGTGGTGCTGGGCTCGACCCAGCGCTTTGGCGTACCGATGGGCTATGGCGGCCCCCACGCGGCCTATTTCGCCTGCCGCGATGACTACAAGCGAGCCATGCCGGGGCGCATCATCGGCGTGTCGCGCGATGCCCGTGGCAACACCGCTTTGCGTATGGCCCTGCAAACCCGCGAGCAGCATATCCGCCGCGAGAAGGCCAACTCCAACATCTGCACGGCCCAGGTGCTGCTGGCCAACATTGCCGGCTTCTACGCGGTGTACCACGGCCCGGAAGGCCTGCAGCGCATTGCCCAGCGCGTGCACCGGCTGACCTTCATCCTGGCAGCCGGCCTCGAGGCCAAGGGCATCAAGCGCCTCAACCAGCACTTCTTCGACACCCTTACCCTGGACGTCGGCGGTGCCCAGGCGGCCATCATCGAAAGCGCCGAGGCTGCGCAGATCAACTTGCGCATTCTTGGCCGCGGGCACCTGGGCGTGAGCCTGGACGAGACTTGCTCGGAGCAGACGGTGCTGCGCCTGTTCGACATCTTCCTGGGGGTGAACCACGGCCTGGATATAGCCGCACTTGACCAGCTGGCCCTGCCCGAAGGCATCCCCGCCAGCCTGGTGCGGCGCACGCCGTTCCTCGCCCACCCGGTGTTCAACCTGCACCACAGCGAAACCGAGATGCTGCGCTACCTCAAGCAGCTCGAGAACAAGGACCTGGCGCTGAACCAGTCGATGATCCCGCTGGGTTCGTGCACCATGAAGCTCAACGCCACCAGCGAGATGATCCCCATTACCTGGCCTGGCTTTGCCCAACTGCACCCGTTTGCCCCGGCGGCCCAGGCCACCGGTTACAAGGCAATGATCGACGAGCTGGAAAGCTGGCTGTGCGCCATTACCGGCTTCGATGCCATCTGCATGCAGCCCAACTCCGGCGCCCAGGGCGAGTACGCCGGCCTGATGGCCATTACTCGCTACCACCGCAGCCGCCACCAGCCACAACGCACGCTGTGCCTGATCCCGTCGTCGGCCCACGGCACCAACCCGGCGTCGGCGCAAATGGCCGGCATGGAGGTGGTGATCGTCGATTGCGACGATGATGGCAACGTCGACCTGGCCGACCTCAAGGCCAAGGCCCACTCGGCCGGGGATCGGTTGTCGTGCCTGATGATCACTTACCCGTCGACCCACGGCGTGTATGAAGAGGGGATCCGCGAAATCTGCGAAGTGGTCCACCAGCACGGTGGTCAGGTGTACATGGATGGCGCCAACCTCAATGCCCAGGTGGGCCTGGCGCGTCCGGCGGATATCGGCGCTGACGTTTCACACATGAACCTGCACAAGACCTTCTGCATTCCCCACGGTGGTGGCGGCCCGGGCATGGGCCCGATCGGCATTCGCGCGCACCTCAAGCCGTTCGTCGCCAGCCACCCGGTGGTGCCGGTACCCGGCCTGGACCCGAACAACAGCGCGGTCAGTGCCGCGCCTTGGGGCAGTGCAAGCATCCTGCCGATCAGCTGGATGTACATAGCCATGATGGGGCCGCAGTTGGCCGATGCCAGCGAGGTGGCGATCCTGTCGGCCAATTACCTGGCCAGCCAGCTGGGTGGAGCCTTCCCGGTGCTCTACCGCGGGCGCAACCAGCGCGTGGCGCATGAGTGCATCCTCGACCTGCGGCCGCTGAAGGCGCTGACCGGCATCAGCGAAGAGGACGTGGCCAAGCGCCTGATGGACTATGGCTTCCACGCGCCGACCATGTCGTTCCCGGTGCCGGGCACGCTGATGGTCGAGCCGACCGAGAGTGAGTCCAAGGCTGAACTGGACCGCTTTGTCGAGGCGATGTTGGCGATTCGGGCGGAAATTGGCGAAGTGCAGGAGGGCAACTGGCCGGCGGAAAACAACCCGCTCAAGCATGCACCGCATACCCTGGCCGATGTGCTGGCGGTGTGGGACAGGCCCTACAGCCTGGAACAGGCGGTGGCCCCCAGTGCTCACGTGCGCCAGCACAAGTACTGGCCAGCGGTGAACCGGGTGGACAATGTGTATGGGGACAGGAACCTGTTCTGTGCTTGTGTGCCGGTGGAGGCTTACCGCTAATTGTGGTTTGCCTGTGCCGGCCTCTTCGCGGGTAAACCCGCTCCCACAGGGCTTGTACAAGTTTTGAATACTGTGCAGTACTTGTGGGAGCGGGTTCACCCGCGAAGCAGGCGACGTGGTTACTCGGCTACCGCATTCTTGGCCAGGATGGCATTTGCCAGTTCCATGTCGGAAGCCTGCATCCCCGGGTTCTCTGCGCGGGCCTGGCGAATCGCCGCTTCAAGGAACGGCCCGCGGATCGCGCCTTCGCTGGCCACGAAGCTGCCGGCGTCATCCTGCGCCGCCATCACCAGCTTGTGATCCCCGGAGGTCAGGTAGCTCGATGCCGTGGTAGCACCGGTAGTCATCACGTTACGCCAGAAGGTATCGGCCATGGCCGAGCCGATAGGCAGCGAAAGCAAGGCAGCGGCAGCGATGGCGGTTTTGAAACGCATGTTGAAACACCTCGAAGGGTGAGGGTTGAAGATGCGCGATTTGATATGCAGCGGGGTTGCAAGTTCCTTGAATACAAGGGATTTTTGCTCAGGAACAGGCCCGCAGCACTTCCTCTTGGCGGGTCTGCCCGCAGGCTACCTTGGCTTCGCCGCAGCGGCGCAGATCCAGCAATCCATCGGCCACGGCCTGGCGCCTTAAACTGGCCAGATCGCCGCCCGGACCTATCAGAGCGCGCAGGCTGTCGCTGGGAACCAGCAGCTCGAACAATCCTGTGCGGCCATGGAACCCCGTGCCACGACAGGTACGACACGGCTGGCCTTCGGCCAGCGCCGCACCACCGCGGCAATCCGCGCACAGAGTACGCACCAAGCGCTGGGCCATCACCCCCACCAGCGTCGCCTTGATCAGGTAGTCGGCCACACCCAGTTCCTGAAGACGGGTGATCGCACCACAGGCGTCGTTGGTATGCAGGGTCGACAGCACCAGGTGCCCGGTCAGGGCAGCCTGCACCGCCACCAGGGCAGTCTCGCGGTCACGGATTTCGCCGATCATGATGATGTCCGGGTCCTGGCGCAGCATGGCCCGCACACCGTTGGCGAAACCCAGGTCCAGGGCGGGCTGCACCTGCAACTGGTTGAAGGCGGGGTCCAGGCGCTCGATCGGGTCTTCGATAGTGCACAGGTTGACCTGCGGCGTGGCCAGCAGCTTGAGGCTGGCGTACAGCGTGCTGGTCTTGCCGGACCCGGTGGGACCAGTGACCAGGATGATGCCCTGGCGCTGGCGTAGCAGGCCTTGCCACTGATCCAGTTGCGGCCCATCCAGGCCCAGCCGGTCGAAGCCTTCTTGCAGCTGTTGCGGGTCGAACAGGCGCAGCACCAGTTTTTCGCCGAACGGGGTCGGCAAGGTCGACAGCCGCAGTTCCACCTCGCCGCCGCCAGGCAGGCGGCTTTGCAGCCGGCCATCCTGCGGTCGGCGCTTTTCCGCGACGTCCATGCGCCCCAGGTGTTTCAAGCGGCTGACCAGCGCCAGGGTCACCCCGGCGGGGAAGGCATAGACGTTGTGCAGCAGGCCGTCGATACGGTAGCGCAGCTGGCCCTGCTCGCGGCGTGGTTCCAGGTGGATATCGCTGGCGCGTTGCTCGATGGCGTACTGCAGCAGCCAGTCGACGATATGCACGATGTGCGCGTCGTCGGCACTGGCCTCGGCCTGGCGCTTGCCAAGCTCCAGCAGCTGTTCGAGTTCGCCCAGGCTGGCTGACTGCTGGTGTTGCGCGCCTTTTACCGATTGGGCCAGGCGATGAAACGACTGCCCTGCCTGGCGGACCTGCTGCGGGTTGGCCAGCACGCGACGGACCGGCCGGCCCAGGCTGCGGGTGAGGTCGGCCAGCCAGTCATCCTGGTAGGGCTGGGCGCTGGCGACGGTGACGCTGGACGCATCGGCGGCGACGATAAGGATGCCGTGGCGCTGGGCGAAGGCCGGGGAAATCAGGCCGGCGATCTGGGGCAGGTCCAGTTGCAGCGGGTCAATGCGCAGGTAGGGCTGGCCGACCTTGTTGGCCAGCCATTGGCAGAGTCGGTCCAGGTCCAAGAGCTGGCCAGGATGTTCGCGGTCTTCCAGGGCGCAGGCAGCGATCTGTTCCAGCGGGTGTGCGGTGGGGTGGGTGACGGCATGCTCGAGGACCTGCAGGGTGTCGTTGGCGTGCAGGTGCTGGTCGGCGAGCAGGGCCTGGAGCACGTGCTTGAGATCGAGTGCCGCGTTGTCGGGGGTATGCATGGTTGGCGTCCGTGCCTGATAGGGGAGTCCTGCTCAAGGC
>NZ_JBNRIJ010000026.1:30290-52574 GCF_053557675.1 Pseudomonas sp. XP1 | reverse complement strand
CCCACAGGACCGCACAAACCTGAAAGTTTTGCAGTACCTGTGGGAGCGGGTTTACCCGCGAAGAGGCCGGCACAAGCACCGAGCATGGCTCAGACCACCGCCAGCTCCACCCGCTGCAAGTTGCTCAGGCTCACCTCACCCACACACACCAGGTTACGCAGTTTCTGCGCAATCACCTCGGCCCGGTGCCAACTCAGGCCGCCGATGCCGACCTCGATATCCAGCCAGTCATTCTGCTGGCTCACCTGCACGCTGTGCGGGGTCAGGAACTGCAGGGCAAACAGATTGAGCACCCGGCACAGGCTGTCAGGCTCGGCCTCGGCCTGTAGGCGATAGTGCACGGTGCTGTGGGCGCTGCTGGCGGCCCAGGCGTCGGTACGGGGCTGTGCGTTCATGCTGATCTCCGCAAATGTAGGAGAAATTCTTGCACGTTGGCGGTGGTATTTTTTCGCTATGATTTGATCGTTTCGCTGTACTGGCGAATTGTTCTAGCCATTAAATCCTTTTCCGGAGAATTATTTATGCGCAGCGAGCTGGACGCCTATGATCGCCGTATCCTCGAGCTGCTTCAGGAGGACGCTTCGCTGTCCAGTGCGCAGATCGCCGAGCGAGTGGGGCTGTCGCAATCGCCTTGCTGGCGGCGTATCCAGCGGTTGAAGGAGGAGGGAGTGATTCGCGGGCAGGTGACCTTGCTGGACCGCAAGAAGGTCGGCCTGAACACGCAGATATTCGCCGAGGTGAAACTGAACGCTCACGGGCGCTCCAACTTCAACGAGTTCACCGACGCAATCCGCGGGTTTCCGGAGGTACTGGAGTGTTATGTGCTGATGGGGTCGGTAGACTTTCTGTTGCGCATCGTCACCCCGGATATCGAGGCTTATGAACGGTTCTTCTTCGAAAAACTGTCGAACGTGCCGGGGATACAGGAGGTGAACTCGATCGTGGCGCTGTCGGAGATCAAGTCCACCACCAGCCTGCCACTTTCGTGATGAGGCCTTCGCAGCACAAGGCTGCTTCTACAGGGGATATCGGTGACCTGTAGGAGCAGCCTTGCGCTGCGAAGCAGGCGACTCGGTATCACGCCTTGAGCAGGTGCTTCCAACCGCGGCTCTGGTCCACCGCCCGAGCCTGTTCGATACGCGCTTCCAGCACTTCATCGCTGATCGGCTGTTCAGCCAGCTCATGCAGCTTCTTCAGGTCGCCATACAGGCGGTCCATCTGCGGCGCTTCCAGCACCTGACGGGCATGGTGCAGCCAGGCCAGCAGCTGTTCGATGCGCGGCAGTTGCTCGGCCAGGTCTTCCGGGCGCTGTGTGTACAACGGCAGCTTCAACGCTCGGCCTTCTTCGCCCAACAGGTGCGCCAGCCAGCTTGCCAGCTGCGCCTTGCCCTGGCGCTCGCCACGGCCTTTGCGCTCCACGGTCCAGGCACGGGCCAGCAACCAGCGTGAAGTTTCCAGCGAGAACTGGCCCCAGCGCACGTCCTCCAGCTCTTCGGCGAACTGCTCGGGGGCGGCGCGACGGATATCTTCGTCTTCGTTGCCGGCCTGCACCAGCGGGCGCCAGTCTTCGAGCAGGGCGTCGAGGCTGCTGCGCAGATCGCGGGTGGTGGCGCGCGGCGCGGCCTGGCCCAGGCTGGCGGTAATGGCACGCAGCTCGCTCAGGCACTCGACCCAGTCCTGCAGCAGGCGCCAGTGGCCGTTGTGGCGGTATTGCTCGGCCAGGCGCTGGCTGCTGCCCAGCAGTTGCCAGGCCAGTGCGGCGTAGGCGTCGTCCACGGCCATTTCGGCCTCCAGTTCGGTGTGCGGCAGGCCCAGCTCGTAGCTGTCCGGCTCCAGCAGGCGGTAGCCACGCTCGGCCTTGCTGATGTCGCATGGCATCAGCGGCAGGCTGGCGGCAAGCTCGGCAGCCAGCTCCAGCAGAGCCTGTGGCTCGCCTTCACGCAGTTCCAGCTCCAGCTCGCAGATCTCTTCCTTGCGCTTGCCGGCGATCACGAAACCCTGGTCCAGCGCTGCCTCGATCACCACCTTGCTCTTGCCGCGACCCCAGGCGATTTCGGCGTATTCACGGCTGAAGTCGGTGGTGAACAGCGGCTTGATGGTCTTTTTGTCCAGGTTGGCCAGTTGCGCGGGCCAGCAGCTGTCGTCGAGCTTCTTCAAGTCGAGCTTGACCTTGTCCAGTTGCCATTCGTGCTCGTTGCGCTCGGACAGGCCGGCCACGCTGGTGCCGCGGCACTTGAGGGTCTGGATGATGGCCTCGCCATCGCGGCGCAGGCGCAGAGCGACACGGGCGGCGGAGAGCTCGCGCTCGGGGGTGTCGAAGTACTGGTTGAGCAGTTCGCGGGTCTGCCAGCCGGACTTGTTGCGCTTTTTCAGCAGAGGGTGCTCGCGCAGGGCGGCAAGGGTCTCGCGGCTGGCGCGGAGCTTGAGTTCGGTTTCTTTGTGCATCACAGGCTCGAAGGAGGGGGCGTGGTTGCCCAGCAGTCTACAGGAGTCGGCTCTCGTCTGTTGGATCGTGGTGGCCTTCTTCGCGGGTGAACCCGCTCCCACAGTTTCTGTGCTGCCCTCAGGTGTGGCGCTTTCCCTGTGGGAGCGGGTTTACCCGCGAAGAGGCCCACACGGTTGGACGGCATTGCTATGATGGGCAACGCTTCCGAGGAGTACGCGCATGCCGTTGCCGACGCTGAAAGACCAGTTCGCCGCCCTGATCGCCGCGCCCTCGGTCAGTTGCACCCAACCTGTGCTGGACCAGTCCAACCGCCAGGTCATCGACCTGCTGGCCGGCTGGCTGGGCGACCTGGGTTTCAAGTGCGACATCCAGCAGGTCAGCCCCGGCAAGTTCAACCTGCTGGCCAGCCGTGGCACCGGCCCGGGGGGCCTGGTGCTGGCGGGGCACAGTGACACCGTACCCTATGACGAACAGCTGTGGGCCAGCGACCCGCTGAAGCTCACCGAAACCGATGGCCGCTGGGTCGGCCTGGGCAGCTGCGACATGAAAGGCTTCTTCGCCCTGGTCATCGAGGCGGTCATCCCGCTGCTGGAGCACGATTTCAAGCAACCGCTGCTGATCCTCGCCACCTGTGACGAAGAAAGCTCCATGTCCGGCGCCCGCGCCTTGGCCGAGGCCGGCCAGCCGCTCGGCCGTGCGGCGGTGATCGGCGAGCCCACCGGGCTGCGGCCGATCCGCATGCACAAGGGCATCCTCATGGACCGCATCGACATCCTCGGGCGCAGCGGCCACTCCTCGGACCCAAGCCTGGGCCGCAGCGCCATGGAGGCCATGCACGCGGTGATGGGCGAGCTGATGGGCCTGCGCCAGCAATGGCAGCAAACCTACCGCAACCCGCAATTCACCGTACCGACCCCGACCATGAACTTCGGCTGCATCCACGGCGGTGACAACCCCAACCGTATCTGCGGCCAGTGCGCCCTGGAATTCGACCTGCGCCCGCTGCCAGGCATGGACGTGGAGCAACTGCGCGCAGCCATCCGCGCCAAGCTGGTGCCGGTGGCAGAGCGCTTTGAGGTGCGCATCGACTATGCGCCGCTGTTCCCGGAGGTGCCTCCATTCGAACAGGCCGCCGACGCCGAGCTGGTGCAAGTGGCGGAGCGCCTGACCGGCCATCGCGCCGAAGCGGTGGCGTTCGGCACCGAAGCGCCTTATCTTCAGCAACTGGGTTGCCAGACCATCGTGCTGGGCCCCGGCGACATCGCCTGTGCCCACCAGCCCGGCGAATACCTGGAAATGTCACGAATCGAGCCTACCGTGCGTCTATTGCGTGACCTGATCCGGCACTATTGCCTGGACTAAACGTCAACCGAACTGTTTGGTTCCTGCCTAGAGGAGACCGCGCGTGACCGCAAGCCTGTTCCGACGATGATCCTGAACGCCCCCTGTATCGCCGTTCTCCGTCCACTTATCCACAGGCCCTGTCATGCCCGACTACGTCAACTGGCTGCGTCATGCCTCCCCGTATATCAATGCCCATCGCGACTGCACCTTCGTGGTCATGCTCCCTGGCGATGGGGTGGAACACCCTAATTTCGGCAACATCGTCCACGACCTGGTGCTGCTGCACAGCCTGGGCGTGCGCCTGGTACTGGTGCATGGCTCGCGCCCGCAGATCGAAAGCCGCCTGGCTGATCGCGGCCTGACCCCGCACTACCACCGGGGCTTGCGTATCACCGATGCCGCCACCCTGGATTGCGTGATCGATGCCGTCGGCGCCCTGCGCCTGGCCATCGAGGCACGCCTGTCGATGGACATCGCCGCTTCGCCCATGCAGGGCTCGCGCCTGCGCGTGGCGTCCGGCAACCTGGTCACGGCGCGGCCGATCGGTGTGCTCGAAGGTGTGGACTACCACCATACCGGCGAGGTGCGCCGGGTCGACCGCAAGGGCATCAGCCGCCTGCTAGACGAGCGCTCCATCGTGCTGTTGTCGCCGCTGGGCTACTCGCCCACGGGTGAAATCTTCAACCTGGCCTGCGAAGACGTGGCCACCCGCGCCGCCATCGAACTGGGGGCCGACAAGTTGCTGCTGTTCGGTGCCGAGCCAGGCCTGCTGGATGCCGATGGCAAGCTGGTGCGTGAGCTGCGCCCGCAGCAGGTTGCCCCGCATCTGCAGCGCCTGGGCAGCGATTACCAGGGCGAATTGCTGGATGCCGCGGCCGAAGCCTGCAAAGGCGGCGTGGCACGCAGCCATATCGTCAGCTATGCCGAGGACGGCGCCTTGCTGACCGAGCTGTTCACCCGTGGCGGTGGTGGCACATTGGTGTCACAGGAGCAGTTCGAAGTGGTGCGCGAGGCGACCATCGAGGACGTGGGAGGTTTGCTGGAACTGATCAGCCCGCTGGAAGAGCAGGGCATCCTGGTGCGCCGTTCGCGTGAGGTGCTGGAGCGGGAGATCGAGCAGTTCAGCGTGGTCGAGCGCGAAGGCATGATCATCGCCTGTGCGGCGTTGTATCCGATTGCCGACTCCGACGCCGGCGAACTGGCGTGCCTGGCAGTGAACCCGGAGTACCGCCATGGCGGGCGTGGTGACGAGCTGCTGGAGCGCATCGAAAGCCGGGCGCGACAGCTGGGGCTGAACACCCTGTTCGTGCTGACGACGCGTACCGCGCACTGGTTCCGCGAACGCGGGTTTGCGCCGAGCGGGGTCGAGCGGCTGCCAGCGGCGCGGGCTTCGCTGTACAACTACCAGCGCAATTCGAAGATCTTCGAGAAGCCCTTGTAAACCTGTACGGGCCTATTCGCGTGTGAACCCGCTCCCACGGGATCATCACCGGACCTGAGGCCGGCGTGGTCCCTGTGGGAGCGGGTTTACCCGCGAAGCAGGCGACACCGATCTTGAACAAAAACGCCGCCCTTGTGGGCGGCGTTTTCGTTTACACGGTATGCAGGTACCAGTTGTACTCGAGGTCGGAGATCGAGTGCTCGAACTCCTCCAGCTCGCTCTCCTTGCACGCGACGAAGATGTCGATGTACTTCGGATCGATGTACTTGTTCAGGATTTCGCTGTCGTCCAGCTCGCGCAGGGCATCGCGCAGGTTGTTCGGCAGGCTCTGCTCCAGCTGCTCGTACGAGTTGCCTTCGATCGGCTCACCCGGCTCGACCTTGTTGGTCAGGCCATGGTGCACACCGGCCAGTACAGCGGCCATCATCAGGTACGGGTTGGCGTCGGCACCGGCCACGCGGTGCTCGATGCGCACGGCGTCCGGCGAGCCGGTCGGCACGCGCAGGGCCACGGTGCGGTTGTCCAGGCCCCAGCTTGGCGCGTTCGGTACATAGAACTGCGCGCCGAAGCGGCGGTACGAGTTGACGTTCGGGCAAAGGAACGCCATGGACGCGGGCAGGGTCTCGAGCACACCGCCGACAGCGTGACGTAGCGCGGCGTTCTGCTCGGGATCCTCGCTGGTGAAGATGTTGTTGCCATCTTTGTCCAGCACGGAAATGTGTACATGCAGGCCATTGCCTGCCTGGCCCGGGTAGGGCTTGGCCATGAAGGTGGTGTCCATTTCATGGTCGTAGGCGATGTTCTTGATCAACCGCTTGAGCAGTACCGCGTAGTCGCAGGCCTTGAGCGGGTCGGCCACGTGGTGCAGGTTGACTTCGAATTGCGCCGGGGCGCTTTCCTTGACGATGGCGTCGGCCGGGATGCCTTGCTCCTTCGCGCCTTCCAGGATGTCCTGCAGGCAGTCTGCATATTCGTCGAGGTCGTCGATCAGGTACACCTGGGTCGACTGTGGGCGCTTGCCCGAAATTGGCGAGCGCGGTGGCTGCGGGCGGCCGTTCACGTTCTCCTGGTCGATCAGGTAGAACTCAAGCTCGAACGCGGCGCAGATGGTCAGGCCCATCTCGGTGAACTTGTCGACCACCTGGCGCAGCACTTCACGCGGGTCGGCGAAGAATGGCTCGCCTTCGAGCTCGTGCATGGTCATCAGCAGCTGGGCGGTCGGGCGCTTCTGCCAGGGTTCGTTGGAGAGGGTGCCGGGGATCGGGTAGCAGATGCGGTCAGCATCGCCGATGTCCAGGCCCAGCCCGGTGCTTTCAACGGTGGAACCGTTGATGTCCAGGGCGAAGAGGGAGGCAGGCAGGTTGATGCCTTTCTCGTAAACCTTGTGGAGGCTGGTGCGCTCTATGCGCTTGCCACGCACCACACCATTCATATCTGCAATCAGAAGGTCAACGTAGAGAACCTCAGGATGTTCCTTAAGGAACGCGTTCGCTTCGTTAAGCTGAACGGCACGCGGGGGTACCGACATGATGCAACACCTTTGTTGTTAAAAATATCAATCAAGGGGGGCTTGCAAGACCAGTCAATCGAAAAGACAAACTGATGTCAAGCCAACCCCATGATGCCCTGAAATGGCACATCGACGGCAGATTTGCTGCATCTCGGGGCAAGCCATTATCCGCTATTTCCCGCGCAAAGGGCTATCTCCGACCAACCGTGTTTTATTTTTTACGGAGGTGTTGTGTAAAAAAATGAACAAGGCTAAGCTCGGTCTCAACCCAGAACACAATAATACGAGGGTCACATGGTCCGCTTGCCGAGACCTGAAAGCACTGCCTGCGCGGTGCCATCGGGTACATACGTCATTTTTGCAAGCTTTGTCGATGGCGTGGCCGCCCTGGCCGCAATAATTGACGTTTGGCGCTCCCGGACCTGCCCTCTTAGCGGCTTGCCGCCCTTCGTTTCGTCTTCCTGCCCTTCGAACTCATTACGGACGCACCTGTTTTCAGTGTATCCACTGTGGCTCTGCGCGGGGGTTTTTGCTTTAGCAATGTACTCCATCCAGAATCAGTGCGCGGACCACCTTACCTCCTGAGGTATTTATGAGTAACAACCTCGACCAGCTCACCGATTGGTTGAAAGAGCACAAGATCACCGAAGTCGAATGCATGATCAGTGACCTGACCGGCATCACGCGCGGCAAGATTTCGCCTACCAACAAGTTCATCGCCGAAAAAGGCATGCGCCTGCCCGAGAGCGTGCTGCTGCAGACCGTGACCGGCGACTATGTCGATGACGACATCTATTACGAACTGCTGGACCCGGCGGACATCGACATGATCTGCCGCCCCGACGAGAACGCCGTGTTCCTTGTGCCATGGGCCATCGAGCCGACCGCCCAAGTGATCCATGACACCTATGACAAGAAGGGCAACCCGGTCGAGCTGTCGCCGCGCAACGTGCTGAAGAAAGTCCTCAAGCTTTACGCCGACAAGGGCTGGCAGCCGATCGTCGCGCCGGAGATGGAGTTCTACCTGACCAAGCGCAGCGAAGACCCGGACTTCCCGTTGCAGCCCCCGGTAGGCCGTTCGGGCCGCCCGGAAACCGGCCGTCAGTCGTTCTCGATCGAAGCCGCCAACGAATTCGACCCGCTGTTCGAAGACGTCTACGACTGGTGCGAACTGCAGCAGCTGGACCTCGACACGCTGATCCATGAAGACGGCACGGCGCAGATGGAGATCAATTTCCGTCATGGCAACGCCCTGCACCTGGCCGACCAGATCCTGGTGTTCAAGCGCACCATGCGCGAGGCCGCGCTCAAGCACAATGTGGCCGCCACCTTCATGGCCAAGCCCATGACCGGCGAGCCAGGCAGTGCCATGCACCTGCACCAGAGCGTGGTCGACGTGACCACCGGCAAGAACATCTTCAGCAACGACGACGGCAGCATGAGCGAACTGTTCCTGCACCACATTGGTGGTTTGCAGAAGTTCATCCCCGAGGCGTTGCCGCTGTTCGCCCCCAACGTCAACTCGTTCCGCCGCTTCCTGCCCGACACCTCGGCACCGGTGAACGTGGAATGGGGCGAGGAAAACCGTACCGTCGGCCTGCGCGTGCCGGACGCCGGCCCGCAAAGCCGCCGGGTCGAGAACCGCCTGCCGGGCGCCGACGCCAACCCTTACCTGGCCATCGCCGCCAGCCTGCTGTGTGGCTACATCGGCATGGTCGAAGGCATCGATGCCAGCGCGCCGGTGCAGGGCCGTGGCTACGAACGCCGCAACCTGCGCCTGCCACTGACCATCGAAGATGCCCTGGAACGCATGGAAAACAGCCGTGCACTGGTGCAGTACCTGGGCAAGAAGTTCATTACCGGCTACGTCGCCACCAAGCGCGCCGAGCACGAGAACTTCAAGCGAGTCATCAGTTCCTGGGAGCGTGAGTTCCTGCTGTTTGCTGTCTGATCAACTTGGTGCCGCAGGACGCGGCTGTCGAACAACGGAGAAGCACATGAGCGTCAACAACCCGCAAACCCGTGAATGGCAAACCCTGAGCGGGGAGCACCACCTCGCGCCCTTCAGTGACTACAAGCAGCTGAAGGAGAAGGGGCCGCGCATCATCACCAAGGCCCAGGGTGTGCATTTGTGGGATAGCGAGGGGCACAAGATACTCGACGGCATGGCTGGCCTGTGGTGCGTGGCAGTGGGTTATGGCCGTGAAGAACTGGTGCAGGCGGCAGAAAAGCAGATGCGCGAGCTGCCGTACTACAATCTGTTCTTCCAGACTGCCCACCCGCCTGCGCTGGAACTGGCCAAGGCAATCTCCGACGTGGCGCCGCAAGGCATGACCCATGTGTTCTTCACCGGCTCCGGCTCGGAAGGCAACGACACCGTGCTGCGCATGGTCCGCCATTACTGGGCGCTGAAAGGCAAGCCACAGAAGCAGACCATCATCGGCCGCATCAACGGCTACCACGGCTCCACCGTGGCTGGCGCCAGCCTGGGCGGCATGAGCGGCATGCACGAGCAGGGTGGCCTGCCGATCCCGGGCATCGTGCATATCCCGCAGCCTTACTGGTTCGGCGAAGGCGGCGACATGACCCCGGATGAGTTCGGGGTGTGGGCGGCCGAGCAGCTGGAGCAGAAAATCCTCGAAGTCGGCGAAGACAATGTCGCCGCCTTCATCGCCGAGCCGATCCAGGGCGCCGGCGGCGTGATCATCCCGCCGGAAACCTACTGGCCGAAGGTGAAGGAGATCCTCGCCAAGTACGACATCCTGTTCGTCGCCGACGAAGTGATCTGCGGGTTCGGCCGTACCGGCGAGTGGTTCGGCTCTGACTACTACGACCTCAAGCCCGACCTGATGACCATCGCCAAGGGCCTGACTTCCGGTTACATCCCCATGGGCGGTGTGATAGTGCGTGACACCGTGGCCCAGGTACTCAGCCAAGGCGGCGACTTCAATCACGGCTTCACCTATTCGGGCCACCCGGTAGCGGCCGCCGTAGGCCTGGAAAACCTGCGCATCCTGCGTGACGAGAAAATCGTCGAGAAGGCGCGCACAGAAGCGGCACCGTATTTGCAAAAGCGTTTGCGTGAACTGCAGGACCACCCTCTGGTGGGTGAAGTACGCGGCCTGGGCCTGCTCGGCGCTATCGAGCTGGTCAAGGACAAAGCCACCCGCAGCCGTTACGAAGGCAAGGGCGTGGGCATGATCTGCCGCACCTTCTGCTTCGACAACGGCCTGATCATGCGCGCGGTGGGTGACACCATGATCATTGCGCCACCGCTGGTAATCAGCCATGCAGAGATCGACGAACTGGTGGAAAAGGCACGCAAATGCCTGGACCTGACGCTTGAAGCGATTCGTTGACAGTTTGCTAGGCTAGCGATGTGACATTAAGTCGTTACAAGGCCCTGCTTTCCTTGATACAGAGCCTTGTAACTTGCCAGACTAGCGACTGTTTCAGTCGCCGCGCGCTCTGCACCGTAGGTCCTGGCTGCTGAACAGATGGCTAAATAAAAAATTCTGGAGCATTACGCATGAATAAAATGGGCAAGACGTTGCTGGCCGCCGCCCTGATGGGTGCCATGGCTACCGCTGTTCAGGCTGAAGACAAGGTGTTGAACGTCTACAACTGGTCGGACTACATCGCTCCGGACACCATCGCCAAGTTCGAGAAGCAGTCGGGCATCAAGGTCAAGTACGACGTCTTCGACAGCAACGAAACCCTCGAAGCCAAGCTGCTGGCAGGCAAGTCGGGCTATGACATCGTCGTGCCTTCTAACAACTTCCTGGCCAAGCAGATCAAGGCTGGCGTGTACGAGGAACTGGACCGCTCCAAGCTGCCGAACTGGAAGAACCTCGACCCTGACCTGCTCAAGGCCGTTGGCGATGCCAGCGACAAGGACAACAAGCACGCCTTCCCGTACATGTGGGGCTCGATCGGCATCGGCTACAACCCGGAGAAGGTCAAGGCCGCGCTGGGCGTGGACAAGATCGACTCGTGGGACGTGGTGTTCAAGCCTGAGAACATCGCCAAGCTCAAGAGCTGCGGTGTGAGCTTCCTGGATGCCCCGACCGAAATGCTGCCGGCCGCGCTGCACTACCTGGGCCTGCCGACCGACAGCACCAAGAAGGAAGACCTGAAGGCCGCCGAGGACCTGTTCCTCAAGATCCGTCCTTCGATCACCTACTTCCACTCGTCCAAGTACATCGGCGACATGGCCAACGGCAACATCTGCGTAGCTGTCGGTTACTCGGGTGACCTGGAACAGTCCAAGGCCCGTGCCCACGAAGCCGGCGACAAGGTAAAAGTGGACTACGTCATTCCGAAGGAAGGTGCCGGTACCTTCTACGACATGGTCGCCATCCCCAAGGATGCCGAGCATAAAGACGCTGCCTACCAGTTCATGAACTTCCTGATGCAGCCGGAAATCATGGCCGAGATCACCAACGCCGTGCGCTTCCCGAACGGCAACGCTGCCGCCACTCAGTTCGTGGACAAGGAAATCACCAGCGATCCGAGCATCTATCCGCCAGCTGAAGTGAAGAAGCAGCTGTACGCGATCGCTGCGCCTGAAGCGTCTGCCCAGCGTGTGATCACCCGCAGCTGGACCAAGATCAAGTCGGGCAAATAAGCCCGATGCGGTACCTCTGGGCCGGGGAACCCCGGCCCAGAGCCAGTGAAAGGCAATTGATGATTGCGGCATCGAAGCTGCGAAGGTAAGTTGCGCGCCGGTTTTGCGTGTGCGGCAGCATTGTCGCTACCCAGGCACTGATTGTGAGGACCACCCACTTGTCCATTTCTGTATTCCGCAAGGCCTTGATGGCTGGAGCGGGCCTGACGCTGGCATGCAGCGTCCAAGCGGCGCCTACGGTGCACTTCTACAACTGGTCCGACTACGTCGGCCCGACCACACTCGCGGACTTCGAGAAAGCCACGGGCATCAAACCCGTGCAAGACGTGTTCGACTCCAACGAAACCCTGGAAGGCAAGCTGCTGGCCGGCAACACCGGCTATGACGTGGTCGTGCCATCCAACCATTTCCTCGGCAAGCAGATCAAGGCGGGCGCGTTCCAGAAGCTCGACAAGAACCTGCTGCCCAACTATTCCAACCTGGACCCGGCGCTGATGAAGCGCCTGGAAAGGAACGACCCGGGCAACCAGTACGCCGTGCCTTACCTGTGGGGCACAAACGGCATCGGTTACAACGTCGACAAGGTGAAGGCCGCGCTGGGCGTGGACACCATCGACTCCTGGGCAGTGCTGTTCGAGCCCGAGAACATGAAGAAGCTCGCCAAGTGCGGCGTGGCCTTCCTCGACTCGGCGGACGAGATGCTGCCGGCGGTGCTCAACTACATGGGGCTGGACCCCAACAGCACCAACGCCAAGGACTACCAGGCCGCCGAGAAAAAGCTGCTGGCGGTACGCCCGTACGTGACCTACTTCCACTCGTCCAAGTACATCACCGACCTGGCCAACGGCGACATCTGCGTCGCGGCAGGTTTCTCGGGTGATGTGTTCCAGGCCAAGGCGCGCGCCGAAGAAGCGAAGAAGGGCGTGAACCTGGCCTACGCCATTCCCAAGGAAGGCGGCAACCTCTGGTTCGATGTGCTGGCGATTCCCAAGGACGCCAAAAACGTCAAAGAGGCGCATGCCTTCATCAACTATTTGCTGAAGCCTGAGGTTATCGCCCAGGTCAGTGATTACGTCGGTTACGCCAACCCGAACCCCAAGGCTGGCGACCTGATGGACCAGGCCGTGAGGACTGACGCCGCGGTTTACCCACCGCAGGAAGTGCTGAACAAGATGTTCGTGAATTCAGAGTTGCCACCCAAGGTGCAACGGCTGATGACCCGTAGCTGGACCAAGGTCAAGTCGGGCAAGTAAAAATCCAGGCCCGTGGCGGCACCTGTAGAACAGGGCTCGCGGGCACAAAAATCTTGTTGGGAGTTTCACTCATGGCAGTTGCCTCCGGTGCCTATAAAAAAGCCCTCGAGGGTGGCCAGCAACCCAAGCAGGTGCTGGTCAAGATCGACCGGGTCACGAAAAAGTTCGACGAAACGGTAGCCGTGGACGATGTGTCCCTGGAAATCCGCAAGGGCGAGATCTTCGCCCTGCTGGGTGGCTCCGGTTCCGGCAAGTCCACCTTGCTGCGCATGCTGGCCGGCTTCGAGCGCCCGACCGAAGGGCGGATCTTCCTCGATGGCGTCGACATCACCGACATGCCGCCCTACGAGCGGCCGATCAACATGATGTTCCAGTCCTACGCGCTGTTCCCGCACATGACCGTGGCGCAGAACATTGCCTTCGGCCTGCAGCAGGACAAGATGCCCAAGGCAGAGATCGAGGCCCGTGTGGCCGAGATGCTCAAGCTGGTGCACATGACACAGTATGCCAAGCGCAAGCCGCACCAGCTGTCCGGCGGCCAGCGCCAGCGCGTGGCCCTGGCCCGCTCGCTGGCCAAGCGCCCCAAGCTGCTGCTGCTCGACGAGCCGATGGGTGCGCTGGACAAGAAACTGCGTTCGCAGATGCAGCTGGAACTGGTAGAGATCATCGAACGCGTGGGCGTGACCTGCGTGATGGTGACCCACGACCAGGAAGAGGCCATGACCATGGCCCAGCGTATCGCCATCATGCATCTGGGCTGGATCGCCCAGATCGGCTCGCCGGTGGATATCTACGAGACGCCTACCAGCCGCCTGGTGTGCGAGTTCATCGGCAACGTCAACCTGTTCGAAGGTGAAGTGGTCGACGATGCCGAAGGCCACGCGATCATTGCCAGCCCGGAGCTGGAGCGCAAGATCTATGTCGGCCACGGCATCACCACTTCGGTAGAAGACAAGCACATCACCTACGCCCTGCGCCCGGAAAAGATGCTGGTCACCACCCAGCAACCGACCTGCGAGCACAACTGGTCGCGTGGCAAGGTTCACGACATTGCCTACCTGGGTGGGCACTCGGTGTTCTACGTCGAGTTGCCGAGCGGCAAGGTCGTCCAGTCGTTCGTCGCCAACGCAGAGCGCCAGGGCACGCGCCCGACCTGGGGCGATGAAGTGTACGTGTGGTGGGAAGACGACAGCGGCGTGGTACTGCGGTCATGAAACTGCGCAAGCTCAAGCGAGCCTTCCAGCGTATTACCCCGGAGGGGCGGCACCTGGTGATCGGCGTGCCGTTCATCTGGCTGTTCCTGTTCTTCATGCTGCCGTTCTTCATCGTGTTGAAGATCAGCTTCGCCGAAGCCGACGTGGCGATCCCGCCGTATACCGAGATCTACAGCTACGTCGAAGACAAGGTCCAGCTGGTGCTCAACCTGGCCAACTATGGCCTGTTGACCGAGGATGAGCTGTATATCTCGGCCTACCTTGGCTCGCTGAAGATGGCCTTCTTCAGCACCCTGCTGTGCCTGCTGATCGGCTACCCGATGGCCTATGCCATTGCCAACGCCAAGAAGGAAACCCAGACGGTCCTGCTGTTGCTGATCATGATGCCGACCTGGACCGCGATCCTGATCCGCGTCTATGCCTGGATGGGCATTCTCAGCAACAACGGCCTGCTCAACGGCTTCCTGCTTTGGACCGGGTTGATCGACCAGCCGCTGCAGATCCTCAACACCAACCTGGCGGTGTACATCGGTGTGGTCTATTCATACCTGCCGTTCATGATCCTGCCGCTGTTCGCCAACCTGGTGAAGCACGACCCGAGCCTGCTCGAGGCCGCTTCGGACCTGGGTTCGAGCACCTTCAACAGCTTCTGGAAGATCACCGTGCCGCTGTCGAAAAACGGCATCATCGCCGGCTGCATGCTGGTGTTCATCCCGGTGGTGGGTGAGTTCGTGATCCCTGAACTGCTCGGCGGCCCGGAAACCCTGATGATCGGCAAGGTGCTGTGGCAAGAGTTCTTCAACAACCGTGACTGGCCGGTGGCCTCTGCACTGGCGGTGGTGATGCTGGCGATCCTGATCGTGCCGATCCTGCTGTTCAACCGCAGCCAGGCCAAAGAAATGGAGGGCAGGGCATGAAGCGCTTCAGTTTCTCCAAGCTGATGCTTGTGCTCGGCTTGCTGTTCATTTACCTGCCGATGCTGATCCTGGTGATCTACTCGTTCAACGCCTCCAAGCTGGTGACGGTATGGGGCGGCTGGTCGGTGAAGTGGTACGTCGGCTTGCTCGACAACACCCAGCTTATGGGTTCGGTGATGCGTTCGCTGGAAATCGCCTGCTACACGGCGGTGGCGGCGGTGGCGCTGGGTACCCTGGCGGCGTTCGTGTTGACCCGGGTCACCCGCTTCAAGGGCCGCACGCTGTTCGGTGGCCTGGTCACCGCGCCGCTGGTGATGCCCGAGGTAATCACCGGTCTGTCGCTGTTGCTGCTGTTCGTGGCCATGGCGCAGATGATCGGCTGGCCGCAGGAGCGCGGCATCGTCACCATCTGGATCGCCCACACCACGTTCTGTGCGGCGTATGTGGCGGTGGTGGTGTCGGCACGCCTGCGTGAGCTGGACCTGTCGATCGAGGAAGCGGCGATGGACCTGGGTGCCAAGCCGTGGAAGGTGTTCTTCCTGATCACCATCCCGATGATCGCGCCGTCGCTGGCGGCGGGCGGCATGATGTCGTTCGCCCTGTCGCTGGATGACCTGGTGCTGGCCAGCTTCGTGTCAGGCCCTGGTTCTACCACCTTGCCGATGGAAGTGTTCTCGGCAGTGCGCCTGGGCGTGAAACCGGAGATCAACGCCGTGGCAAGCCTGATCCTGCTGTCGGTGTCGCTGGTGACCTTCTTCGTCTGGTACTTCAGTCGCCAGGCCGAAGAGCGTCGTCGCAAGGCGATTCAGCAGGCGATCGAAGAGGGCGCTGCGGCGAATGCTTCGCAGCCACAGGTCAAGCGCCCGGCGCAGGTGGCTGCGTCGGTCTGATCCGGCCTCTTCGCGGGTGAACCCGCTCCCACAGGAATATCACTGCCTCGGGCCTGTGTTAATCCCTGTGGGAGCGGGTTTACCCGCGAAGGCCCCAGCACAGATTCAAAGCCAGACTGCATCCCAATGTGGATAGTCCCTGACACTTCTGACCAGGCCAGCCCGCAAGGGGTTGGCAACAATGTATCTGGCAACATGTACCATGCTCTCCTCCCGCCGCAGTGCCCGGTCCTGATACCCAGACTGCCATACCGGATCATGCTCAACCCCCGCCTGATGCAAAACCAGACTGGACCTGGACTTGAACCTGCGCATCAAGGTGCCCAACGTCGAACCTTTCAACTCGATCAGCCAATGCAGATGGTCCGGCATCAGCACCCAGGCCAATGATCGGCAGGCATGTTCCTGGTCTGATTGTCGCAGTTGGTGAATGACCAGCCGGGCATGTTGGAAATCATGGAACAGCGGCTTGCGCTGGTGGGTGACGGTGGTCAGCAGATAGAGCCGGCCAAGTTCTGAATAGCGACCACGGCGAAGCAGGTGAGACTGGGCTCGCGACATTGGCTTCTTCCTTGAAAAGCAGGTGACTTTTCAAAGGTAGTGGCTGAGATGCGGGGGCTGTGTAGATCATGGTTTCTGGATATGGCAGAGGTTTGCGGATGGCAGTACCGGCCCTTTCGCGGGTATCGCACAGGTCCTGAAGGCTGCACATAACCCTGTGGGAGCGGGTTCACCCGCGAAGAGGCCCTCGAGGCGTACGACTTTTCATCAACTCAAACCAAAGGCTTCAGTTGGATCGGCTTGGGAATTATCCTACGAGCCGTGTGGAAGCTGCTCTGTTGCTGGGGAAATGCCTCAGGGATAACGTACTTGGGACTGGGTGTGAGAACCCAACGATATAGTGCTTTCGTCATGGCAACCGTGCGCGGGCAGACTTACGTCTGGCTGCGTTCCTATATCCGCGGTTTCTCACCTCGCGTACGGTTGCCGCCCTGATCCGTGAGAAAGATGAAGGTGGCAACTCCTTGTCCAGATATAGGAGATATTCCCTTCAACCATGCCTTCTCCGAACTCTCCGTAATGCTCGGGTGCATCAATCACCTGACGACCGAAGCCGAGATGGAAAATGACCGGCTGGCCGGTAGTGCCGCGAGAATTCTCAGCGGCTTTGCCAAAGCACTGATCGATGACATCGAACTGGGGCTGAACAAGGCTTCAGTTCAGCTCTGACCTGTACCGGCCCTTTCGCGGGTAAACCCGCTCCCACAAGGGACTGTGCAGCCTTCAGGGCTTGCGCATGCCCTGTGGGAGCGGGTTTACCCGCGAAGAGGCTCGCGCAGGCGCCGAAAATGCCAGCTTGATCGCGGTCAGTGCCGTTTATCGAACCCTGATCTACGCTAACAGTCGCATCCCACGAATCATTTGCGCGCAAGCAAGGAGCCTGCATGACGTTGATGCGTCCGCTGTTGGTCGTCTGCCTGGGGCTTGTGTCCCTGCTGTCGGGCTGTAGTAAGGAAGAAACCACCGAAACACTGCCTCGCGTAGGCGTGCAACAGGTATCACCCACCGACTTCGCGGCCAGGGTCACCTTGACCGGCGATGTACAGGCGCGGGTGCAGACCGACCTGTCGTTCCGTGTGGGCGGCAAGATCATTTCGCGCAGTGTCGATGTCGGTGACCACGTAAAGGCCAACCAAGTGCTGGCGCGGCTGGACCCGAAAGACCTGCAGAACAATGTCGACTCGGCCAAGGCCGAGGTATTCGCCGCGCAGGCGCGGGTCACCCAGACCAGCGCTGCCTTCGTTCGCCAGCAGAAGCTGTTGCCCAAGGGCTACACCAGCCAGAGCGAATACGATTCCGCCGAAGCCGCGCTGCGTAGCAACCAGAGCGCGCTCAAGGCCGCACAGGCGCAATTGGCCAACGCCAACGAACAACTGAGTTATACCGCGCTGGTCTCCGAGGCCGATGGGGTCATCACCGAGCGCCAGGCCGAGGTCGGCCAGGTGGTGCAGGCGACCATGCCAATCTTCAGCCTCGCCACCGATGGCGACCGTGATGCTGTGTTCAATGTCTACGAATCGCTGCTGGTGGCTCCAGCCAGCGATGCCGGCGTGATCGTCAGCCTGCTGGACGACCCCAAGGTCCAGGCCCGTGGCTTCGTGCGCGAAATCACCCCAACAGTGTCTGCGCAAAGCGGCACGGTACAGGTCAAGGTCGGATTGCGGGATGTACCGCCAGGGATGCAACTGGGTGCACCGGTGACGGCCACCACCAATGCACAGGGGCGGCCAAGCATCGAGCTGCCATGGTCGGCACTGACCAAGGCCCTGCATGAACCCGCCGTCTGGGTAGTGGGCGAGGGTGACAAGGTAGAGCTGCGCAAGGTCGAGGTCAGCCGTTATCTCACCGGCAGGATCGTGGTCGCCAGTGGCCTGAAAGGCGGCGAAACCGTGGTGGTCAATGGCGGGCAGTTGCTGCACCCCGGCATGCAGGTGCAGAAGGTAGATGCCAGCGCCCAAGGGGGGGAGCTATGAATCGCCTGCTGATGATCCTGTCGGCCGGCGTGCTGCTGGCCGGTTGCAGTAGCGAGGACGAAGCACCAGAGCCGATTCGGCCGGTGCTGTCGGTCAAGGTCGAACCCCAGGTGCAGTCGCAGTTGGGCCGTTTCGCCGGCAGTATCCAGGCGCGTTTCGAAAGCACCTTGGGCTTCCGGGTTTCCGGGCGTATTGCTCGGCGCTGGCTGGATGTGGGCGCTCAGGTGAAACCGGGTGACATCCTGGCCACCCTCGACCCGACCGACCAGCAGAACCAGTTGCGCGCCGCCGAAGGCGATCTGGCCAAGGTGCAGGCGCAGTGGATCAACGCCCAGGCCGATGCCCGCCGCCAGCAACAGCTTTACGACCGTGGCGTAGGCGCCCAGGCCCAGCTGGATATCGCCCAGACCAACCTGAAAACCACCAGCTCGGCGTTGGAGCAGGCGCGCTCCGCGCTCAGCCAGGCGCGTGACCAGCTCGACTACAGTACCCTGCGCACCGACCACGCTGCGGTAATCACTGCCTGGCAGGCCGAAGCCGGGCAAACCGTCACCGCCGGCCAGGCCGTGGTAACCCTGGCCAGGCCGGATGTGAAGGAAGCAGTGATCGACCTGCCGATCGGCCTGGCCGAGCAGTTGAGCAAAGGCCTGACCTTCACCGTTGCTTCGCAGCTGGACCCGACCATCAACACCACCGCCAGCCTGCGGGAACTGGAACCCCAAGCCGACGCCACCACTCGCACCCGCCGCGCTCGCCTGACCCTGGCCAGCACCCCGGCGGCCTTCCACCTGGGCACCGCCATCAGCGTGACCCTGAGTTCGGAGGTATCGCCACGCAGCGAACTGCCTTTGAGTGCCTTGCTCGAGCGCGACGGCAAGACCCAGGTATGGGTGATCGATACGCAGCAGAAGACCGTGGCCACTCGTGACGTGGCCCTGATCGGCCGCACCGCCGACAGCATCGTCCTGACTTCGGGCGTACAGCCCGGCGAGCGGGTGGTGACAGCGGGCGTGAACAGCCTCAAGCCCGGCCAGAAGGTCACCTTCGACGAGGATGCGCAATGAAAGGAAGCTTCAACCTGTCCGACTGGGCACTCAAGCATCAATCGTTCGTCTGGTACCTGATGTTCGTTGGCCTGCTGATGGGGATCTTCTCCTACTTCAACCTGGGCCGTGAGGAAGACCCGTCGTTCACGATCAAGACCATGGTCATCCAGACCCGCTGGCCCGGCGCGACCCAGGACGAAACCCTGTACCAGGTCACCGACCGTATCGAGAAGAAGCTAGAGGAACTCGACTCCCTCGACTACACCAAAAGCTACACCCGCCCCGGCGAATCCACGGTCTACGTGTACCTGCGCGACACCACCAAGGCCAAGGACATCCCGGAAATCTGGTACCAGGTGCGCAAGAAAATCCAGGATATTCGCGGTGAATTCCCTGCGGGCATCCAGGGGCCAGGGTTCAACGATGAATTCGGCGATGTGTTCGGTTCGATCTACGCCTTCACCGCCGACGGCCTGACCCTGCGCCAGCTGCGCGACTACGTGGAACAGGCGCGGGCCGAAGTGCGCGATGTGCCCAACATCGGCAAGATCGAGCTGATCGGTACCCAGGACGAAGTGCTGTACCTGAACTTCTCCACCCGCAAGCTGGCAGCCTTGGGCATCGATCAGCGCCAGGTCATGCAGGCCCTGCAATCGCAAAACGCCGTGACCCCTGCCGGTGTGATCGAGGCCGGGCCGGAACGTATCTCGGTGCGTACCTCCGGGCAGTTCACCTCGGAAAAGGACCTGCAAACCGTCAACCTGAAGATCAACGACCGCTTCTTCCGCCTGGCCGATATCGCCGATATCGAGCGCGGCTACGTCGACCCTCCTTCGCCGATGTTCCGCTACAACGGCCAGACGGCGTTGGGCCTGGCCATCGGCATGAAGGCCGGCGGCAATATCCAGGTGTTCGGCGCGGCTCTGAAAAAGCGCATGGACAAGGTGATCGAAGACTTGCCGGTGGGCGTCGGGGTGCACACTGTTTCCGACCAGGCCGTGGTGGTCAAGCAAGCGGTGGGCGGCTTCACCAGTGCGCTGTTCGAGGCGGTGGTGATCGTGCTGGCGGTGAGCTTCGTCAGCCTCGGCGTGCGTGCCGGGCTGGTGGTGGCCTGTTCGATCCCGCTGGTGCTGGCCATGGTGTTCGTGTTCATGGAATACAGCGGTATCACCATGCAGCGGATTTCGCTGGGCGCGCTGATCATCGCCCTGGGCCTGCTGGTGGACGATGCGATGATCACCGTGGAGGTAATGGTCACCCGGCTGGAAATGGGCGAAAGCAAGGAGCAGGCGGCGACTTTTGCCTATACCTCCACAGCCTTCCCCATGCTCACCGGCACCTTGGTGACGGTGGCCGGTTTCGTGCCGATCGGCCTCAACGCCAGTTCGGCGGGTGAGTACACCTACACGCTGTTTGCGGTAATTGCCGTGGCACTGATGGTGTCGTGGGTTGTGGCGGTGTTTTTCGCCCCGGTGCTAGGTGTGCACATTCTCAGCAGCGCCAAGCTCAAGCCCCATGAGGCCGAGCCGGGCCGTGTCGGCCGGGCCTTCGAACATGGTTTGTTGTGGTGCATGCGCAACCGCTGGCTGACCATCATCGGCACCGTGGTGCTGTTCGCCCTGGCGATCTTCTGCGAGCGCTTCGTGCAGAACCAGTTCTTCCCGTCCTCGGACCGCCCGGAAATCCTCGTCGACCTCAACCTGCCGCAGAACGCCTCGATCGAGGAGACGCGCAAGGTGGTCGACCGCTTCGAGGCGCGGATCAAGGACGACCCGGACCTGGTGCACTGGAGTACCTACATCGGCCAGGGCGCGATCCGCTTCTACCTGCCCCTCGACCAGCAGTTGCAGAACCCGTACTACGCGCAGCTGGTGATCGTAAGCAAGGGCTTCGAGGAACGCCAGGCCATGATGGACCGCCTGCAGAAGATCCTGCATGAAGAGTTCGTTGGCGTCGGCACCAACGTGCAATCGCTGGAAATGGGCCCACCGGTGGGCCGGCCGATCCAGTATCGGGTCAGCGGCGCCAATATCGACGAGGTGCGCAAACATGCCATCGAGCTGGCCACCTTGCTCGACCAGAACGAGCACATTGGCGAGATGATCTACGACTGGAACGAGCCGGGTAAGGTGTTGCGCGTGGAAATCGCCCAGGACAAGGCGCGCCAGCTGGGCCTGTCGTCGGAGGATGTGGCCAATGTGATGAACAGCATCGTCAGCGGTGTGCAGATCACCCAGGTCAACGACAACATCTACCTGGTCGACGTGGTCGCCCGTGCCGAGGATAGCGAGCGTGGCTCGCCCGATACGCTGCAGAACCTGCAGATCCTGACACCCAACGGCACCTCGATCCCGCTGCTGGCGTTCGCCACCGTGCGCTACGAGCTGGAGCAGCCGCTGGTATGGCGCCGTGACCGCAAGCCGACCATCACCATCAAGGCCTCGGTCAACGGCGACATCCAGCCAACCGACCTGGTGGCCCAGTTGAAGCCGAAGATCGACGAGTTCGCCAGCAAGTTGCCGGTGGGCTTCGAAGTGGCCACCGGCGGTACGGTGGAAGAAAGCGCCAAGGCGCAGGGGCCGATCCGCAAGGTCATCCCGCTGATGCTGTTCCTGATGGCGACGTTCCTGATGATCCAGCTGCACAGCGTGCAGAAGCTGTTCCTGGTGGTCAGCGTGGCGCCGCTGGGGCTGATTGGCGTGATCATCGCGCTGGTGCCCACAGGTACGCCCATGGGATTCGTGGCGATTCTCGGCATTCTCGCGCTGGCGGGCATCATCATTCGTAACTCGGTGATCCTGGTGACCCAGATCGACGAGTTCGAAGCCCAGGGCTTGTCGCCGTGGGATGCGGTGGTAGAGGCCACCAACCATCGGCGCCGGCCGATTCTGCTGACTGCGGCGGCGGCGAGCCTGGGCATGATCCCGATTGCCCGCGAGGTGTTCTGGGGGCCGATGGCCTACGCCATGATTGGCGGGATCATCGTGGCGACCCTGCTGACGCTGCTGTTCCTGCCGGCCCTGTATGTGGCCTGGTACAAGATCCGCGAGCCTGAACACAAG
>NZ_JBNRIJ010000026.1:28762-30167 GCF_053557675.1 Pseudomonas sp. XP1 | reverse complement strand
CCCCCCCCCCCCCCCCCCCCCCCCGCTCCCACAGGGCCTTCTGTTGTCTTGAAAACGAGCTTTTATTTTCGGTTATATAAACATTCTTAAACATTATTTTTAAGAATAACCCCGCCTCACTACTATTGCCCTCAAGCCAGGCGCAAATCCCCCTTCAAACCTCAGCCCGGCACCCTCACTCCAAGGAGAACGAGCATGAGTGCATCTCTGCGTAGCATCGACGGTCAGGACGAAGCCACCATTCTGCGTGAAATCCAGAGCGCTCTGCGCGACCTGCGATTCGGTGCGGTGGAGATTACCGTGCACAACGCTCAGGTCGTGCAGATCGAGCGCAAGGAGAAGTTCCGCCTGCAGCAGCCCGGCAACAAGACCGGCTGATCGCGCCACACATTCAAAACTAGAAAAATGCCAATCGGGAGCTTCACCATGTCCATCCGCCGTTATGCGCTCGCCGCCCTGGCCAGTGCTGTTTTTGCCGGTTCCGCCATCGCCAAGGACTACGAACTGCTGAACGTGTCCTACGACCCGACCCGCGAGCTCTATCAGCAATACAACGCCGAGTTCATCAAGCACTGGCAGCAGGCTCACCCGGGCGACAAGGTGAAGATCCAGCAATCCCACGGCGGTTCGGGCAAGCAGGCCCGTGCGGTGATCGACGGACTGCGTGCCGACGTGGTGACCTTGGCCCTGGCCGGCGACATCGATGAAGTCGCCAAGCTCGGCAAGAGCCTACCGGACAACTGGCAGAGCCGCCTGCCGAATGCCAGCACCCCGTACACCTCGACCATTGTGTTCCTGGTGCGCAAGGGCAACCCGAAAGGCATCAAGGACTGGGGCGACCTGATCAAGAAAGACGTTTCGGTCATCACCCCCAACCCGAAAACCTCCGGCGGCGCCCGTTGGAATTTCCTGGCTGCCTGGGCCTATGGCCTGAAGGCCGGCGGTAGCGAAGCAAAGGCCAAGGAATACGTGCAGGAACTGTTCAAGCACGTTCCGGTGCTGGATACCGGCGCCCGTGGCTCGACCATCACCTTCGTCAATAACGGCCAGGGCGATGTGCTGCTGGCCTGGGAAAACGAGGCCTTCCTGGCGTTGAAGGAAGACGGTGGTGCCGACAAGTTCGACATCGTCGTGCCGTCGTTGTCGATCCTCGCCGAGCCGCCGGTGGCGGTGGTGGACAAGAACGCCGAGAAGAAGGGCAATACCGAGATTGCCACCGAATACCTCAAGCACCTGTACAGCCCGGCCGGGCAGAAGATTGCCGCCGAGAACTTCTACCGCCCGCGTGACGAGAAGGTCGCTGCCGAGTTCGGCAAGCAATTCCCGAAACTTGAGCTGGTAACCATCGACAAGGACTTTGGTGGCTGGAAAACTGCACAACCGAAATTCTTCAACGATGGCGGTG
>NZ_JBNRIJ010000026.1:17724-28662 GCF_053557675.1 Pseudomonas sp. XP1 | reverse complement strand
GGAGCGGCCTTGCGTCGCGATTGGGCTGCAAAGCAGCCCCAAGATTCAGAAGCCTGCACCGGCCCGGGATTGATTCCGGGTTTCGTGCGTTCAACCAGGGATATTTATGTCACGCCGCATTTCCCCCGTCATACCCGGCTTCGGGCTGACGCTGGGCTACACCTTGGTGTACCTCAGCCTGATCGTGCTGATACCGCTGGCCGCCATGTTCGTGCATGCCGCGCAGCTTACCTGGGAGCAGTTCTGGAACGTCATCAGTGCGCCGCGGGTGATTGCCGCGCTCAAGCTGAGTTTCGGCACCGCCCTGTTCGCCGCCATCATCAACGGTGTGATCGGTACCCTGCTGGCATGGGTGCTGGTGCGCTACACCTTCCCTGGGCGCAAGATCATCGATGCGATGATCGACCTGCCGTTCGCCCTGCCCACGGCCGTAGCCGGTATCGCCCTGACCGCCCTGTACGCACCCTCGGGCTGGGTTGGCCAGTTCGCCACCGACCTGGGCTTCAAGATCGCCTACACCCCGCTGGGTATCACCCTGGCGCTGACCTTCGTCACCCTGCCGTTCGTGGTGCGGACGGTGCAGCCGGTACTGGCCGACATTCCGCGTGAAGTGGAGGAGGCCGCCGCCTGCCTGGGCGCCAAGCCGCTGCAAGTGTTCCGCCACGTGCTGGCGCCAGCGTTGCTGCCTGCCTGGCTGACAGGCTTTGCCCTGGCCTTCGCCCGTGGCGTGGGCGAGTATGGTTCGGTGATCTTCATTGCCGGCAACATGCCGATGAAGACCGAGATCCTGCCGCTGCTGATCATGGTCAAGCTCGACCAGTACGACTACACCGGCGCGACCGCCATTGGCGTGCTGATGCTGGTGGTTTCCTTCATCCTGCTGCTGCTGATCAACCTGCTGCAGCGCCGCATCGAAACCCCTTGAAGGAGGCCGGCATGTCCAGTTCATCCCTGAATGCAACCGCCGCCGCCAACGCCGCCCGCCGGGGCAGCGCCACTTCTCGGCGTATCTTGATCGGCCTAGGCTGGCTGGTGTTCGCGCTGTTCCTGCTGCTGCCGCTGGTGATCGTGGTATCGCAGGCACTGAAGAACGGTTTTGGCACCTTCTTCGAGGCGATCTTCGAGCCGGATGCGTTGTCGGCGCTGAAGCTGACCCTGCTCGCCGTGGTCATTTCGGTGCCGCTGAACCTGGTGTTCGGCGTCAGCGCCGCCTGGTGCGTGAGCAAGTACACCTTCCGTGGCAAGAGTATCCTGGTCACCCTGATCGACCTGCCGTTCTCGGTGTCGCCGGTGATCGCCGGCCTGGTCTACGTGCTGATGTTCGGTGCGCAAGGCCTGTTCGGGCCGTGGCTGCAGGACCACGATATCCAGATCGTGTTCGCCCTGCCGGGCATCGTTCTGGCCACCATCTTCGTCACCGTACCGTTCGTGGCCCGTGAACTGATACCGCTGATGCAGGAGCAGGGCACCCAGGAAGAGGAGGCCGCGCGCCTGCTTGGTGCCAATGGTTGGCAGATGTTCTGGCACGTGACCCTGCCGAACATCAAATGGGGCCTGATCTATGGCGTGGTGCTGTGCACTGCGCGGGCAATGGGCGAGTTTGGTGCGGTGTCGGTCGTGTCGGGCCACATTCGCGGCGTGACCAATACCTTGCCGCTGCACGTGGAGATCCTCTACAACGAGTACAACCATGTCGCGGCCTTCAGCGTGGCCAGCCTGCTGCTGATCCTGGCGCTCTTCATCCTGCTGCTCAAGCAGTGGAGCGAGAACCGTATTAACCGCCTGCGCCACAGCGCCGCGGAGGAATGATTCATGTCGATCGAAGTTCGTAACGTCAGCAAGCGCTTCAACAGCTTCCAGGCCCTGGACAACATCAACCTGGACATCAACAGCGGCGAGCTGGTGGCCCTGCTCGGCCCGTCCGGCTGCGGCAAGACCACCCTGCTGCGCATCATCGCCGGCCTGGAAACCCCGGACCAGGGCAATATCGTGTTCCATGGCGAGGACGTGTCCGGCCATGACGTTCGCGACCGCAACGTCGGTTTCGTGTTCCAGCACTACGCGTTGTTCCGCCACATGAGTGTGTTCGACAACGTCGCCTTCGGCCTGCGCATGAAGCCCAAGGGCGAGCGTCCGAGCGAGAGCAAGATTGCCGAGAAGGTGCATGAACTGCTGAACATGGTGCAGCTGGACTGGCTGTCCGACCGCTACCCCGAGCAGTTGTCCGGTGGCCAGCGCCAGCGTATCGCCCTGGCTCGTGCGCTGGCGGTGGAGCCCAAGGTGCTGCTGCTGGACGAGCCGTTCGGTGCGCTGGATGCCAAGGTGCGCAAGGAGCTGCGTCGCTGGCTGGCGCGCCTGCACGAGGACATCAACCTGACGTCGGTGTTCGTCACCCACGACCAGGAAGAGGCCATGGAAGTGGCTGACCGCATCGTGGTGATGAACAAGGGCGTGATCGAGCAGATCGGCTCGCCGGGCGAGGTGTACGAGCACCCGGCCAACGACTTCGTCTACCACTTCCTTGGTGACTCCAACCGCCTGGCCTTGAGCGAAGGGCATCATGTGCTGTTCCGCCCGCATGAGGTGTCGCTGTCGCGGCACGAGACCGAAGGGCACCATGCAGCCGAGGTGAGGGATATTCGGCCGCTGGGCGCGACCACGCGGGTGACCTTGAAGGTGGAGGGGCAGAGCGAGCTGATCGAGGCCGAAGTGGTCAAGGACCATGACAGCCTGACCGGGTTGGCGCGGGGGGAGACATTGTTCTTCCGGCCGAAGGTTTGGCAGAAGGTAGCGGATATCTGAGTCGCCTTTGATGATGAAAAACCCGGGATTGGTCCCGGGTTTTTTATTGCCTGGGAGATTGTCGGGGCTGCTTTTCAGCCCATCGCCGGCAAGCCCTCGCGGCAATCTCATGCCTTGCGCGAATATTTTGAATGCCTGCAAAGCATGATTCATGGCTCGCTCTGCTACACCCCGCGTAACTCGCGGCGTTGAGAAAACTTGCCAAAATATATATTCAGTAAAGTTCTAACCATAATTTTAAACATTACTTTAAGAGATAAGCCCCTGACCCCGATGATTCAGCCACACACCTGAATCGAGACCCCAGGAGTTTGATCAATGGGTAATGTCCAGTCGGCCGTCAGGGCCTACGACCAGCCATGGCGCCCGGCCCCGGGCGACCTGGTCGACCTTGGACGCACGCTTCGCCTCCCGCTTGGCCAGCTGCGCCTGCAACGCACGCCCGTCAGTGGGCTCAAGCGCCGCGACAAGCTGGTGTTGGGCCTGCTGGTGCTGGCCTTGCATGGCGCAGCAGCGTATTGGGTCAGCCAGGCACCAACGCCCGAGCTGCCGGTGGTGCCACCGCAAGTACCACCGATGACCATCGAGTTCGCCGCGCCGGCACCGCCTGTGGTCGAGCCACCGCCACCAGCCCCGGCACCGCCGGTAGTCCAGCCGCCACCGCCGCCTGTTGTCGACGAACTGGCCGCAAAGCCCAAACCCAAACCAAAGCCCGTGCCGAAGCCGGTGGTCAAGCAACAGCCAAAACCGCAGCCCAAGCCGGTCGAGGCCCAGCCGCCAGCCCCTGTAGCCGCTCCGGCACCGCCAGCGCCACCCGCGCCGGCCCCGGTCACCCCGGCATCGGCCAACGCTGCGTACCTGAAGAATCCGGCGCCCGAGTACCCGCAGATGGCTCAGCGCCGCGGTTGGGAAGGCACCGTGCTGCTGCGCGTCGAGGTGCTGCCCAGCGGCAAGCCAGGGCAGATCCAGATCCAGAAGAGCAGCGGCCGCGATGCCCTCGACGCTGCCGCACTGGCTGCGGTCAAGCGCTGGAGCTTCGTGCCTGCCAAGCAGGGCGACGTGGCCCAGACCGGCTGGGTCAGCGTGCCGATCGATTTCAAGCTTCGCTAACTTTTTCGCAGAACACAGGAAGACATCATCATGAGCCTGCTGGCATCCCCCCTCGAATCCGTTGAAAGCGCAGTCATCTGGCTGCTGGTCGGTTTTTCTGTCGTCACCTGGGGCCTGGCCCTGGTCAAGGTCGTGCAGTTCGTGCGGCTGAAGAACCAGGACAAGCGCTTCCACCAGCAGTTCTGGGCCGCTTCGAGCCTGGACTCGGCTGCCGAGCCTAGCCACGAACTGCCTGGCCCTGCCGCCCGTGTTGCCCAGGCCGGTTATGCCGCCATCGCCGTCGGTGACAGCCAGGCCAATGACCTGAGCCACGCCATCAATCACCAGGACCGCCTGGAACGCGCCCTGCGCCAGCAGATCGTGCGTGAGCGCCGTTCGCTGGAAACCGGCCTGGCGGTGGTCGCCAGTATTGGCAGCACCTCGCCCTTCATCGGCCTGTTCGGCACCGTGTGGGGCATCATGGAAGCGCTCAAGGGCATCAGCGCGGCCGGTTCCGCCAGCCTGGAAACCGTGGCCGGGCCGATTGGCGCGGCACTGGTGGCCACCGGCGTGGGTATCGCCGTCGCGGTGCCGGCGGTGCTGGTCTACAACTACTTCCTGCGCCGCCTCAAGCTTACCGCCGCCGACCTCGATGATTTCGCCCACGACTTCTACAGCCTGGCGCAGAAGAGTGCCTTCCGCGTGCTGGTGCACCCGGCGGTGCACAGGCCCCAGGCCGGTTTCACCCAGCCTGTGAAGGAGGCATCCTGACATGGCCTTTTCGACCCAGGACAGTGATGAAGTCCTCAGTGAAATCAACGTCACGCCGTTGGTGGACGTCATGCTGGTGTTGCTGGTGGTGTTCATCGTTACCGCGCCGCTGCTGACCAATGCCATACCCATCAACCTGCCCAAGACCGAGGCCGTGGCCCCGGTGGAGCAGAAGGACCCGCTGGTGGTCAGCATCGATGGTGACGGCAAGTTGTTCATCAACAAGGACGAGATCCAGCCCGACTTGCTGGAAACCAGCCTCAAGGCCGCCAAAAGCAAGGACGCGGACATGCGCGTACAACTGCAGGCCGATGACGGTGTGAACTACGGCGAAGTGGCGCGGGCCATGGCGGCTATCGAACGTGCCGGGATCAGCAAGCTGGCAGTGATTACCGCGCGCTGATCTCGTCGACTTTCTTCAGGCAAGTGCTTAGGGGCCATATCTCTTGGCAGGGGATGGCCCTTTTTTTTTTGCCCGGATTTCATGGCTATCAACGCCCCCTGTGGGAGCGGGTTCACCTGCGGATGCGATGTAGGCATCACCGACGCATTCGCGGATAAACCCGCTCCCACAGGGATTGCATTTCGGTTATTAATAAATAGCTTCTTATTCCTTTACTGATATAACTCCCTCCCTATACTTGTCTCCAAGCACGCAAACTCACTGGAGGCGTCCCCATGCGCAATGAGTCGATTCGTTACCTGATTGTGCCGGGCTGGCAAGGATCGCCAGACAACCATTGGCAAAGTCACTGGCAGCGCACCCTGCCCAATAGCACCCGGGTCGAGCAGCACGACTGGCTGACCCCGCAACGCCAGGACTGGGTGCAGGCACTGGAGCAGGCGATTGCCGCCGAGCGCTCGCCGGTGATTCTGATTGCCCATAGCCTGGGCTGCATAACCGTCGCTCATTGGGCCGCGCAAGCCAGCCCGGCCCTGCTGCGGCGGGTACGGGGCGCGCTGCTGGTGGCGCCAGCAGACGTAGAGCGGCCGACCTGCGCGCCGGCTCTGCGCAATTTCGCGCCGATCCCGACCGAAGCACTGCCATTTCCCAGCCAGGTGGTCAGCTCGGACAACGACCCGGCCGTGAGCGTGCCAAGGGCGTTATACCTGGCCCAGGTCTGGGGCGCCGAAGCAGGGCTGCTGACCAATGCCGGGCACATCAACGTCAAGTCCGGCCATGAGCGCTGGGAACAAGGTTTCGCCTACCTGTATCGCTTGCAGAGCCGGGTCGAGCAGCGCGCACTGCGCCGCGCCTGATCGCCCTTACTGTTTACCGCTTGCCTGACGCCCGGCCATTGCAGGCCTGGGGCGGGAGTTCGTCATGACTTTTCAAAACCCTTTTGGCCAGCCATTGCTGACCTTCCCTGAGCTGGACAAGAGCCCGCTTAGCATCCGCGCCAAGGCACTGGTGTTCATCGACCCACGGTCACAGCAGCTGCGCGAGGAGCTCGAGCGCCTGGCGCCACAGCCCTTGCCAGTGCTGATCCGCGGCGAAACCGGCACTGGCAAGGAACTGCTGGCCCGGCAGATCCACCGTGCCAGTGACCGCAGCGGGTTGTTCGTGTCGGTCAACTGCGCGGCCATCAGCCCCACCTACGCCGATGCCGAGCTGTTCGGCTACAGTGCGGGCAGCCAGGGCGGCACAGCCAGCAGCCGCGCCGGCTGGTTCGGCTCGGCCAACGGCGGCACGTTGTACCTGGACGAGATCGCCGACTTGCCGCTGGCCATCCAGGGCAAGCTGCTGGCAGCCCTGGAAAACCGCGAGGTTACCCGGGTGGGTGCACAGCAGCCGCAGCCGGTGGACGTGCGCCTGGTGGCTGCTACCAGCATCGACCTGGCGCGGGTGGTGCGCGCGGGACGCTTCAACGAGCGCCTGTACCAGTACCTGCGCGAGGGGGCGCTGGAGCTGCCGCCACTGCGCGAGCGGCCGGGCGATATCCTGCCGTTGGCCGAGTACTTCGTGGGCATCTACAGCGTGCGCCTGCAGCGGCCTGTGCCGCTCGTGAGCGAGGCGGCGCAGCAGGTGCTGGAAGCACATCCCTGGCCGGGCAACACCCGTGAACTGGAGAACGTCATCCACTTCGCCTTGCTGGTGAATGACGGCGAAGAGATCCTGGCTGAGGACCTCGACCTGGCAAACCCCGCGCGCTAGACACCGCTCATAAGCAAAGTGGCTGATGGCAGTTTGCTTTTGGAATAAGCAGCTAAATAAAAGATATTGTTACGGAATAAAAAATCTGGGTATTGTCCGCCTCACGCCCGCTGGTGAACCGGTTGGGCACCCGATTCGCCATCGCCGATGGCCCAGAACCAGAACAAGGATCACCATGAAGAAGACCCTGCTGACCACTGCCCTGGCCGCTGCCCTGTCGTTTGCCGGCCTGGCTGCTGCCGCCGAGAAACTGGTGGTTGCCGCCACCCCGGTACCGCACGCCGAAATCCTCGAGCTGATCAAGCCGACCCTGGCCAAGGAAGGTGTGGACCTTCAGATCAAGGTCTTCACCGACTATGTGCAGCCGAACGTCCAGGTTGACCAGAAGCGCCTGGACGCCAACTACTTCCAGACCCTGCCGTACCTGCAGAACTTCAACGAAGGCAAGGGCACCCACCTGGATACCGTGATCGGCGTGCACGTCGAACCCTTCGGTGGTTACTCGAAGAAGGTCAAGAGCCTGAGTGAACTGAAGGAAGGCGCTACCGTTGCCATCCCTAACGAGGGCAGCAACAGCGGCCGCGCTCTGCTGCTGTTGCAGAAGGCTGGCCTGATCACCCTGAAGGATCCGAAAAACGCACTGGCCACCCCCAAGGACATTGCCGAGAACCCGAAGAAGCTGAAGTTCCGCGAGCTTGAGTCGGCCATGCTGCCGCGCGTGCTGGACCAGGTCGACCTGGACATGATCAACACCAACTACGCCCTGGAAGCCGGCCTGAACCCGGCCAAGGACGCGCTGGTGATCGAAGGTAGCGACTCGCCATACGTGAACTTCCTGGTCGCCCGCCCTGACAACAAGGACAGCGAAGCCATCCAGAAACTGGCCAAGGCCCTGACCAGCCCGGAAGTGAAGGAATTCATCGCCAAGAAGTACCAAGGTGCGGTGCTGCCGGCGTTCTGATGCGCTTGCATTACCTTGCATGACCCAACGCCGACACTCTTGTGTCGGCGTTTTCATTTCTGGGCTTTAGCCGCGAAGAATTCAACGCGGTGCATGGCACCGGCTGCGCCGGTGTTCGCGGCTAAAGCCGCTCCCACAAGGTCCTTTGTGCGCCGGCAATACATGCCATCAGCGCTGAATTCTCAGTGATATGCATATGCGATAAAGGTATTTATTAAAAATTTTTTAGAACATTAGAGTCTAGCTATCGTGCCCACGCGCACCCTGCAGACCTGCTTTACCCATGACCCTCGACACCGCATTCATCCTCGGCACGCTGCCCGCCTTCCTCAAGGCCGTGGGCGTGACCCTGCAGGTCGGCCTGATCGCCATCACCACCTCGCTGCTGGTCGCCCTGGTCAACGCCACAGTGCTGGTATTACGCACCCCGTACCTGTGGCGCCTGGTAAAAGCCTACGTGGAGCTTGCACGCAACACGCCGCTGCTGATCCAGCTGTTCTTCGTCTACTTCGCCTTGCCCAGCCTGGGCCTGAAGATTTCCGGCTTTGCTGCAGCGATCATCACCATGACCTTCATGGGCGGTGCCTACCTGACCGAGGTGCTGCGTGCCGGCATCGAGGCCGTGCCCCGTGCCCAGCTGGAGTCCGGTCGCTCCATCGGCTTGTCCGAAGGCCAGTTGCTGCGCCATGTGGTGCTGCCCCAGGCCGGCATCCTCAGCCTGCCGGCACTGTTCGCCAACTTCATCTTCCTGCTCAAGGAAACCACCGTGGTTTCGGCGGTGGCCGTGCCGGAAATTCTCTACACCACCAAGAACTACATCGCGCTGTATTACAAGACCTATGAAATGCTCACCGCGCTGACCTTGCTATGTGTGCTGCTGTTCCTGCCGCTGTCGTTGCTGCTGCGCTATATCGAAAGGAGGCTGCAACATGGCCAGTTCGGCGTCTGAACTGCTGCTGCAGGCATTGCCGCAACTGGCTGGCGGCGCGGTGCAGACCCTGGCCATTTCTGCGCTGGGCATCCTCTTCGCGACGCTGGGCGGTGTGCTCTATGGTGTGCTGGCAACCTTGGGCAACCGTACCCTGAACATTGCCTTGCAAGTGTACCTGGAGCTGTTCCGTGCCATACCGGTGCTGGTCTGGCTTTATCTGGCGTTCTTCGGCCTGCCGATCTTTCTGGCCGTGAGCATTCCCAGCTTCTGGTGCGCGGTGCTGGTGCTGGGCCTGTGGGGCGCCAGCGAGGTGGGCGAGGTGGTGCGTGGCGCACTGCACTCGCTGCCGCGCGGCCAGCGCGAGGCGGGGTTGTCGATCGGCCTGGCAGGCTGGCAGCTGTACGGCTACGTGCTGTTGCCCCAGGCGCTCAAGCGCATGACCCCGCCAACCATCAACATCTACACGCGGATCATCAAGACCAGCTCGCTGGCGGTGCTGATCGGCGTGGTCGAGGTGATCAAGGCCGGCCAGCAGATCATCGAACGCACCTACGAGTCGGTGCTGATCTACGGCGCCTTGTTCCTGTTCTTCTTCATCGTCTGCTATCCGCTGTCCGCCGCTTCACGCGTGCTGGAACGCCGCTGGGCCCACTCATGAGCGCATTGATCGAATTCCAGGGTTTCAACAAGTTCTTTGGCGAGCACCAGGTGCTCAAGGACGTCGACCTTCAGGTGGCGGCCGGCGAGGTGGTGGTCATTCTCGGCCCCAGCGGCTGTGGCAAAAGCACGCTGCTGCGCTGCCTCAACGGCCTGGAGCAGGCCCACGGCGGCCACCTGCGCCTGGCCGGGCAGGAGCTGCTCGACCCGCGTACCGATTGGCGCGAAGTCCGCCAGCGGGTCGGCATGGTGTTCCAGAGCTATCACCTGTTCGGTCACATGAGCGTGATCGACAACCTGCTGCTTGGCCCGCTCAAGGTACAAAGGCGCGAGCGCGCCGAAGCCCAGGCCCAGGCCGAGGCGCTGCTGGCGCGGGTCGGCCTGCTGGACAAACGCGACGCCTTTCCCCGGCAACTGTCCGGGGGCCAGCAGCAGCGCATAGCCATCGTGCGTTCGCTGTGCATGAACCCCGAGGTGATGCTGTTCGACGAGGTTACCGCGGCCCTCGACCCAGAAATGGTCAAGGAGGTGCTACAGGTGATCCTGGGCCTGGCACGCGACGGCATGACCTTGCTCATCGTTACCCACGAAATGGCCTTCGCTCGCGCGGTGGCCGACCGCATCGTGTTCATGGAGGCCGGCAGGATCCTTGAACAGGGCGACCCCGAGAGCTTCTTCACAAGACCGCGGACCGCACGCGCGCAGCAGTTCCTGGAGAAATTCTCCTTCGTAGAAAGCCTGCCGAAGACACTGCACAAGGAACTGTCATGAAAACTGCCAACCTCACCAAACTGCTGGCGCCGTTGTTCGGCCTGGCCCTGCTGGCCGGCTGCAACAAGGCTGAAGAGCCACCCAAGCCGGCGGCGGCCTCGCCGGCCACCAGCTACCTGGAAACCATCAAGGCCCGCGACAAGCTGATTGTCGGCGTGTTCACCGACAAGCCACCGTTCGGTTTCGTCGATGAGCAGGGCCGCTACGTGGGCTTTGACACCGATATCGGCCGGCGCCTGGCCAAGGACCTGCTGGGTGATGAAAACAAGGTCGAGTTCGTCGCCGTGGAGCCGGCCAGCCGTATCCCGTTCCTGCAGAGCGACAAGGTCGACCTGATTCTCGCCAACATGACCGTGACCCCGGAGCGCAAGGAAGCGGTGGACTTCACCAACCCCAACCTGCGCGTTGCCGTGCAGGCAATCGTCGCGGATGGCAGCCCGGTGCAGAAGCTCGACGACCTGGCCGACAAGACCATCATCGTCACCACCGGCACCACCGCTGATATCTGGCTGACCAAGAACCACCCGGACTGGAAACTGCTCAAGTTCGAAAAGAACAGCGAGTCGTTGCAGGCGCTGGCCGCCGGGCGTGGCGATGCTTATGCGCAGGACAACCTGATTCTGTTCAGCTGGGCCAAGCAGAACCCGGGGTACCGCGTGTTGCCTGAGCTGCTGGGTGAAGAAGCCCCGATTGCACCGGCGGTGAAGAAGGGCAACACCGAACTGCGTGACTGGGTGAATGCCGAGCTGGCCAAGCTGGGGGAGGAGAAGTTTCTGCTGAAGCTGTATGACCAGTATGTGC
>NZ_JBNRIJ010000026.1:13050-17617 GCF_053557675.1 Pseudomonas sp. XP1 | reverse complement strand
ACCCGCGAACACCGGCAAAGCCGGTGCCATGCACCGAGTTGCCTGCTTCGCGGGTGAACCCGCTCCCACAAGGGCTGCAAGGCAGCCCCCGGCAATATCACTGGTTGCGCGGCAGCCAGTTCAACAGGAATTCATTCACCACCCGCGGGTTCTCCAGGCTGGAGATATGCCCCGCAAACGGAATCTGCGCCGCCAGGCAGCCAATGATCCGCGCCATTTCATTGGACTCTTCCGGCGGCCGTGGAATGTCCTGGTCGCCGCAGATCACGATGGTCCGCTCACTTACCAGTTCTCCCAGTCGCGACAGCAAGTCTGGCCGGCCAAAGATCACTCGTCCCATCGGGTCGAGACTGTGCCGAATCACCTCGGCACTGCTCGCCTTCAATGCTGCGCGGAAGCCTTCGCGCACTTGCGGCACAGTCTGCCCGCCTGCATGGAAGAAGATCGGTACGACGATGTCCAGCAATGGCTCCGGGAACAGCCCTGCAGCACTGGCGGCGTCAAGCAGGCCGAAGTACTTGAGCCGGGTCGCCTCCGGCTCGGCACCGAGGTACGTGTCCATCAGCACCAGGCGGTCTACCCGCTCAGGGTGTTCCAGGGCCAGTTGCGCGCCCCACATGCCGCCGACCGACAGGCCGACCAAATGGCATTTGCCAATGTCCAGGGCGTCCAGCAGTGCCAGATGCTGGCGGGCCAGAGCGCTCATGTCGATGGTCGTGGCAGGCGGAGCATCTGAGACGCCGTGGCCCCACAGCTCGGGGACGATGACGCGGAAGTGTGCTGACAAGGCTTCGATTTGTGGCTGCCACATCTCGGCGGACCACAGGTAGCTGTGGCCGAGCACGACCGGAAAGCCCTGGCCCTGGTCGATGTAGCTCATGCGGGCGCCGTCGATTTCGATGAAGTGTCTTTGCATGGAATGGGTCTCGGCTGTGAGTGCTGTGAGGTATTCGAAATTGTCGGGGGCCGCTTTGCGGCCCATTCGCAGCACAAGGCTGCTCCTACCAGGATCGCGGTCTCTTGCAGGAGCAGCCTTTTACTTGGCTGGCACCAGACGCAACGTACTCTGCGCCGGAATCACCCCCATCTGCGCCTTCTGGTACTGCCCCTGCACGTACCCTTCGGCCTGATCCGCAAAATGCCTGTCGAACGGCACGCCACTCTGGCCGACCGGGTTGGTGGTTAGCGCCTGCCCGGCATCGGCAAAGTCGACCAGCCGCCGCGTCGACGGCCCATAGGTCACCGGCCATGGCGCCGGGCCGATCTTCGCAGATAGGTTGTTCGGCACTTCATGAGTGCCCGGTGCGGCGAACGGGCCAACGTTGAACAGCAGGTTCAGCGGCTTTTTGACCCCCAGCGGGTGGTTGTGGGTCAGGGTATGGGCCTTGCCCCACTGCCAGCTGGCAGGATCATTCCCCAGGGTCTTGCGCAGGTGCTTCAAGCTGTTCTGCCACGCCGTGCGCACCACGGCGGTTCGATCGGTGCGCTGGTTGGTTCCGCGGGTGTTCCACCACGGCGAATCGGCATCCGCTGCCAGGCGCGGCAGGGCAGCGTCGATGGCGCGGGTGCTGATCAGCACCGGGAACCAAGTGTCGCCCAGCTCGTCATGCAAGGCCGCGAATGCCAGCTCATAGAGGAACTGGTTGAACAGCGTGGCACTTGTCGAGTCGAGCGAGTAGTCGCCGCTCCAGGCTGCCAGTTGCTCGACCAGTTCCTTCTCTTCGTCACCTTCGGCTACTGCGCGCAGCGTTGCCAGCAATGGTGCAAGGGTGCGCGGGCCATGGTCGCTGGCGGTGTCCAGCTGCAGCGCCTGGCTGTTTTGGGTATCCCACTTCACCCCGGGGTTGGCCAGGTGGCGATCGAGCTGGCGACCTCGGTCCGGTAGGTTGTAGTAACCGGGGATCGGCACCGCCGCCGGAGGCTGGTAGTTGGCCGAGACAATGTAGCCGCGCGGCGGGTTCTCCTGCTGTGGGTTGACGCTGAAGGGATAGAAGCCGAGCTTGTCCGCCTGCGCACTGGCACCATCGAGGATGAACACGGGGTCGACGCCGTCGGGGCGGATCGGCAACTGCGCCGCCGCCCACCAGCCGATATCGCCACGGGCATTGGCCCACACCAGGTTAAGCCCCGGCGCATGCACCTTGGCCGCGGCCTCGCGCATCTTGCCCAGGGTATCGGCGCGGTTGAGCTGGTAGAAACCGTCGAGGATCGGGTTTTCGGTTTCCAGGAACGCCCACCACATGGCGATTGGCGTGGGCCCGGCAGTGGCGCCCAGCACGTCGTTGACGATCGGGCCATGGGGCGAGCGACGCAGGCTGAGGGTGACCGGTGCTTCGTCTTTGACGGCAATCTGTTGCTCGGTCTTTTCCAGCGCCTGCCATTTGCCATCGACCATCACCTGGTTGGCGTCGGCCGGGTTGGTGCGTTCGGCGATCAGGTCGACGTCGTCGTTCTGGAACATGGTCAGGCTCCAGCCGAAGTCGCGGTTGTGGCCGAGCAGGGCGAACGGGTTGAGAGCCTGGAAGTAGCCATACAGGTTGAAGCCCGGCGCCGACAGCTCGGCCTCGTACCACACAGCTGGCACTGCGAAACCAATGTGCGGGTCACCGGCCAGCAGCGGCTTGCCGCTGCGGGTACGGCTGCCGGCCACGGCCCAGGCGTTGCTGCCTTCGAATTGCGGGATGCCCGCATCGCCCAGCGCGTCATGGCTGAGGCGGGCGAGCGCCTCCAGGCTTTGCCAGTCGGCAGCGGCCAGCGGTGTACTCAGGGCGCCCTCGGGCCGCCAGGCGAGATCGAAGATGTTCAGGTACTCCGGGCCCAGCTGGTCGCGGATGTAGGTCAGCGCGGGCTCGGTGCGAAACGCGGCGGCAAAACTGTAGGCCAGGTAGCCGGCGATGCTCAGGGTGTCTTCGGGGCTGAACGGACGCGGGGTGATGCCAAGCAGGTCGAATTCCATGGGCTTGGGGTGGCTGGCCTGCCAGCTGTTCACCCCGTCGAGGTAGGCTTGCAGGGCTTGCCAGGCGGGTGATTGCCGGTCCTGACGCTTGGCCATCAGCGCTGCCTGTTCGCGAATACGCAGGCTGCGGAACAGGGTGTCGGTGGGCAGCAGCTTGTCGCCCAGCACCTCGGCCAGCTCACCCCGTGCCAGGCGGCGCAGGATCTCCATCTGGAACAGCCGGTCCTGGGCATGCACATAACCGAGGGCGCGGTACAGGTCCTGTTCGCTCTGCGCCTGCAGGTGCGGCACGCCGCGGGCGTCGTAGCGCACGCTGACCGGCGCCTGCAGGCCGGCGATGGCCACCTCGCCCTCGCGTTGCGGCAGCTTGCCCTGCACATACCAGTATCCGGCGCCGGCGGCCACGGCAACCACCACGGCCAACAGGGTCAGGCTGCGCTTCATGCAGGCTCCTTGTGCGTTCAAGAGAAAAATGTGGTCCGATGATCGGCGGATTCGCGAACAGAGCATAGCCCCAGGAAGGAGTTTCCATGTCCCTCAGCGAAAAACAGAAAATGCTTGCAGGCCAGCTCTACCACGCTGGCTGCCCCGAGCTGCAGGCCGAGCAGATCGCCAACAAGCACTGGATGCACCGCTACAACAGCAGTGTCGAATTGCTCAACGACGCACGTCATGGGCTTTTGGTAGAGCACTTTGGCCAGGTCGGCGAAGGCGCGGTGATCCGCCCGCCGTTCTATTGCGACTATGGCTACAACATCAGCGTCGGCCGCAACACCTTCATGAATTTCAACTGCGTGATCCTCGATGTGCTGCCGGTGCATATCGGTGATGACTGCCAGATCGGCCCCAACGTGCAGATCTATACCGCCGACCACCCGCTTGACCCCGAGGTGCGCCGCACAGGGCTGGAGAGTGGCCGGCCGGTGACTATCGGCAACAACGTGTGGATCGGCGGCGCGGCGATCATCCTGCCGGGGGTGACCATTGGCGACAACGCCGTGGTGGGTGCCGGTAGTGTCGTTACCCGGGACGTGCCGGCTGGTGCGGTGGTGGTGGGCAACCCTGCGCGGGTGCGTCAGCCGGCCCAAGGGCAGTAGCAGCCCACCGCCAGGGTATTGGAGGCACTCACCTGGCGGTCGTCGAGTAGCGCCTTGAGGATCGGCTCGATGAAGCTGTTGCTGGCGTTGCACACCGCGCCTTCACTGTAGGGGCCGAAGTAGGCGAGGTGGCCTTGCCGGTCCCAGATGGCCACGGCCGGGGAGGCGGGCAGGTGTTCGCTGCCGGGCACGCTGGCGAGTGGCTTGAGGGCGGTGAGGTTGGCGGGCAACTGGCCGTGGCTGTCGGGCTTTTGCAGCACATGGAAGGCCACGCCCTGGCCGGCGAACTGGCTGACCAGGTCGCCCAGGTGCTGCTGGTTGCCGACGTTGCACGGGCAGGCTGGGTCCCAGAAATGCACTACCCGGATCGGGCCGGGGCCGGCCAGTTCGGGGGGCAACTGCAGCTGGCTGCCGTCGAACAGCGTGGCCTGGTTGTCGAACGGGCGCAGGTAGCGGGCCTGGAAGGCGGTGTAGGCCTGCCAGACCAAAGTGGTGCAGAGCAGCAAGGCGAGGG
>NZ_JBNRIJ010000026.1:0-12955 GCF_053557675.1 Pseudomonas sp. XP1 | reverse complement strand
CCAGCTCCCACAGGATATCACCAGGCCTGAGGCCGGTAACCTGTGGGAGCTGGCTTGCCGGCGATAGGGCCGGTACAGGTGACACATAGTCCAAGCTTGCCACGACGCCAGCCAGAGCTGAATATCCCAGATCAATACTTGCTTCACTGTGGATGTACCCGATGCCCGCTGCCTTTAACCCCGACCTCCTGCGCACCAGCCTGGCGCCGTTGACCGCTCGCCAGCCGTTGTCGGCGCAGGCGCAGGACTACCAGCGCTTCTACGGCTTGAGCCTGTCGGCCCACAGCTGGCTGGGCGGCTTCCAGGCCGCAGGCTTCGAGCTGGTCGGGCAGGCCTGGCTACCCGAGCAGCCGAGCGCGACGCTGTTCCTGTTGCACGGCTATTACGACCATATGGGCCTCTACCGGCATGTGATCGATTGGGCGCTCAAACAGGGTTTCGCCGTGATCAGTTGCGACCTGCCCGGCCATGGCCTGTCCAGCGGCGAGCGGGCCAGCATCAGTGATTTCGCGGTGTATCAGCAGGTGTTGGAAGCTTTGTTCGAGCAGGCGCTCACGCTGCAGCTGCCGCGCCCCTGGCACCTTTGCGGGCAAAGCACCGGTGGCGCCATCGCCGTGGACCACCTGCTGTACCAAGGCGCGCGCAGCCCCATCGATGGTCAGGTCATCCTGTTGGCGCCGCTGGTGCGGCCATGTGCCTGGCGCTGGTCAAAGCTGAGCTATCGTGTGTTGCGTCACTTCGTGAATGGCATCGAGCGGCGCTTCAGCGAGAACACCAATGACCCGAGCTTCCTGCCGTTCCTCGAAGCCGACCCGCTGCAACCGCGCCGCCTGCCAACGGCCTGGGTGGGCGCCTTGATCGACTGGGTCAAACGCATCGAGGCCGCGCCGCGCAGCACGCGGCGGCCGTTGATCGTGCAAGGAGAGGCGGATGGCACAGTGGATTGGCCCTACAACCTCGAAGTGCTCAAGGCCAAGTTTGCAGAGCCGCAGATCTTGATGCTGCCCGAGGCCCGTCACCACCTGGCCAACGAGTTACCGGGCATTCGCCAGCGCTACTTCGACTTCATCGACCAGCGCCTGGGCTGATCACTTCAGGTCGCTGCTGCTCTGGCCAACCGCCAGGCCTGCGCGAACGGCGGCCAGGGCGGCCTGGTAGTAAGCCTTGCCGTCTGGCGACTCGGCAAAGGTAGCGAACTCTTCCAGTTCGGCGTCAGTCAGGTCGCGGTAGACATACAGCAGGGTGTTGTTGAGGTCTTCGCCAATCTGGCTCATCAGACGCTGGCGCTGGCCGTCGAGCAGGCCTTGGGCCTGGCCGCCGCCGAACAGGCCGGGGATCATCGAGCTGAGGCTGTCGGCCGCCACGCCGGCGATGGCCAGGCTCACTTCGGCGCCGGCTTCGCGCGCCGGCAGGGCTTGGGCCAGGTGGCCGATTATCAGCAGGCGATCATCGCTGGCCTGGATCTTTGGCAAACCCTTGGCATTCCTGGCCAATTCGTCCTTGCGTGTGGCCTTGAGCTCCGCAGCCACCACCTTGCGCCCCAGCGGCGACTGGAAGAAGGCCAGCGCCGGTGCCGGGTTGGCCAAGGTTGCGCGCAGTTGCGCCTGGGCGCGACGGTCCACCGCCTGGGCCTGGAAACGCTGGTTGCTGTTGTTGACCAGCGCCTGGTACACGGCGGGTGGCAAACTGTTGCGGTAGCGTTCCTGGGCGGCGGTCAGGGCATCATTGAAATGGGCGCGCTGGTCGGGCCAGCCGGCGGCCTTGTACAGTTGATCCAGGTTGTCTGCCCAGACAGGCACGGTGCAGATCATCAGCAGAATCAGGGAAAACAGACGGCGCATTCAGGACTCCTGTCGGCAGGTGGCTATTGTCCGTGGCCGGGCGCCGGTTTGTCGAGATATCCGCGTGCTTCTCGGCCAAGTGGCGCTGTGCGCCGGCAGGGCTAATGGATATGATGCGCGCCATGCACATCTCCCCTGAACACCCGATACTTGCGGCCGTCGTCGACGATCTGGCCACCCATGGCTGGTCCCAGCAGGCGCTTTTTCTGCCTGCTGACCTGGTGCGCGCGCTGGCGGCCGAGTGCCGGCGCCGTGATGCCGAAGGCGAGCTCAACCCCGCGGGGGTTGGGCGCGGTGCTGCGCAGGAGGTGCGCGAGGCAATTCGCGGCGACCAGATCCAGTGGATCGATCCCGGCCAGGCCGAGGCCTGCGACCAGTACCTGGCCGCTATGGACCAGTTGCGCCAGGCCATCAACCAGGGCCTGTTCCTGGGCCTGGAAGACTTCGAGTGCCATTTTGCCCTGTACCCGCCGGGGGCGTTCTATCGCCGGCACCTGGACCGTTTCCGCGACGATGACCGGCGCATGGTGTCGGCAGTACTGTACTTGAATGAAGACTGGCAGCCGCAGGATGGTGGCCAGTTGCGCATGTTTCTGGTAGACGGTGTCGAGCATGATGTCGAGCCGGTGGCGGGCTGCCTGGTAGTGTTCCTGTCGGGCGAGGTGCCCCACGAGGTGCTGCCGGCAGGGCGTGAGCGGCTTTCGTTGACCGGCTGGTTCCGGCGCCGTGGCAATGACCTGTTCTGACCTGCCCAAGGTGCTGGTCAGCGCCTGCCTGCTGGGGCAGCCGGTGCGCTATGACGGCCGCGCCAGCGGCCACCCCGACCTGTTGCAGCGCTGGCAGGCCGAAGGGCGCGTGGTGCCGTTGTGCCCGGAAGTGGCGGGTGGCTTGCCGACCCCACGGCCGCCGGCAGAGATACCGGGCGGGCAGGGTGGGGAGGTGCTCGACGGTGGCGCGCGGGTGCTGACGGTTGCGGGCGAGGATGTCAGCACCGAGTTCCTGGCCGGGGCGCAGCGGGCGCTGGAACTGGTGCGCCGGCATGGCATTCGTGTGGCCGTGCTGAAGGCTGGGAGCCCTTCGTGCGGCAACCGGTTGACCTATGACGGCACGTTCAGTGGTGTGAAGGTGGCCGGGGAAGGGGTGACCACGGCATTGCTGCGGCGGGCGGGGGTGCTGGTGTTCAGCGAGCTGGAGCTGGACAAGGCACAGCAGGCTCTGATTGAGTTTTCTGCTTGAACCTGTACTGGCCTCTTCGCGGGCTCGCCCGCTCCCAGGCCTGTGATGTACCTGTGGGAGCGGGCGTGCCCGCGAAGAGGCCAGTACAGGCAATAAAGAACTTACTGCCCGTCCGCAGTCTCAGGTACACCCTTGAACCACTTCTGCTCAAGTTCGGCAGTCCGCCCGCTGTCCTTGAGCCGTTGCAGTGCATTGTTCACCGCACTCTCGAACGCCGGGTTGTCCTTCTGGAACGGGATCACCAGCTGCTTCTCGCCAAACGGCAGGCTCACATCGAGCGGGCCGTCATTCTTGGGCGATTCGCTCGACGGGGTCAGTGCAATGTCGTACTTGCCGGTCTCGACACCCGGCAGCACCTCTGCCGCGGGCGCTTCGATAAATTCGGCGCGCAGGTCCAGTTCTTTGGCCAGCGCCTGGCCGAAGTCGATCTCGAAGCCGCTCAGGTGGTCGTTTTCCTTGAATGCGTACGGCGAGTTGTCGACCTGTACGGCAATGCGCAGTTCGCCCCGGTCGGCAATTTCGTCTATCAGCTCGGCCTGAGCCAATGGCGTGATCAGTACCGCCAGCATTACTCCTATGGTCGAACGCATGAAAGCCCCTTTCTCTTTGGCATTTGAATAACCTTCGCCACGGCTTTCTTCCTCGCCGTGGTCGAGCGCAGCCTATGACCTTGAAGCCTCGGCCTTGTTTAACCCTGATTGAAATATTTCTGCCTCAGGATGTGAACATCTGGGCGCACATATCAACTAAGGTGAACCACCGCCGCCACTGGAATACTGGCGGCGGTCAATAAGTGAATCACAGGAGAAGTGAATGAACAGCCTATTTTCGCGTGCTGCCGTTGCTGGTCTGTTGATGGGAGCGTCAATGTTCGCCAGTGCCGCAGATGCCCTGAAAAGCCAGGAGCCGCCCAAGGATGCCAAGGTCTTCATCGTTTCCCCCGCCGATGGCGCCACGGTCGACAGGACCTTCACCGTCAAGTTCGGCATCGAGGGCATGGCGCTCAAGCCTGCGGGCGACAGCACCCCGCACACCGGGCACCACCACCTGCTGGTGGACGTGGATAAAGAGCCGGTGGCCGACATGCCGCTGCCATCTAGCCTGATGCCACAGGCCGGCACTGCACTGCCGGATGGCCCGCAAGTGCTGCACTTCGGCAAGGCGCAGACCGAAACCAGCATTACCCTGACCCCTGGCAAGCACACCCTGCAGCTGGTGCTCGGTGACCAGTATCACGTGCCGTTCAAGCCGAGCGTCGTGTCGCAGAAGATCACCGTCGACGTTAAATAGGTGTTGGGTTCTTCGCGGGTAAACCCGCGAAGCAGGAGACACCAACGTCACAGGCAAAAGAAAGGGAGGCCACCAGGGCCTCCCTTTTTCATGCCGCCAGCGAACTTAGAACAGGACGCGGGAACGGATGGTGCCCTTGACCTGTTGCAGCTTCTCTTGCGCCAGGTCGGAGTACTCGGCGTCAACGTCGATCACCACATAACCAACTTTCTCGTTGGTCTGCAGGAACTGACCGGAGATGTTGATGCCGTTTTCGGCGAATACCTTGTTGATCTCGCTGAGCACGCCCGGGATGTTTTCGTGGATGTGCAGCAGGCGGTGCTTGCCTGGGTGCGCCGGCAGGGCCACTTCCGGGAAGTTGACCGAGGATACCGACGTACCGTTGTCGCTGTACTTGACCAGCTTCTCGGCCACTTCCAGGCCGATGTTGGCTTGTGCTTCAGCGGTGGAACCACCGATGTGCGGGGTCAGGATCACGTTGTCCAGGCCACGCAGCGGGCTTTCGAACTGCTCGTCGTTGGAGCGCGGCTCGACCGGGAACACGTCGATGGCGGCGCCGATCAGGTGCTGGTCCTTGATGGCGGCGGCCAGGTGGTCCAGCTCGACCACAGTGCCACGGGCAGCGTTGATCAGAATCGCGCCCTTCTTCATCGAGCGGATTTCCTTCTCGCCGATCATCCACTGGGTGGACGGCAGCTCAGGCACGTGCAGCGAAACGATGTCGGCCAGGCCCAGCAGCTCGTGCAGGCTGGTGACCTGCACGGCGTTGCCCAGTGGCAGCTTGGTCAGCGGGTCGTAGAAATACACCTGCATGCCCATGTTCTCGGCCAGGACCGACAGCTGGGTGCCGATCGAGCCGTAACCGACGATACCCAGCTTCTTGCCGCGGATTTCGAAGGAGTTGGCCGCGCTCTTGATCCAGCCGCCACGGTGGCAGGAAGCATTCTTCTCGGGGATACCGCGCAGCAGCAGGATGGCTTCGGCCAGTACCAGTTCGGCTACCGAACGGGTGTTGGAGTATGGCGCGTTGAACACGGCGATACCGCGCTCGCGGGCAGCTTCCAGATCGACCTGGTTGGTGCCGATGCAGAAGCAGCCAACGGCGACCAGTTTCTTGGCGCAGTCGAAGATCTCTTCGGTCAGCTGAGTGCGTGAACGGATGCCGATGAAGTGGGCATCAGCGATCTTTTCCTTCAGCTCGGCTTCCGGCAGCGAACCAGTGAGGTATTCGATGTTGGTGTAGCCGGCGGCCTTGAGGGTATCGACCGCGTTCTGGTGCACACCTTCAAGAAGAAGGAACCGGATCTTGCTCTTGTCGAGAGAAGTCTTGCTCATCTGCGTAAACCTGTATCCCGGAGAAAAAATGGCGAGGGTGATGCCAGGCGCAAAGGCAGCCTTAGCATGAACAGCGGGAGGGCTATGCTAGCATACGCGACACAATCTGAGCTTATCCCGACAGGTGAAGAGTGCTCAGGGTGACTATGAATAAGTCGAGAGTTCCAGCGATGACCCACCCCGCTGTTATTGATGAACTGATGACCCTTGTCGACCCTGGCAAGGTCCTGACCGACGCAGCTTCCCTGGAAGCCTATGGCAAGGACTGGACCAAGCACTATCCACCGGCTCCCAGCGCCATCGTCTTCCCCAAGACGGTGGAGCAGGTGCAGGCGATCGTACGCTGGGCCAATACGCACAAGGTGGCGCTGGTGCCGTCGGGCGGGCGTACCGGGCTTTCCGCAGGCGCCGTGGCGGCCAATGGCGAAGTGGTGGTCGCCTTCGACTACATGAACCAGATCCTCGATTTCAATGCCTTCGACCGCACGGTGGTCTGCCAGCCAGGGGTAATTACCCGCCAGTTGCAGGCCTATGCCGAGGAGCAGGGCCTGTATTACCCGGTGGACTTCGCCTCCAGCGGCTCCAGCCAGATTGGCGGCAATATCGGCACCAATGCCGGCGGGATCAAGGTGATTCGCTACGGCATGACCCGCAATTGGGTGGCCGGGCTCAAGGTGGTCACCGGCAAGGGTGAGCTGCTGGAGCTGAACAAGGGGCTGATCAAGAACGCCACCGGCTACGACCTGCGCCAGTTGTTCATCGGTGCCGAAGGCACCCTGGGCTTCGTGGTCGAGGCCACCATGCGTCTGGACCGTGCGCCGCGCAACCTCACCGCGATGGTGCTGGGAACCCCGGATTTCGACTCGATCATGCCGGTGCTGCATGCCTTCCAGGGCAAGCTGGACCTGACCGCCTTCGAGTTCTTTTCCGACAAGGGCCTGGCCAAGATCCTGGCGCGTGGCGATGTGCCGGCGCCGTTCGATACCGACTGCCCGTTCTACGCGCTGCTGGAGTTCGAGGCCAGCACCGAGGAGGTGGCCAACGAAGCCCTGGCCACCTTCGAGCACTGCGTCGAGCAAGGCTGGGTGCTGGACGGGGTGATGAGCCAGAGCGAGACCCAGCTGAAAAACTTGTGGAAACTGCGCGAGTACCTGTCGGAAACCATCTCGCACTGGACCCCGTACAAGAACGACATTTCGGTCACGGTATCGAATGTGCCAGCGTTCCTGCGCGATATAGATGCCATCGTGGCCGAACATTACCCGGATTATGAAGTGGTGTGGTACGGCCACATCGGCGACGGCAACCTGCACCTGAACATCCTTAAGCCCGAGCACATGAGCAAGGATGACTTCTTCGCCTCGTGCGCCAAGGTCAACAAGTGGGTGTTCGAGATCGTCGAGCGCTACAACGGCTCGATTTCCGCCGAGCATGGTGTGGGCATGACCAAGCGCGACTATCTGGGCTACAGCCGCTCGCCCGAAGAAATCGCCTGCATGAAGGCAATAAAGGCCGTGTTCGACCCTAACGGCATCATGAATCCGGGTAAGATCTTCGCACCTGAATAGAAAGCAGTATCCAGAGGAGTCGGCCATGAGTTACCAGCACCAGTACGTAGACGGCACACGCATTCACTTCCCGCTGGGCAAGGTGGTGTGCATCGGCCGTAACTATGCCGAGCATGCCAAGGAGCTGGACAACCCGATCCCCACCGAACCGCTGCTGTTCATCAAGCCGGGCAGCTGTGTGGTGCCGGCCGAGGGCGGCTTCAAGATTCCAGAGGAGCGCGGCTCGGTGCACTATGAAGCGGAAATTGCCGTGTTGCTGGGCAAACCGCTGTCGACTCATCCGAGCGAGGAAGAGGTGCTGGACGCCATTTCCGGTTACGCCCCAGCGTTGGACCTTACCCTGCGCGATGTGCAGGCCAAACTGAAGGAAAAGGGCCTGCCATGGGAGCTGGCCAAGTGCTTCGACGGCGCCTGTGTACTGCCGCCGTTCGTGTCGGCCGCCAGCTTCGAGGATGTGACCGACATCCCGGTGCGCCTGACCGTAAACGGTGAAGTTCGCCAGGACGGTAACAGCGCGATGATGCTGAACCCGATCGTGCCGATGATCCAGCACATGGCCGCCCATTTCTCGCTGCAGGCGGGGGACGTGATCCTTACTGGCACCCCGGCGGGTGTGGGGCCGTTCAATGTCGGTGACGAACTGGTACTTGAGCTGCCGGGTGTAAGCCGCTTCGAAAGCCGGGTACTCTGATTCGAAACCGCGTCGCCTTCTTTGCGGGTAAACCCGCTCCCACAGGAATATCGCAAGCTTCAAACCTGTGAAGAACCCTGTGGGAGCGGGTTTACCCGCGAAGAGGCCGGTCCTGTTTACCGATTTTTCACACCTGATCCGGATAATGCGCGAATCTACGCCCATTTGCCCAGGACCCCCGCATGCCATCTCCCACCAGCGCTCCGGCAACCCCCAAGCGTCGTTTCTTCCTGCGCTGGCCCTTCGGCCTGGCCGCGGCGGCGATAATCGGCTATGGCGTTGCCGTGGCCATGCATTGGGATGATCGCGGCGCGCTGTGGGTCAAGGAAGGCTTCGAAAGCACCGCCGAGCGCAGCGAAAGCGTATGGCTGCCGGACTACCAGGTCGACATCGATGCCAAACCGCTGCCAGGCATGGACGACGATGAGGCCTCGGATGTGGCCTACAACCCGCGTACCCGCACCCTGTTCGCAGTCATGGGCAAGAACCCGATCCTGGTCGAACTGAGCCTGGATGGCGATGTACTGCGCAAGATCCCGCTCAACGGCTGGAACAACCCGGAAGGTGTCGCCGTGCTGGAAGACGGCTACCTGGCAATCACCGATGAGCGCCTGCACGACCTGACTGTGGTCAAGGTGGATGCACAGACCGCCTCGTTGAACCATGATGATTTCCAGAGCCACGACCTGGGCCAGTCGGTGAAGAGCAACAAGGGTTTCGAGGCGGTGGCCTGGGACCCGCTGCGCCAGCGCCTGATCATCGGAGAAGAGCGCCCGCCCAGGCTTTACACCTGGAACACCGATGGTCGCAGCCCGCTCACGGGTGAAAAGCAGCCGTTGCCCAACGATGAACTGGACCTGCGCAACCTCTCGGCGCTGAGCGTCGACCCGCGTACCGGCCACCTGCTGGCGCTTTCCGCGGATTCCAACATGCTGCTGGAGCTGGATGAGCAGGGCCAGCAAGTCAGCTTCATGACCTTGCTCGGCGGTTTCAACGGCTTGCGGGACACCATTCCGCGTGCCGAAGGGGTGGCCATGGACGACAAGGGCAACCTGTATATGGTCAGCGAGCCGGCCCTGTTCTATCGCTTCAGAAAGAACTGAGCCCAACATCCGACTTTTCGGATGCTGGCATTAAGCTTTACTTCAGTTGTTCATGGTTAGATTCGCCACCCCTATGTCGAGTCTGAACTCATGCGCCGTTTTGTTCGCCCGTTCCTTGTCCTGGCCGCCGTCGGCCTGCTCCTGCTCGGCCTGGCCGGGCAGCAGTTCCGCCTGTTCGAGCGGGGCTGGTTCAACCTCAAGGTCTGGTGGCAGCCTGCCGAGCAGAGCATTGGCCTGGACCGTTACCGGGTGGTGGTGGAGGCGCAGCCGGTCGAAGGGCTGGATGACGACCTATCGGCGCTGACCTACGATCCCGATCGCAAGACCCTGTTTACCGTCACCAATGCCCGCTCGGAGCTGATCGAGCTGTCGCTGGACGGCCGGATCCTGCGCCGGGTACCGCTGACCGGCTTCGGCGACCCGGAAGCCGTGGAGTACGTCGGGCCCAACAGCTATGTGATCACCGACGAGCGTCAACAGCGGCTGATTCGCGTGCGCCTGGAGGACGACACGATGTTCCTCGATGCCGGCGATGCCGAGCAGCTGACCCTGGGCATCGGCCTGAACGGCAACAAGGGTTTCGAGGGGCTGGCCTACGATTCTGCGGGCAAGCGCCTGTTCGTGGCCAAGGAGCGTGACCCGATGCTGATCTACGAAGTGCATGGCTTCCCGCACGACAACCCTGAGCAGCCCTATGCAGTGCATGTGGTGCAGGACCGCAAGCGCGATTCGCGGCTGTTCGTGCGGGACCTGTCGAGCTTGCAGTTCGATGAGCGCAGTGGGCACCTGCTGGCGCTGTCGGACGAGTCGCGGCTGGTACTGGAGCTGGATGTGGAGGGCCGGCCGCTGAGTACCTTGTCGTTGCGCAAGGGGTTCCAGGGGTTGCAGGCGACGGTGCCGCAGGCGGAGGGGATTGCGATGGATGAGGCGGGGACCATCTATCTGGTCAGTGAGCCGAACCTGTTCTATGTGTTCAAACAGCCAGCGGAGTGAGCAGCACAAGGCTGCCCCTACAGGAAGTCGCGTACCCTTGTAGGAGCAGCCTTGTGTTGCGAATCGAGGGCGAAGCCCTCGCCGCAGGTTACTCGGCCTTCAGGCTTTTCACGCCCTCAGAGGTACCCAGCAGCAGCAAATCTGCCGGACGCGCCGCGAACAGGCCGTTGGTCACCACGCCAACGATGGCGTTGATCTGCGCTTCCAGCTCCACCGGGTTGGTGATCTGCAGGTTGTGCACATCGAGGATCACGTTGCCGTTGTCGGTAACCACGCCTTGACGGTACACCGGGTCACCACCCAGCTTGACCAGCTGACGCGCCACGTGGCTGCGGGCCATGGGGATCACTTCGACCGGCAGCGGGAAGGCGCCCAGCACCGGTACCAGCTTGCTGGCGTCGGCGATGCAGATGAAGGTCTTGGCCACGGCGGCGACGATCTTCTCGCGGGTCAGGGCTGCGCCGCCGCCCTTGATCAGGTTCAGGTGCGCGTCGCTCTCGTCGGCGCCGTCCACGTAGAACTCCAGCTCGCTGACGCTGTTCAGCTCGTAGACCGGGATGCCATGGCCCTTCAGACGCTGGGCGGTGGCTTCGGAGCTGGCGACCGCGCCGTCGAAGGCGGTCTTGTGCTGAGCCAGGGCGTCGATGAAGAAGTTGGCGGTCGAACCGGTGCCGACGCCGACGACGCTCTTTTCATCCAGCTTGGGCAGAATGAAGTCGACAGCGGCCTGGGCGACGGCCTGTTTGAGTTGGTCCTGGGTCATGCGGGCTCCGAGAGGGGCAGGGCGGTTTCGAAAAGAGCCTAGTATAACGGCTCGGGCGGCTTTGCTGTGGTCGCCCGACGTAGCGCTGGGGTAGACTCCCAGCCCTTGTCCCGCGGCCCAGTGATGCTTTCCCGATGCTCGAACAGTACGTCAAGAAGATCCTCACCTCGCGCGTCTACGACGTTGCGGTAGAAACCCCGCTGCAGAGCGCCGGGCAGCTGAGCAAGCGGCTGGGCAACCAGATTCTGCTCAAGCGTGAAGACCTGCAGCCGGTGTTCTCGTTCAAGATTCGCGGGGCCTACAACAAACTGGCCCAGCTGACCCCGGAAGAGCTGGCCCGTGGCGTGGTCACCGCCTCGGCAGGCAACCACGCCCAGGGCCTGGCCCTGGCCGCGCGCGAGATGGGCATCAAGGCCACTATCGTGATGCCCAAGACCACCCCGGAGATCAAGGTCGAAGGCGTGCGTTCGCGGGGCGGCAAGGTGGTGCTGCATGGCGACTCGTTCCCCGAGGCGCTGGCCTATTCGCTGAAACTGGTCGATGAAAAGGGCTTCGTCTACGTGCACCCCTACGACGATCCGCACACCATCGCCGGGCAGGGCACCGTGGCCATGGAAATCCTGCGCCAGCACCCAGGCCAGCTGGACGCGATCTTCGTGCCGGTGGGTGGCGGTGGCCTGATCGCTGGCATTGCTGCCTACGTGAAGTACCTGCGCCCGGAAATCAAGGTGATTGGCGTCGAGCCGGACGACTCCAACTGCCTGCAGGCGGCCATGGCGGCCGGCGAGCGCGTGGTGCTGCCGCAGGTCGGGCTGTTCGCCGACGGTGTGGCGGTGGCGCAGATCGGCCAGCACACCTTCGATATCTGCCGCCATCATGTGGATGAAGTGGTCACCGTCAGTACCGACGAGATTTGTGCGGCTATCAAGGATATCTACGACGATACCCGCTCGATCACCGAGCCTGCCGGCGCCTTGGGCGTGGCAGGCATCAAGAAGTACGTCGAGTTGTACGGCGTGACCGGGCAGACCCTGGTGGCCATCGACTCCGGTGCCAACGTCAACTTCGACCGCCTGCGCCATGTGGCCGAGCGTGCCGAGCTGGGTGAAAAGCGCGAAGCGATCATCGCCGTGACCATCCCCGAACGCCCGGGCAGCTTCAAGGCCTTCTGCGAGGCTATCGGCAAGCGCCAGATCACCGAGTTCAACTACCGCAAGCACACCTCCGACGAGGCGCATATCTTCGTCGGCGTGCAGACCCACCCGGAAAACGACCCGCGTGCGGCGCTGGTACAGCAACTGACCGAGCAGGGCTTCCCGGTTACAGACCTGACCGACAACGAGTTGGCCAAGTTGCATATTCGCCACATGGTCGGTGGCCATTCGGCCGGTGCCAGTGACGAGATGGTGCTGCGCTTCGAGTTCCCCGAGCGGCCGGGGGCGCTGTTCAACTTCCTCAACAAGCTGGGCGGGCGCTGGAACATCTCGATGTTCCATTACCGCAACCATGGCGCCGCTGACGGGCGCGTGGTGGCGGGGTTGCAGGTGCCGGAGGACGAGCGCCACCTGGTGCCGTCGGCGCTGGCGAAGATCGGCTACCCGTACTGGGACGAGACTGACAACCCGGCTTACAAGCTGTTCCTGGGCTGAGCGGCTAAGCTAAGCCAGATATCTCGCTTTTTGTAGGAGCGGCCTTGTGTCGCGATGGGCCGCAAGGCCGCTCCTACAAGGGTTAGCTGCTGCAAAAATGGCCTGACAAAGGACAATTCGGACATGGAACACCTGACCACCCTCAAGACCCTGCACATCATCGCCACTGCGCTCCTGCTGCTGGGCGCTCTGGGCCTGGCGCTCTGGACCGTGCGCGCCCGCCGCCAGGGCGATGCCGAGGCCTACGCCAAGCTGCTGCGTCGGCCGCTGGTGTTCGTCTGGCTGGTAATGGGCCTGTGCCTGGTGAGCATGCCGTTCACCGGCTGGTGGCTCGTGCACCTTGTGGGCTGGCCGCTGGGGCAGACCTGGGTGCTGGCGTCCAGCGTCATCTATACGCTGGGCGCGTTTGCCGTGTGGTGGCTGCTGGTGCGGTTGAACCGGCTGCGCAAGGCCGAGGTGGTGGGGTTGCGCTTTACTCTGGCACTG
>NZ_JBNRIJ010000025.1:44683-91311 GCF_053557675.1 Pseudomonas sp. XP1 | reverse complement strand
CTTCGCCCGTGTTCGCGGGCAAGCCCGCTCCCACAGGGATCACGCCAGCTTTTAGAAATTGAGCAAGACAGTTGCTCCCACAGGCACTGCACCACCTTCGCAACCTGTGGAGTACCTTGTGGGAGCTGGCTTGCCGGCGATAGGGCCAGTACAGGCAGTGCGAGAAGTTGCCAAAAAAAACCAGATCAGTGCTTCAACGCCAATACCGCGAATCATCCACCACCCTGGCATGCCCCTCGAACAGCGCTGGCAGTTGCTCCTTGAGGTAGTCGATCCAGGTACGCACCTTGGCATCCAGGTAGTGCCGTGACGGGTAGATCGCGTACAGCGCGCTCTCGCGCAGGCGATACGGCGCCAGCAACCGGCACAACCGCCCCTGCTCGATCGCCTGGCTGGCGGTGTAGAACGGCAGCAGGCCAATGCCCATGCCCAGCTCGCTGGCCACCAGCATGGCGTCGGCGACGTTGGTGGAAAAACTGTCGCTCGGTGCGATCACGCACTGGTCCACCCCTTGCGGGAACACCCAGTCACCTTCGTACATCGGATAAGCCATGCGCAGGCAACGGTGCTGGTGCAGGTCTTCCGGGCGCTCTGGCACGCCATGGGCCATCAGGTAGCTTGGCGCCGCGCAGGGGATGCTGAAAATGTTGCCCAGCGGCACGGCGATCAGCTGCGAATCCGGCAACGCACCGTCCACGGTAATCACCACGTCATGCCCTTCGGCCAGCGGGTCGGGGTTGCGCTGGGACAGGGTCAGCTCGATCACCACCTCCGGGCACAGTGCGTTGTAGCCGGCTACCAGCGGCATCAGCAACAGGCCCATGCCGTGCGGGCAATGCAAGCGCAGGTGGCCGCGGGGCGTGAGGTGCGCGCCACGGGCTTCGCCCACCGCCTCTTCGGTCAGCAACAGGATCTGCCGCGAGCGCTCGAGAAACCGCTCGCCCGCCTCGCTCATGCGCAAACGCCGCGTGGTGCGGTGCAGCAGGCGGGTCTGCAGCTGGTTTTCCAGCTCGGCAACGATGCGCGAAACCTGAGCCGCGGAAATGTCCAGGGCATTGGCGGCCGCAGCGAAGCTGCCGCATTCCACCACACGGGCGAAGGTACGCATGGCATGCAGCATGTCCATGAAGGTGTGCTCCTTGTTCGGTCTTATTCTTGCGTTACAGGCAGGAATCTATCACGAGTTAGCCCATTTATTGTGGATGACCAATGAATGGATCATTAGCCATACATTGAAAAAAAGGAGCCTGCCATGAAACGTTCGATCGCTGTCCTTGCCGTTGCCGCTACTCTCGCCTCGTTCGGTGCCTTTGCCGACACCGGCAGCAACCAGCCGGTCAGCAGCAGCAATTATGAATACGGCATGCCGCTGGATGTGGCCAAGGTCATCTCCATCACCCCGGCCACCAACGCCGCCGACTGCCAGGTTGGTACCGCGCACATGGTGTATGTCGACCATCAGGGCCAGAAACACGAAATCGACTACCGGGAAATGGGCAACTGCTCGCAGCAGTGAGTCAGGCCAGCACCTCGATGATCCAGCCGACCTGTTGCCTGAAGTCGTCGATTTTCGCCTGAGGCACCGCACCGCGGGCCCGCTCGAAGTTGGCCAGGGTCTGTTGCTTCTGCCGCAGCATGCGCCGCCACTTGACCAGGAACGCCTCGCTTTTCTCCTGCACCAGCACCGGGCCGAAATACAGCTGTTCAGCGCTGTACGCCGCCCCGCCCGGCTCGGCGACGATGATCTCGTAGTCGAAGCGGTTTTCCCGCAGCAGTTCTTCGCTGACGATCCGGTAGCCATTGCCCATCAGCCACTGGCGCAGTTCGCGCTCGGCGCCATTGGGCTGCAGCACCAGGCGGGTGACGCCAGCCAGGCGCTGCTTGCCGGCCTCGAGGATCTCGCACATGGTGTCGCCACCCATGCCGCAGATGCTGATCACCGAAATGCGGTCTTCCGGCTCGACCGCTGCCAGGCCATTGGCCAGGCGTACGCTGACCCGCCCTTCAAGGCCGTTCCTGCGCACGTTGCGCTGGGCCGAGGTGAACGGCGTCTGCGCCACCTCGCCCGCCACCGCCGCGTCCAGTACGCCGCGCAGCATCAAGGCCACCGGGAGGTAGCCATGGTCCGAGCCGATGTCTGCCAGGCGTGCACCTTGCGGTACTTGTGCAGCCACGCGCTCCAGGCGCCTGGACAATGTCTGTTCGTTCAACGTAAACCCCTGCTTTGCAATCGGCCGCGATTCTGACGGCGAACGCCGCGCATTTCAAACTCCGGGGTGCCCTCGACCGGGCCAGCGCGCTCGCGTAGGCTTGCCGCTTTCCTTCCGTAGCAAGGCAAAACACACAATGGCACAAGCAGACATCATCTACACCCCGGACCCGGACGCCGAGTCGATTTCCTCCGACGTCGCCGAATACAACGGCGTGCTGGTCACCACGCAGATCCCGACCCACGCCGATGGCAGCCTGGAACTGGGCGGCATCGTCGAGCAGAGCGAGTGCACCCTGCAGGCACTGAAAGTGGCGCTGGAGAAGGCCGGCAGCGGCATGGACCGCGTGCTGCACCTGACCATCTACCTCACCGACATGGCCGACCGCGCGGCATTCAACGAGGTTTACCAGCGCTTCTTCAGCAAGCCCTGGCCGGTACGCGCTGCCGTGGGTGTGGCTGCACTGGCGGTCGAAGGCATGCGCGTGGAAGTGACCGCAATGGCCGCCAAGCGCTGATTCACCTCCAAGGGCCCTATCGCCGGCAAGCCAGCTTGTGTCTTGAGAGCGCTGCCCTCAGGCCAGTGCAGTACCTGTGGGAGTTGGCTTGCCGGCGATAGGGCCGGTGCAGGCAGTACACCTCTCGGCACCCCGATGATGCCGCCAGCCCGTTTCGCCGCTACAATGCCCGCCTAAACCGTGACAGCCCGAACCTATAACGACATGTCCCTTCCAAAGAATCACCTGGAACTGCTCAGCCCTGCCCGTGACGTGGCCATCGCCCGCGAAGCGATCCTGCACGGCGCCGACGCCATCTACATCGGTGGCCCGAGCTTCGGCGCGCGCCATAACGCCTGCAACGAAGTCAGCGATATCGCCGAACTGGTCGAGTTCGCCCATCGCTACCATGCACGCGTGTTCACCACCATCAACACCATCCTTCACGACAACGAGCTGGAGCCCGCGCGCAAGCTGATCCACCAGCTGTACGACGCCGGTGTCGACGCATTGATCGTGCAAGACCTGGGGGTGATGGAGCTGGACATCCCGCCGATCGAGCTGCACGCCAGCACCCAGACCGACATCCGCACCCTGGAACGGGCCAGGTTCCTCGATCAGGCCGGTTTCTCCCAGCTGGTGCTGGCGCGTGAACTGAACCTGCAGCAGATCAGCGCCATCGCCGCAGAAACCGACGCTGCCATCGAGTTCTTCATCCACGGTGCGCTGTGCGTGGCCTTCTCCGGCCAGTGCAACATTTCCCATGCGCAGACCGGCCGCAGCGCCAACCGTGGCGACTGCTCGCAAGCCTGCCGCCTGCCCTACACCCTGAAGGATGACCAGGGCCGGGTGGTCGCATTCGAGAAGCACTTGCTGTCGATGAAGGACAACAACCAGACCGCCAACCTGGCTGACCTGGTCGATGCCGGCGTACGCTCGTTCAAGATCGAAGGCCGCTACAAGGACGTGGCCTATGTGAAGAACATCACCGCCCACTACCGCAAGGAACTCGACGCCATCCTCGAAGGCCGCCCGGAGCTGGCCCGCGCCTCCAGCGGTCGCACCGAACATTTCTTCGTGCCCGACCCGGACAAGACCTTCCACCGCGGCAGCACCGACTACTTCGTCACCGACCGCAAGGTCGACATCGGCGCCTTCGACTCGCCAACCTTCACCGGCCTGCCGGTGGGCGTGGTGGAAAAGGTCGGCAAGCGTGACATGCTGGTAGTCACCGAGGTGCCGCTGACCAATGGCGACGGCCTCAATGTGCTGGTCAAGCGCGAAGTGGTGGGCTTCCGCGCCAACATCGCCGAACCGCGTGGGGAGTTCGAGGAAGACGGCGAGAAGCGCTACCGCTACCGCGTCGAGCCCAACGAAATGCCCGAAGGCCTGCACAAGCTGCGGCCCAACCACCCGCTGTCGCGCAACCTCGACCACAACTGGCAGCAGGCCCTGCAACGCACCTCGGCCGAGCGCCGTGTCGGCGTGCAATGGCACGCGGTACTGCGCGAGCAACGCCTGGCATTGACCGTCACCAGCGAGGAAGGCGTGAGCGCACAAGTGGCACTGGACGGCCCGTTCGGCCCGGCCAACAAGCCGCAACAGGCGCTGGAACAGTTGCACGACCTGCTCGGCCAGCTGGGTACCACCATGTACCACGCCGACAGCATCGAGCTGGACGCCCCGCAGGCGTACTTCGTCCCCAACTCGCAGCTCAAGGCCCTGCGCCGCGAAGCCATCGAGGCGCTGACTGATGCACGGGTTCAGGCGCACCCGCGTGGCGGGCGCAAGGCCGAGACCACGCCACCGCCGGTTTACCCAGAGTCGCACCTGTCGTTCCTGGCCAACGTGTACAACCAGAAGGCCCGCGACTTCTACCACCGCCACGGCGTGCAGCTGATCGATGCGGCCTACGAGGCCCATGAAGAGCATGGCGAAGTGCCGGTGATGATCACCAAGCACTGCCTGCGCTTCTCCTTCAACCTGTGCCCCAAGCAGGCCAAGGGCGTGACCGGCGTGCGCACCAAGGTGGCACCGATGCAGCTGATTCAGGGTGATGAAGTGCTGACCCTCAAGTTCGACTGCAAGCCGTGCGAAATGCACGTGATCGGCAAGATGAAAAGCCACATCATCGACCTGCCGACCCCAGGCAGCGCGGTGGCCCAGGTGGTGGGGCACATCAGCCCGGAAGACCTGCTGAAGACCATTCCGCGCGGGCCGCATTGATCGATAGCCTGTTCGCGGGCAGCCCCACCCACAGGTACTGCGCCAGCGTCACGGTCGATACAGTACCTGTGGGAGCGGGTTTACCCGCGAACACCAGCGTAGCCGGTGCCATCCACTGCTCAGCGAATCTGGTGCTTGTGCAGCAACCGATAGAACGTCGGCCGCGATATACCTAGCACCTTGGCCGCCACGCTCAGGTTGTCACTGTGCCGGCTGAGTACATCGCACAGCGCCTGGCGCTCGGCCCGGTGCTTGTACTCTTCCAGCGTGCCCAGCGGTTGCTGCACCTGGTCGAGGGTCTGCAACCCCAGGTCCTGCGCCTCGATTTGCCGGCCTTCGGCCAGCACCAGCCCGCGCCGCACACGGTTGGCCAATTCGCGGACATTGCCGGGCCAGTCATGCCGGCCCATGGCCGCCAGGGCATGGTCGCTGAACGAACGCGGTCGACGCCCGGTTTCCAGGCTGTAGTAATGGGCAAAATGGCTGGCCAGCATCGACAGGTCGCCATGCCGGTCGCGCAAAGGCGCGGTCACTACCTGCAACACGTTCAGGCGGTAATACAGGTCTTCGCGAAAGCGCCCTTGCTCGATGGCCCTTTCCAGGTCCACATGGGTAGCCGCCAGCACCCGCACATCCACCGGGATCGGCTGGCTGCCACCCACACGCTCGATGTGCTTTTCCTGCAGAAAACGCAGCAAGTTGGCCTGCAACTCCAGCGGCAGGTCGCCAATTTCATCGAGGAACAGCGTGCCGCCATGGGCCGCTTCGATGCGCCCGGCCTTGCGCTGATGGGCACCAGTGAAAGCGCCCTTTTCATGGCCGAACAGTTCCGACTGGATCAGGTGCTCGGGGATCGCTCCGCAGTTGATCGCAATGAACGGCTGCTCGCTGCGTTGCGACTGGCGGTGCAGGGTGCGGGCCACCAGTTCCTTGCCAGTGCCGCTTTCGCCGCGGATCAACACCGGCGACTCGGTAGGCGCCAATTTGCCCAGCAGTTTGCGCAGCTCGCGGATCGGGCGGCTGTCACCGAGCAGCTCGTGGCTGGTTTCATCCACCCTCGCCACCCCTTTGCCGCGCAAGCGGGCCATGCCGAAGGCCCGGCCCAGGGTGACCAGCACGCGGGAAACGTCGAACGGCAAGGTGTGGAAGTCGAAGAACCATTCACAGACAAAATCGCCGACGGCCGGCATGCGCAGCTGTTCGGCGCTGAGCACCGCAATCCATTCGGTGTTGCTGCGCTTGATCAAGTCCTTGACCCCGTCCGGGCGCCTGAGATGTGACGCCTGCAAGCGCAGCAGGCCCACATCGCAGGGATGATCCAGCGCGGTTCCGAGCATGCAGCTGTGTACATCCCAGCCTGCGCTAGACAATCCAGGCAACAAACGGTGGCAGTCATCGCAGGGGTCGACGATGAGCAAACGGCGTTGGGCGGCAGGCTGCTGCATGACCGATCCTTGGCGCCAGTTTTCGGTTTTTTGAAATAAAACAGTAAGTTGTGGCGCCCGATTAACAGTAGCAACGAAGTTGACGGTTCCCAGTACCGTCTGTCTGCCGAATCATTTTTTTACAATCAATGACGGGAATTTTCGCACTTTATCGACATCACATGGCGGCGTGGGCAAGAACGGATTCGAACCTGGCAAATTTTTTTCAACCAATGTGTGACTCGCCCCCGGACAACGAGCATCAGTACACATAACCCCGCGCTGCACTTCGCGATAACCGAGGCGACTTTGAAGCAACGCGGACTTACCTGGATGTTTGGGACCATAGAGAGACCGAACCATGAATGCCCCGCTCCGTGTCAACGAAGCACTGCTGATTGCCGACCACGCCTTCGAACCTTTCCAGTGCGTAGCCTGGGATGCACCCAACGGTACTGGTGAACTGAGCCTGGCAGTGATCGACCGGACCAGCACCCGCATCGGCAGCAAGCAAGTGTCCTCGCGTATCTACTCCGACCCGGCCCAGTGGGCCAGCCTGATCGAGGAAGTGCGCGCCGAGTTGTGCGAGAAAGGTTACGACCTGCAACCGTGGTCGATGCCGAAATAATATCGGCCGGCAAACCAAGTGCGTGCATCGCCACGCACTTGTACAACTTCCGGGTTGCTGTTCTGGCAACTTTTCTTATTGCGACATAGTGTCGCACCGATACTTTTCAATCCACCAAACTGAACTGTTGCAGATGCTGGTAATCAGCCTGAAGTTGTTGCGCCAGACGCTGCGCACGCCCCAGGCGCACTGGTGCCAGTTCCATATCCACCAGCAGAGTGGCACACGGCATCGGCTGCACGGTATTCCAGTGCTGCAGACGACCGTCGGTAAACACCAGGCAGCGTAGCGCTTCTTCGGGGTGGGCTCGTCGCCGCGCCTGCAACCATTGCCGGGCCTCTTCCAGTGCAGCGATCAACGGCGTGCCGCCACCGGCCCCCAAGGCTTGCAGCCACGGTTGCAAGGCGGCCGAGGCCTTCAGGCCGTGGCGCTGCCACTGCGGCGTGCGCCCGCTGGCGGTAAGCAGGGCCAGCCGGGCCCGCTGGCGGTAGGCGTGGTCGAACAGCGCCGCCAGCAGCCCTTTGGTTTGTGTAAGCGCCTGGTGGCGGCGGGTCGAGGCCGACGCATCGACGATTATCAGCCACAGCTCTGCGGGCCTGGCCTGGCGTTGCTGCCAGCACAGGTCCTGGCGCTGGCGTGGCCGGCCCTTGAGCAGGGTCGGCAGCCAGGCCACCCGACCGGCCGCGGCATTGCGCGCCCGGCCTCGGCTGGCAACGTACTGCTTACCTGCGCCTGCTTTGGCATCCACCCCTTTGGCAGGTGGCTGGGGGATGCTCAGGGCTTTTTTGCCCAGTTCGGCACCTCGCGGCGGGTGCCACTGGCCACCGGCTGTGCCGGCATTGCCCCCCAGTCGCCCTGCGCGCCCTGTTCGCCAGGGTTGCCCGTGCCTTGTCGGCCGGGCTGTTGCTCAGGCTGCTGCGGAGCTGAAGGCGGGTTGGCCTGGGGCGTAACACGGCGGCGATGGCGCAAGGCGAACTCGGCCACTGCATCGACATCGGCCTCCTCTATGGCCTCGCCGCCACGCCAGGCGCAGTGGGCGCGTGCAGCGCGCAGCCAGACCAGGTCGGCGCGCAGGCCGTCGACCCCGGCGGCGTAGCAGCGTTCGGTGATCCAGGCCAGCGCCTGGTCGTCCAGGGCAATGTCCGCCAGGGCGTGGCGCGCCGCCTGGCAGCGCTCGCGCAATTGCGCCTGGGCCTCGGCCCATTGCGCGCAGAAGGCCTGCGGGTCGCTGTCGAAGGCCAGGCGCCGGCGAATGATCTGCTGGCGCGCCTCAGGCTCGGGCAAGCCTTCCAGAGCCACGTTGAGGCCAAAGCGGTCGAGCAACTGCGGGCGCAGTTCGCCCTCCTCCGGGTTCATGGTGCCGATCAGTACGAAGCGGGCACTGTGCCGGTGCGAGATGCCGTCGCGCTCGATGCGGTTGGTGCCACTGGCCGCCACGTCGAGCAGCAGGTCGACCAGGGTATCGGGCAGCAGGTTGACCTCATCGACATACAACACGCCGCCATCGGCCTGGGCCAGCACCCCGGGGGAAAACTGCGCCTTGCCCTGCCCCAGCGCGGCATCCAGGTCGAGGGTGCCGACCAACCGCTCTTCGCTGGCGCCCAGTGGCAGGGTGACGAACGGGCCCTCACCGAGCAGGTCGGCCAGGCCACGGGCCAGGGTACTCTTGGCCATGCCACGCGGCCCCTCGATCAGCACGCCGCCGATCCTAGGGTCGATGGCGGTCAGGCACAGCGCCAGTTTAAGGTCGTCGGCACCGACCACGGCTGCCAGTGGAAATTGCACGGGTTCACTCATTTCAAGCCTGTTCCTCGCCGTCGAGCAGTTGTTCCTCTAGGGCTTCGCGGTAGTCGCCAGGCGCCTGCCACAGGCCGCGCTGCTGGGCCTCCAGCAAACGTTCGGTAAGGTCGCGCAGGGCCTCGGGGTTGTGCTCGCGCATGAAGTCGCGGGTCGCCGGGTCGAGCACGTAGGCATCGGCCAGCGCCTGGTAATGATGGTCGTCGATCAGCTGCGTGGTAGCGTCGAAGGCGAACAGGTTGTCGACCGTCGCCGCCATCTCGAAGGCGCCTTTGTAGCCATGGCGCTTGACCCCGTCGATCCACTTCGGGTTCAGCGCCCGGGCGCGGATGACCCGGTTCAGCTCTTCCTTGAGGGTACGGATGCGCGGCCGGTCGGCCTGGCTGTGGTCGCCGTGGTAACTGGCCACTGCCGCACCGGACAAGGTTTCCGAAGCCGCCAGCATGCCACCCTGGAACTGGTAGTAGTCGTTGGAATCGAGCAGGTCGTGTTCGTGATTGTCCTGATTCTGCAGCACCGCCTGCACCTTGGCCAGGCGCTGGGCGAACTGGGCGCGGGCCGGGGTACCGTCGTCACTGGCGCCGTAGGCATAGCCGCCGTGGTTGAGGTAGACCTCGGCCAGGTCGTCGCGGCTGTGCCAAAGGCGCCCATCGATGGCGTTCTGCACCCCGGCGCCGTAGGCCCCGGGCTTGGCACCGAACACCCGCCAGCCAGCCTGGCGCGCGGCCTGCTCGGCGTCCACGCCCTGCGCCTGCAGCGCGGCGCGCTCGCTACGCACGCGGGCGGCCAGGGGGTTGAGATCGTCCGGTTCATCCAGCGCGGCCACCGCCCGCACTGCAGCATCGAACAGGCGGATGAGGTTGCCGAAGGCATCACGGAAAAAGCCGGAAACGCGCAAGGTCACGTCAACCCGCGGGCGGTCGAGCAGGCTGAGCGGCAGGATCTCGAAATCGTCGACCCGCTGGCTGCCGGTGGCCCATACCGGTCGCACACCCATCAGCGCCATGGCCTGGGCGATGTCGTCGCCGCCGGTACGCATGGTTGCCGTACCCCACACCGAAAGGCCGAGTTGGCGCAGGTGATCGCCGTGGTCCTGCAGGTGGCGTTCGAGGACCAGGTTGGCCGAGGCGAAGCCCAGGCGCCAGGCGGTGGTGGTAGGCAGGTTGCGCACATCCACGGTATAGAAGTTGCGACCGGTAGGCAGCACGTCCAGGCGCCCACGGCTGGGCGCGCCACTGGGCCCGGCGGGCACGAAACGCCCGGCCAGCGCCGATAGCAGGCCATTCATTTCGGCGCTGCCGCAGGCGTCCAGGCTGGGTGCCACCGCTTCGCGCAGCGCCTGCACCACATCGTGCACCGGCTGCCATTCGCTCTCGGCAGGCAACTGTGCGGTGCCGCCCAGCGCCTGGTCGATTACCTGCAGCGCCAGCAGTTCGAGGCGTTCGCGGGTATCGCCACAGGTGCGCCAGGGCTCGCTGCTCATGGCCTGCAACTGCTCGGGGCGTGCGCCCTGCCACGGCTGGCCGAGTTCGCAATCGAGCGGGTCGAAACCCGGCACCAGCGCCTTGGCCAGAACCCGCAGCAGGCTGGCATTGCCGCCGCGACCGTCGCCACGCTCGACCCGCGACAGCGCCAGCAAGGTATCCAGGCGCAGCCGGCCTTCCGGGGACTGGCCGAACACATGCAGGCCATCGCGAATCTGCGATTCCTTCAGGTCGCACAGGTAGGTGTCCAGGCGCGGCAACCACACCGCGGCATCGTCCAGTTGGCCTTCCAGTTGCAGTTCGCGGTCGATGTGGTTGGCCTTGACCAGTTCGAGAATGTCGCGCTGCAACTCGCGGGCGCGCCGCGGGTCGAGCAGCTGGGCCTCGTAGAACTCGTCGGCCAATTGCTCCAGGTGGCGCAACGGGCCATAGGTTTCGGCACGGGTCAGCGGCGGCATCAGGTGGTCGATGATCACCGCCTGGGTGCGGCGCTTGGCCTGGGCACCCTCGCCCGGGTCGTTGACGATGAACGGGTAGATGTTCGGCAGCGGGCCGAGCAAGGCGTCCGGCCAGCACTGCGCCGACAACCCGACGCCCTTGCCGGGCAGCCATTCGAGGTTGCCGTGCTTGCCGACATGGATCACCGCGTCGGCGGCAAAGGCATGGCGCAGCCAGAAGTGAAACGCCAGGTAGCCGTGCGGCGGCACCAGGTCCGGATCGTGGTACACCGCGCTGGGGTCCACCTGGTAACCCCGCGCCGGCTGAATGCCGACGAAGGTCAAGCCAAAGCGCAGGCCGGCCACCATCAGCCGGCCACTGCGGTACATCGGGTCTTGCTGCGGCGGCCCCCAACGCTCCAGCACAGCCTGGCGGTTGGCCTCTGGCAGGCGCTCGAAGGCGGCCTGGTAGTCGGCCAGGCTCAGGCTCTGCGCACAGGGGCGCAGGTCCAGATGGTCGAGGTCGTTGGTCACGCCGCCGAGCAACTGGTGGATCAGTTGCGTGCCACTGCCCGGCAAGTCGGCCAGCGGATAGCCTTCGGCCTGCAGGGCCTTGAGAATGTTCAGCGCCGCCGCTGGCGTGTCCAGGCCAACGCCGTTGCCAATGCGGCCATCCCGGGTCGGGTAGTTGGCCAGCACCAGGGCCACGCGCTTTTGCGCATTCGGCAGGCGCGCCAGCTCGACCCAGCGGCGGGCCAGTTCGGCGACAAAGTCCATGCGCTCGGGGTGGGCGCGGTAGCAGACCACGTCGGACTGGCTGCGCTCGCTGCGCCAGGCCATGTCCTTGAAACTGACCGGGCGGGTGATGATGCGCCCGTCCAGTTCGGGCAAGGCAATGTGCATGGCCAGGTCACGCGCCCCCAGGCCCTGCTCGCTGGCTTCCCAGCCGGGCTGGTTGTCTTGTGCGCAGATGGCCTGCAGCACCGGGATGTCGCGACGGAACGGGCGCAGGTTGGGGCGTTCGGGGCTGGACAGGGCAAAGCCGGTGGTGTTGACCAGCACTTCGGCCCCCACCTCGTCCAGCCAGGCTTCGACCTGCTCCAGGCAGGCGCTTTCCTTTAGGCTGGCCACCGCGATCGGCAACGGGTTGAGCCCGGCGGCCTGCAGGCGCTGGCAGAACACATCGATGAACGCGGTGTTGGCCGCCTGCAGGTGCGAGCGGTAGAACAGCAGCGGCGCCACTGGCTGTTCGGGGTGCCACTGCGGGTACCAGTCCTCCAGCGTGGCGCTGCCCTTGGCCGGGTGATACACGGCAGTGCGCGGCAAAGGCTGTGGTTCGTCCCAGGCATAGTCGCGGCCCAGCCACTGGCTGGCCAGGCAGTTGAACAGGTTGATGGCGTTGGCCTTGCCGCCCTGGCGCAAGTAGTGCCAGAGGCGTTCGGCCTGCTCGCCGCTGACACTGCCCAGGCTGGTCAGTTCCGGGTCCGGGCGGTCGTCGCCCGGCACCAGGATCAGTTGCACGCCTCGGCCGGCCAGCTCGACCAGCTGCTCGACGCCATAGCGCCAGTAGCCGACGCCACCGTGCAGCGACACCAGGATGACCTTGGCATGGCGAAGTACCTGGTCGACGTAAAGGTCGACCGAGGCATGGTTCTGTACCTGCATCGGGTTGGCCAGGCGCAGGCTGGGGTAATCCTGGGGCAATTGCTCGGCGGTATCGGCGAGCAATGCCAGATGGGAATCGCCGCTGCAGAGAATCACCAGCTCGGCGGGCGTCTGGCCGAGGTCGGCAATGCTGTCATCCGGCACGAAGCCGCCGGGCTGGGTCCGCAGCAGGTGCATGGGTCAGGCGCCCAGTGCCTGGCGCAGGCGCGCTTCCAGCTGGGCGGCGTCGAGGTCCTGGCCGATCAGCACCAGGCGGGTGATGCGCGGTTCGTCGGTGCGCCAGGCGCGGTCGAAGTGCTTGTCGAAACGGGTGCCCACGCCCTGTACCAGCAAGCGCATCGGCTTGCCCGGGATGGCAGCGAAGCCTTTGGCGCGCAGGATGCCGAATTCCACCACCAACTGGGTCAGGGCGTCGAGCAGCAGGCTTTCGTCGGCTTCTGGCAGGTCGATGGAGATGGAGTCGAAGGCATCGTGGTCGTGATCGTCATGGTCATCGCCGTCATGGTGCGAGTCGTGGTGGGTACGGCGGCCATCGATGTGCGCCTCGGACTCGGCACCCACGCCCAGCAGCACTTCCAGCGGCAGCTTGCCGCTGCTGGCTTCGATCACTTTGACCGCCGGCGGCAGTTCTTCGGCCACCTCGGCGCGGACCTTGGCCAGGCCTTCGGCGTCGATCAGGTCGGCCTTGTTCAGCACCACCAGGTCGGCGCTGGCCAGCTGGTCGGCGAACAGTTCGTGCAGCGGTGACTCGTGGTCCAGGTTGGGGTCGAGCTTGCGCTGGGCATCGACCTGGTCCGGGTAGGCGGCGAAGGTGCCGGCGGCCACGGCCGGGCTGTCGACTACCGTGATCACCGCGTCGACGGTGCAGGCATTGCGGATTTCCGGCCACTGGAAGGCTTGCACCAGCGGTTTGGGCAGGGCCAGGCCGCTGGTTTCGATGAGGATATGGTCCAGGTCGCCACGGCGTGCCACCAGCTCGCGCATCACCGGGAAGAACTCTTCCTGCACGGTGCAGCACAGGCAGCCGTTGGCCAGCTCGTAGACGCGACCGGTGGCTTCTTCTTCGGTGCAACCGATGCTGCACTGCTTGAGGATTTCGCCGTCGATGCCCAGTTCGCCGAACTCGTTGACGATCACCGCAATGCGGCGGCCCTGGGCGTTGTCGAGCATGTGGCGCAGCAAGGTGGTCTTGCCCGAGCCGAGGAAGCCGGTGACGATGGTGACGGGGAGCTTGGCCAGTGTTTTCATGTCGCATTGCCCTTGGCAGATTGGCGCGGGCATGCAGGACGACAGCCGCAGGCCAGGCCGGCCGGGCTTGTTCGCCACCGGATCACCCCGCCCGGTTGAAAGTCGAAAACGTGACGAGGCAGGTCTCCTGGCTCGCACCGTTCCATGTGCCCGCTGGTGCAGCAGGCTGGCGGGATGACGCCTTCCCGCGCGCGGGCGCAGTGGCTGTGTCGATCCGTTGTCGGTGCTTACAGTTGCGGGGGCAGCCGCGGCTTGTACCGCGTTCCCGTCTTAGCTTCGGCCTGGCCGAAGAACCTCGAAGTGGCAAGGCTACGCAGTGGCTGGCGGGTGGTCAACCATTGCTGTCGGGCTGGCCGACAACAAGCGCCGCAACTGCGTTAGAGTGGTGGCTTTGAGCAGCGAGGCCCACGGTGAAACCCCTGAACAAGCGCGATATGGCACGCCTGGAGCGTGAGCTGGTGGCTTGCCTGACCGAAGCCTGCGAAACCGCCAAGGCGGAGATCGTCGGTTTCAGCTGGCTTACCCATCGTCTGGCTCTCGAGGATTTTCCGGCCAGCCTGCGTATTACCTGGGTATTCGAGCGAGAGGCCGAAAAGGCCGCCGCCTTGGCGGGCGACGCCAAAATGCGCATGCTCGCGCTGACGGGCCTTGCGCTGGAGCAGGCCGGCATTCAGCTGGATCATCCAGCCTGGCATGTACGGTTTGACAGTGAAGAGGCGTGCCAGCAGAGCCACGGCGGCGATTGGACCAGGCGTTTGGTGGGGCGCTGAACCAGGGGCATGCGCGGCCCTGCAGGTCCGGTGCACGCCTTAAGGGCGACGCCGGCCATGTGGGAGCGGGTTTACCCGCGAACACGGGCGAAGCCCGTGCCATCCACCGCGTCGCCTGTCTCGCGGGTGAACCCGCACCCACAGGGTCCGTGGCGCACTCGCGGAATGTGTTTTCCCGCGACAACAATGCCTCTATCCGTTAGGCTACGCATTCCCCTGTCACGAGGTATTCGTCCAATGCGCCATTGATGCCGCCGTCCCTTCGACGGCCAGTCTTCAGCCTCCGGTTCGCTCCGGAGATGTCGCGGCATTTGTGGAGTTGTGCATGACGAACACGTCGATCCTGACGCTGGACAGCGTCTCCCTGGCCTTGCCTGACGGCAGGCTGTTATTTACCGACCTCAGCGAAACCTTCGACCAACGCCGCACCGGCCTGGTCGGGCGCAACGGTGTGGGCAAGAGCCTGCTCGGGCAGATACTTGCCGGCCAGCGCGAACCAAGCAGCGGCCAGTGTCGGCGCCTTGGGCGCGTCCATCTTCTGGACCAGCAGGTGATCGAGCACAGCGCCACGGTCGCCGACCTGGCCCAGGTGGGCGCGGTGCTCGCTGCGCTGGAGCGCATCGAGCAAGGCAGTGTCGCACCCAGTGACTTCGACGCCGTCGGCGAACGTTGGGATATTCGCGAGCAATTGCAGGGGCACCTGCAACGCCACGGCCTGGGCCAACTCGACTGGCACCAGCCCGCCCACAGCCTGAGCGGTGGTCAGGCCATGCGCGTGGCGCTGGTCGGCGCCTGGCTCAGCGAAGCGGACTACCTGATACTCGACGAACCGAGCAATCACCTGGACAGCGACGCCCGCGCCCAACTATTGGGCATGATCGAAGCCTGGGACCGGGGTTTGCTGGTGATCAGCCATGATCGCAGCCTGCTCGCGCACATGACGCGCATCGTCGAATTATCCAGCCTGGGCTTGCGGGCCTATGGCGGCAACTACACCTTCTATTCGGCCCAGAAAGCCAGCCAGACAGCGCAGGCCCAACAGCAACTTGCCCGGCTGAAACAGGAGGAGCAACGCCAGGCGCGCGAACTGCAGCGTCAGCGCGAAGACCTGGAACGTCATCAAGCCCGCGCCGGGCGCAATGCCAGGCACGCCAACCAGGCCAAGATCCTGGTCGACCGCCAGCAGGAGCGCAGTCAGGCCACTGCGGGCAAACAGCGCCGCGACCATCGCGACGCCCGGCAGGCGCTGCAGGGCAAAGTGCGTGACGCCGCCCGCGAAGTCGAGCAGGACAGCGCCATTACCCTGCATGCACCCACGCCGCAGCGTCATCCAGGCCGCGAAGTGCTGGCCCTGCAGGCGCTGCGCCTGCCACGCGGGACGCGCAAACCACTGAACCTGCGCGTGTGCCTGGGCCAGCGGGTGGGCCTGGTAGGCGCCAATGGCAGTGGCAAGTCCACCCTGCTCAGGCTGATGAACGGTGAGTTGCCAGCACCAACCGAGAGCCTGCGCCTCAGTGGGGAAACCGCCCTGCTCGACCAGCACTGCAGCGCACTGCCAGGCAATACCAGTGTGCTCGAGCACCTGCGCCAGGCAAACCCGACGCTGGCCCAGGGCGACTTGCGCAGCCGCCTGGCGCAACTGGGCCTGGATGCGGCCCGCATCGAACTACCCAGCAGCCTGCTCAGCGGGGGTGAGCGGATGAAGGCGGCACTGGCCGCCGTGCTATACCGCGAACGGCCGCTCGACCTGTTATTGCTGGACGAACCCGGCAACCACCTGGACCTGCCATCGCTGGCCGCACTGGAACACATGCTCGGGCAGTTTCGCGGGGCGCTGGTGGTGGCGTCCCACGACCAGGTACTGCTCGACCAGCTGGCGCTGGACGAGTACCTGCACCTGTAAACGCCGCAATAAATGCATTGCAGGCTATCAATTCGTGACTGGCCGTTCCCGATCTGCCACGGATGTATTATGGTGGCGTGGTGCGCATATAACAGCAGCCCGAGCAATCGGGCACTTGCAAGACAATGAGGGTGTCATGAGCAACGAAAGCATTAATTGGGACAAGCTCGGTTTCGACTATATCAAGACCGACAAACGCTACCTGTCCGTATGGCGCAATGGCGAGTGGGACAAGGGCACCCTGACCGAAGACAACGTACTGCACATTAGTGAAGGCTCCACCGCCCTGCACTACGGCCAGCAGTGCTTCGAAGGCCTCAAGGCCTACCGTTGCAAGGACGGTTCGATCAACCTGTTCCGCCCGGACCAGAACGCCGCCCGCATGCAGCGCAGCTGCGCCCGCCTGCTGATGCCGCAGGTGCCGACCGATGTGTTCATCGAGGCGTGCAAGCAAGTGGTCAAGGCCAACGAGAAGTTCGTGCCTCCGCACGGTAAAGGCGCCCTCTACCTGCGCCCGTTCGTGATTGGCACCGGTGACAACATTGGCGTGCGCACCGCCCCCGAGTTCATCTTCTCGATCTTCGCCATCCCGGTTGGCTCGTACTTCAAGGGCGGCATGAAGCCGCACAACTTCCAGATCTCCAGCTTCGACCGCGCAGCCCCCCAAGGCACTGGCGCGGCCAAGGTCGGTGGCAACTACGCCGCCAGCCTGCAGCCGGGTGCAGAAGCGAAGAAAGCCAACTTCGCCGACGCCATCTACCTCGACCCGCTGACCCACACCAAGATCGAGGAAGTCGGTTCGGCCAACTTCTTCGGCATCACCGCCAACAACGAGTTCGTCACCCCGAAATCGGCTTCGGTGCTGCCAGGCATCACCCGCCTGTCGCTGATGGAACTGGCGCAATCGCGCCTGGGCCTGACCGTGATCGAAGGCGATGTGGAAATCAACAAGCTGGACCGTTTCGTCGAAGCCGGCGCCTGCGGTACCGCGGCGGTGATCACCCCGATCGGCGGCATCGAGTACAACGGCAAACTGCACGTGTTCCACGACCTGGAAAAGGTCGGCCCGGTTACCCAGAAGCTCTACAACGAGCTGACCGGTATTCAGAGCGGTGACGTGGAAGCACCGGCTGGCTGGATCGTCAAGGTTGCCTGAGACGCTTTAGCGGCTTGAAAAACGGGGCATGCCAGCGATGGCATGCCCCGTTTTTTATTGGCTGACGCGGTCAACTATGATGGCACCGGCTGCGCCGGTGTTCGCGGCTAAAGCCGCTCCCACAGGTACAGCGCAAGCCTGAAGCCTGCGCCGTCCCTGTAGGAGCGGCCTTGTGTCGCGAAAGGGCTGCGAAGCGGCCCCAGGATATCCGCACAATGCACAAATCGAGGGGCCGCGCAGGCAGGTAGTTCTCATGCAAGGCGACGCTGTATCAGCAGGTGCCGGGCTTTGTCGAAGGCCCAGTTGTACAGCACGGTGTAGGGCAGGATGATCACGAAGAAGCCCAACTCCACCATGAACGCCTGCAGCAACGAAATCTCCAGCATCCACGCCGCCACCGGCAGACACCACACCACCAGCCCGGCTTCGAAGCCCAGGCCGTGCACAAAGCGTGCGCTGGCCTTCCAGTGGATGCGCTCGCCGCGGACGTAGCGATCGACCAGCGCGTTGTAGACCATGTTCCACAGCATGGCGATCACCGACAGGGTCACCGCCAGCGCTCCCGCCGTCGCCAGCGACTTGCCCATGATCCAGGACAACAGCGGCGCACACAGCAGCACCGCGAACACTTCATAACCGACAGCGTGAACCAGGCGTTCGGTGAAAGACACGTTTTTCATTGCAAAATCCATCCTTTGCGTGAGTCGTGCTTCCTATTTTCTTTGATAGAACTGATACTCGCGATATAGCTACCATCGATTTTATCAATACCATGCGCTACTCACCCGAAGCTCTGGTGGCTTTTGTCGAAGCTGCATCGCTGGGTTCGTTTTCCGCTGCGGCGCGCAAATTGCGCAAAAGCCAGTCGACGATCAGCATCGCCATCGCCAATTTCGAGGCCGATGTGGGTTGCCCGTTGTTCGAGCGTGGCGGCCGTCACCCCACGCTGAACGAGGCTGGGCGACAGGTGCTGAGCCATGTCGAGGCGATTCTCGATGCCAGCGCCCAGCTCGATGCCCTGGCGGTGCGGCTGGCTGAAAACGTCGAGGCACTGGTCTCGGTGGTGATGTCGGACAGCTACAGCGTGACGTTCCAGGGCGCGGTGATGGCCCGCTTCGCCCAGCACTACCCGCATACCGAGCTGCGCTGCGGCCCGTCGGAAGATGCCGACGTGATCGAGCTGATCCAGCAGGGCCTGGCACATGTCGGTATTCTCGCCACCCAGCCCAGCTACCCCGCTGACGTTGCCGTGGCACGCCTGCCCGAGCAGGCAGAGTTTGGTGTGTACGTGGCCAGCGGGCATCCGTTGGCGGCTTTGCCCCAGGTGCAGATGCAGCATCTGGAGAACGTCCGGCAGCTGTATATAAAGACCTATGCTCAAAGCTTGCACCAGGGGCGTGGCCAGGCCTGGTCGGCACCGGACTACCTCACCCTGCTGGAGTTCGCCGTGCGCGGGTTCGGCTGGGCCGAACTGCCCAGGGCACTGGTGGCACGCTTTGGCAGTGGGCTGGTGGAGCTGCAGGTGGCCGGGTACCCGCGACGGGTTGACATGGATGTGGCATGGTCGAGCCGGCGCGCGCTCGGGCCGGCGGGGCAGTGGCTGGTGCGGCAGATGTTGGGGCAATAGGCCTTTATCGCCTGCAAGATCCTGGGGCTGCTGCGCAGCCCGTCGCGACGCAAGGCCGCTGCTATAGGGGCACTAAAGCGAAAAATCCTACAACGTTTTAGGAAGCCCATTGCTCCCCCGCGAAGGCGTTCCTCGCTAGTGTTTTGGCCGTTGCGTCAAATCACTGGAAAAGGAACTCCTGATGAGCATCAGCAAAACCATCCACATCGCCATGCAGGAAGAAATCCCCAACACCTACGGCACCTGTAACGCCTGCGGACGCTCCGGCCTGCCAATTCTGCTGCTGCGCGAGGCCTACGCCCCGCGCCCGGATACAGGGCACCCCTATCGCCTGGCAGACGATAGCGAAATCATCTTTCACCCGATGCACACCGACCAGTTGCGCCTCCTGCGCCAGGGTTATGTCTACGTACTGCTCGACCAGGAAATCTGGCAGGCCTACNCACCCGATGCACACCGACCAGTTGCGCCTCCTGCGCCAGGGTTATGTCTACGTACTGCTCGACCAGGAAATCTGGCAGGCCTACGAGGTAGCGGCGGAAGGTACCTTGCAGCGCTTTCCGGTGTCGCAGATGCCCTTGGGGCCACCCAGGTCGTTACCCAAGGTATGCGCCACCGAAGGCCACGATGTGATCGCCTCGTTCATCAACATCGATACCCTGCTCTACCGCAAGGCCTGGATCGCCTTCGCCAACGACCCCTGGCCCCGTGCCGTACTCGACCGCTATCGGCGAGGCATCGTCGACAGTGACCCGGGCACCCTCGCCCGCTTCGTCGAAGTGGACCTGAACACCGCACGCAACGACCCTGCCAGCCTCGGCATCGCCATGACCGACAGCTTCCGCTTCGGCCTGGAACAGGTGCTGGAGTTCTCTACCTTTTCCTCTGCCAGGTTCACCAGCGTCCATGGCTTTTACAGCCGCCTGGGCCGCTGGCATGAAACCCGCACGCATGTGCGCAATGTCATTCAGCAGGAACAACTGCCCAATGGCCTGCTGGCGCTGACGCTGCCCGACCCGGTCGGCATGGTCATGGAGCTCAACGCGCAACGCACTGGCTGGGTGCAGGCCCTGCAGGAATGGCGGGCGCAACCGCAGCGGCACTTCGAATACTTCACCTCGCAAGCACTACTGGGCATCCGCGAACTGCACGCTGCCATGGCTGCCGCGCAGGGTGCCGAGGATGCGCAGCGGCAAGCCCGGCAGGTCGAGCAGTGGAACGACAGCCCGATCGCGGCCAAGGCGTATCTGCCTCCGGTGGACATCGACGCGCAGACCGAACGCAACATCGCGCGTAAACAGCAGGACGCCCGCGAGCGGCTGGAAGAGCGTTACGACGAAAGCGCCCGCGCGGCGTTCCAGGCCGATTACGACCGCGAATTGAAAAACTGGCAGTCGATGATCGACCAGGTTGGCGATCTGTATGCGCGGCACTATGCCAAGCGGGCGTTTCAGCAGATCGGCTACTACGACTATGACGCGACCTCCCCTGTTTCGGTGGAGTACTTCATCCAGATGATGGCCGCCTGCCTGGCCGGCGGGCCCACTGAAACCTTGCCGCAGGAGGGTCAGCCGCTCGGGATTACCCAGCATATCTGGCAGCAGCTGCTGGAAGACGACCGCAGCCTGCTTTACCAGGCACTGCTGGCCAAGAACCAGAAGCTGATGCAGCAGGTGGCCAGCGCGCTGGCCGGGGATGACTTCGGCAAGGTGTACGACATCATCAAGGGCATCGCCGGCACCGCCGACGGCCAGCTGTTGATGATCAAGCCGATACAGGATGCCGTTGGCCAGTTGCTGGCCGCGACCAACAGCGCCGGGAATGCGCTCAGCCAGCACCTGAGTGAACGGACNGCCGATACAGGATGCCGTTGGCCAGTTGCTGGCCGCGACCAACAGCGCCGGGAATGCGCTCAGCCAGCACCTGAGTGAACGGACAAAGACCCTGATCGGCCATGTGCATCGCTCGGCGTTTGCCCTGTTTGCCGGGCAGCAGGTAACGCCGCTGCGGGTGTCGCTGACAGTGGGCGAATACATGAGCCTGCTCAACGAAACCCTGGAGGCGCGGACCGATGCGTTTCTGCAGCAGGTAGACAAGCAATTCCGTGATCCCCTGGGCCGCAAGGTGCGGGCCATGGTGCTGAGTGGCGCGATCAATATTGCGGCAGCGGGTAACCGTAGCCAGATGATCGAGGTGCTGCTCTGGACGTTGGAAAGTGCTGAAAGTTTACAGGCGCGGCTGGTGCAGTTGCGCGAAGGTGCAGTCGCTGGCGTCGGGGCGCTGGTACGCAATGTTGCGATTGGTGCGGGTACGCTGCGTGCGCAGGGTTCCGATGGTTTGAAAATCAGCTCGATAGCCGCACAAAACATGGCGAGTGATGCTATGCGCAGCATGCGGGATGCGGCGACTAGTACCGGAAGCGTAGGCCTGCTCCTTACCTTGGGCAGTATATGGTTTCAGCAGGACAGCCTGGGCAAGAACTATCGAGCGCTGCATGAAACAAATACAAGCAACCCGGAAGCGCTCGCAACAATCTGGTCATCATCGCTTGGGGTACTTGGGGCAAGTGTTGAAACAGCAGGTTTCACCATAGCGCTGGTACGTCCCAATCCAGAATGGCCTGGAACAATCACCAACTCATCGTTGGCAAGCAAATTAGCCAGGTATGGTGGTGCTATCACAGCTATGGCAGGCCTCATGGATGGAGCACAGTATGCCTTTGCAACTTTCCGCACAATTGAAAATGGCGACAACACGGCCTCATCAAAATATCGTATTGCCAGCGCAACAGCTTTCCTATCGACATTTTCTGGAGTAGCTGTGGCATTCGGAAAAGCCGCTCTGCTCGGCCCCCTTGGCATTACGATAGTGCTAGTACTGGCCACATACACATTAGCCACAATAGCAAAACGGAAAGAGTCAACACCTACGGAGCTATGGTCAAGGCGCTGTAGATGGGGCATTCCAACAGCGCAACGTGCGTGGTCCGAAGCCGAGCATCTTGACGCTGCGATTGGAGCTCTCAATGCAGCAACTCTTGGTGTCCAGGCAGATGCTAGAGTCAACCTTAGCTTGGCATCGAATGCTCATCTTGATACTGCCGCGCCGGAGGGAACGATCATTAGCGATGGTCACGCGGTACCTGCAGTTTTCATGCTCGATTTCCACTTTACCTTACCAAACTATCAAACCAACCGATCTTACTACCGCTGGGAATTAAACCTTTATCAATCCGGGTTACACGAAAACACAATAACCCTCTCAGGCGAGAGCGCACCAAACTCCGTACTAACGATCGCACAACCCAGCGATGTAAATATTTTTCCACTTGGCAATGACAAACAACACCAGAGCAGATTCGACAGCGAACGAGGAGTATTTACCACCCAATATTCCTTACCGCTGCATGACAACCACCACATTCGCGACATCAAATTCATCTTAGATTATCGCCCGAATAAAAATGACGATGCAGGTAATGCACGCCTGGAGATCAAAGAAAATAAAATAAAAATCAAGGACCTCTGACAATATGAATCGCCCACTATTAAATCCACCTAGCCCACGCTGGATAAAGGACCTACCCACACCTTGTGAGTCGCCTACTGTAGAACCTCTCATGGAAAAACAAGCACCGAATCATCAGTGTGCCATCTACTTAGAGATCGCCCGACAAAGCACTACACCGCGATGTGCAAGCTCAATACTTACCGTGATACTATGCATTCCACTCACGCTCAATATTTATTTAATGCTCTCACTACTCGACCTCAAAAATCCAGAATCCATAATATATTCGACCCTTGAGCTCATACTAATAATCTGGGGAGTTGCCACAGGAATTCTTATTGATACTACGCCACCACTCGACGAACCTATCAGATTCAACCGCCTACGCCAAAAAATCTACGCCTACAACTTTATACGCCAGTGGTGGAATCCTTTCGACAAGGGCAAAATCGCAGCTGTGAGTTACGACTGGTCGCAAGTCCGAGCTGAATTGTGGGCACAAACCAGAAGTGGGTTCATTGTCAGATGGGGCGTCATGCTTTCAATCGTAGCACCGGGCACGAACAATGTTATCGACCGTTTCCACCTGAGTATGATGGGTACCGATGAGCTTACGTGGGCCTATATCTGCACCTACATGAAAGAAGGCCCCTCGGCACTACCCCCGCCCGGCACACCTAAAGACCATGACGATATTCTCTGGTGTGAGTTCGCCCTGCGCTTGGCCCCCCGAGTAGCGTGGCCAACGGAAATGGATCTGGAGTCGAGAACCGCCCCCTGAGGTTGGAACAGAGGGAAAGTGAATCAGTCATCAGTGATAGCAGTACGGTGGCCGTAGGCTTTGTACTGAACGCTTATCAATGGAAGCTGGACTTGCCTTGTTTATTGGCCTGGTTCTGATTACAAGTCAGCTCGAGCACAGATAATAATGGCAGAGAACTACATGCACCGCTTGGAGCCCCTGACAAAATGGCCCGACCCATATTAAATCCTGCCTGCCCGGGCTGGAAGGAAGACCTGCCCGCCCCTTACACAGTCAACTCCATAGAAAAATATATGGGCAATCAAATACCTAACCATCAATGCATGACTTACTTAGAGATTCCGCGACAAAGCGTATCATCACGAGGACTGATTTCAGCCTTCGCCTTCCTCTTGTGCATATTTTTCGCCTTTAGCCTTTACATGATGACACTTACGCTCGACCCCCGAAATTTTAAATCGCTGCTGCTCTCAATATCTGAAGTTTTTCTGGTTAGCTGGCTGGTTACTATAGGCCTTCGCATGGATATTTCTCCACCTCGCGACGAACCCATCAGGTTCAACCGTGCGCGCCAGAAAATCTACGCCTACAACTTCAAACGCCAATGGTGGAACCCCTTCGACAAAGGCAAGGTCGTGCCGGTCAGTTACGACTGGTCCCAAGTCCGCGCCGAGCGCTGGTCACAAACCGGCGCCCTGCCAAACGGTGGGGTCATTTTCAAATGGGGTGTCATGCTGTCCATCGTCGCGCCGGGCACGAACAACGTCATCGACCGTTTTCACCTGAGTACGATGGGTGCCGACCAGCATGCCTGGGCCTACATCTGCACCTACATGCAGGAAGGCCCCTCAGCCCTGCCACCACCTGGGGAACCCAAGGATCACAACGATGTGCTCTGGTGCGAGTTCGCCCTGCGCCTGGCACCCAAGGTGAGCTGGCCAGCTGATATGGACCTTGAATCGCGAACCGCACCTTGAACCGGCCACGGCGGGTGCGCCTCACTCAATCTCCCGCCGGCACATCCACCACCTTCCAGCTGTCATCCGGGTCGAAGCGTTTCATCTCCTTGGCCAGCTTGTCACCGTGCGGCCCGAGGTCTTTCTCGAACACCTCGCCGTCATGGCTGATCATGAAGCTCATCACCCCGCTGTCATCGTACCTGGCCGGCCAGGCAACCATGGCGAAGCCACGGCTCATCTGGTTGCCGATCAGGTAGCTGTAGGCACCGCCAGGGGCGGATGGGCCTTGTGCATCGAGGATGCGGAAGTGGTAGCCATACCAGGCATCGCCGACCACGTCCTGGCCGAACAGCGGGCCCAGCGGGCTGACCTGGCCATCGCCATCGTCATCCCAGTACAGCCCATCATGCTTGCCGGGCTCGCTGAATATCTTCTGCGCGTATTCCAGCGCACCGTTGCCGTTGTGGTCCTGGGTGGCGTAGTCCATCTGCGCGTCGTGGTAGGCCAGCAACGACTGCATGGCGCCCAGCTCGTTGCGGCCGATGCGCCTGGCGCGGATTTCGGCGCCGCCGGCCTTGAGGTCGAAACGCCAACCCTCGCCACCTTTGGTCAATGGTATGGGCAACGTCCAGTGATCACTGCCCACCGCGAGGATGGCCTTGTTCGCCCCCGACATATCGATGCTGTGCTGCTCGCGATACTGCTCAAGGAACGTGTCCACGTCACTGCGTTGCACACCGCCGCGCGGTATGTAGGTACGCCAGTCATCGCCCAGTAACCGGGCCAGGCGGCCTTCATCAGGTTTCTCCTCACCCAGCGCCGCAACGAAGGATTCCACAGCCTTTTCTGGTGTCGGGAAGGCGTCCTGCGCAGCGGCCAGGCTCGACCAGGCCAGACCCGCTGCGATTACCAGTGCCGCTATCGATTGACGGTTCATCGACGGCCACCTCCCCCGCGGCGTGCGGGCGCACTGGGCCGGGAAATCTGGTGCCCTGCGGCACGCGATGCGCTCGGGCGCTGGGCGAACGACTGGCTGGTGCGGCCACGCCTGGCCTGCGCGCTGGTGCGCGAGGGTGAACGCACGCCGTCGAAGGCATTGTTACGCGCCCGACCGGCGGTATTGGAAGGCCGGTTTTGCGCCAGCTGCCGCCCCTGGCCTTCGCCCTGCCTGCGCGGGCTCACCTGGTTGTTCTGCTGCCGAGCCTGGGTGTTGCGGGTTTCCTGTCGGCGGTCAGTTGCCCGCGGGTTGTCGCTACGAGGCTGCATGCGGTTGCCGACCGAATTGCCCGCCTGCGCCTCGCGCATCTGCTGGCGTGCCTGGCGGTTGCTGGTGGCCGGCCGTTCGATGCCGGCCCGGTCCATCGACGCCCTGGCCTTGTCCCGCGCCTGGGCGCGCTGGGCGTCATCGCCGCGGAAGGCAGTACGCTGGGTGGCACCGTCAAGCTGGCGACCGTACTGCTGGCGGCTGCGAGAGTCGCGGTACGGCACGCCGTCGCGGTTGGCGGCGTTGTGCTGCCATTTGTTCTGGTTGTTGGTGATGCGATTGTTGGCGTTGATGTTGTTGTAGCGATTTACGTCGATGTCGATGTCGTTGTTGCCCCAGTCACAGTCACCCCACAGCGAGGCGACGATTGCCACACCGGTACCGAAGGCCAGGCCCGCCACCAGCGCGGAGCCGGGGTAGTACATGGGCGGTGGCGGGTAGTACGCCGGCGGCGATGCCGGGTAGGCCCAGGTGCCGTAGGTGGTGGTCGGGTTGTAGGTGGGTACGTACACCACTTGCGGGTCGGACGGCTCGATGATGATGGTGGTGGGCGGGCTGCTGGTCGTAACGGCCTGCGCGCTTTTACCGCTGGAGGCCGGTGCCGGTGCTGTCTGCACGGTCACGCTCTGGTACTGGTTGCTCTGCAGGTTACCGGCGGCCTGGGCCTGGTGGCGCAGGCGCTGCACGCCGCCCATGACATCGTCGGGCTGCGCGAGGAAGGCGTCGCCCAGGCGCTGCACCCAGACCGGGTCCTGCCCCAGAGTCGCCAGCACCTGCGGGAAGGCCACCAGCGCTTGTACGCTTGGGTCCCAAGGCTGGTTCGCCACCTTTTTGACCGCATCGTCACCGGTGGCCTTGGGGTTGGCCTTGGACCAGGTCACCGCTTCGCTCACCTGCCCCGGATAAGTCGAAGCCATCAGTACCTGGGCCAGCAGCGCATCGGGGTACAGTGCGATGGGCGCGAGCATCTGGTCCAGTTGCTCCTGGGTGAACACCGGGTCCTTGGTCGCGACCGTGTCGGCTTGTGGTGCCGGGTCCGGAGCCGGTACATCTTCTGCCAGCACCAGGCCGGGCGGGGCGCTCAGATACAGGATTACCGACAGGACCGCTGACAATGGGATGCGCATCGCTTCTCTCCATGAGGTCAGACCGCGTGGATTAAGGGTAGCAATGGCGATGCTTTTGGCCAGATGCGCGGGCGCAAACTTTTCGCGCTTTAAAGGTAAGGGTGGTTGCTGCTTTTGAAGCTATCTCAGGGCTGGGTTGAGATCTGTAATTGAGGCTGCCGACAGGACAAACGCCACACCAAGCAACAAGGCCGTGAACGCGTCCGCGACATCAAATAATGAGCGGTTGATGCTCAGCCGCCCAGGGCGATGATCGCCAGGATCAGTGACACCCCGACAACCGCCAGGACCACGCCGGTCAACAGGGTGCGACCACCGGAATAGCGTGCCAGCAGCCAGCCCGCCAGGAACAGCATGGCCAGGGCGACCAGGTTCGATACACGGATGGCCGTACCGGTGGTGTCGATCAGCAGGAACGGAATGACCAGCGGGAAGGTTGCCAGTACCACCAGCAGGAACGTGGCCAGGGCCGCCCTGAAATCATCCAGCCCCAGGCGTGCCGGCAGCGGGCGCCCAGCATCACGCAGCATCCGTCCGCGCAGCATCTCCAGCCCGTCTTCATCCAGTGCCAGGCCGATGCGCTCTGGCAGCGCATCGGCAATCAGCCTGCGCCCCTGGGTAATATCGCTGGCTTGCAGGCGGGCCAGCAAGGTCCGGCTGCGGGTGCGTTCGGTCCAGGTGCGCAGCAGATAGATGACCGCGTCGGCCAGGCCCCAAGCCAGGTTGCAACCGAGCGCCGCAACCAGCATCAACCGGGCGTCTTCGCGCCCTGCCGTGGCCACGCTCAGCGAGCCGATGAAGGTCATCGCCATCAACAGGCCGAAGATGACTTCGGTGATCCGGTCGATCGGTTGCAGCACGCCCCGTTTACGCGGTTGCTCGTCTTGCCCCATCGCACCCTCCGGTTCTCTGGAACCATCGATAGTCACTATCGAGACTGGCAATTTCTGCCGAACGACATGGCCGAATAACCTAGCTCCATCGACTCGCCGCCCGCCCTCTGGCCCCTGGAGCTACCTGATGAACACCTTGGCCCGCCTGCTGTCCACCACCCTTGCCGTTCTTGCCATCGCGATCGTCAGCGGCTGTGCCAGCCACCCCGAACTGCGCCCCTACACCGTCGAAGAAACCCGTCAACTGCAACTGGAAGCCTTGCAACGCCGCGGCCTGTCGCTGGACGACTACGAGCAGCAACGGCGGGTAATCCAGCGTGCCGGCAACCTGCCCGTGGTGACCGAAGCTGCAGATGCCGACCGTTCGACCAAAGGCTGAGTGGGCCAGCCAGAGGTTCCCTCCCGTTACCTGCACAGGTATGCTCTACCGCTCAACCGCAAGCCTTCCAGGACGGAGACCATGACCAGGCCCCTTCTGTTGCTGGGTGCTGCACTGCTGTTCAGCCCCGGGCTGCTGGCCCAACAGATCAAACGCGAACTGGGCGACTTCGACTTCACGCTCGGCACCACACCCTCACGCAGCATGGCCCAGGGGCTGATTTCGCCCAGCGCCATCGGTGCGTTCCACGGCGGCCTCGACTTCAGCCACCCCAGTGGCTGGTACCTCGGCCAGTACGCCCCGAGCATGGGTGTGACACCCGACTCCACCCTGCGGCTGGATAGTTACCTGGGCTACAAGCACCAGTTCGACAGCAGCCTGGGCTACGAGGTGGGATTGATCCATTATAGTCAGCCAAACATCGCAGGCCCCGACAGCTATGCCCTGTACGGCGGTGTTTCGGTGCTGGGCAGCCGTTTCGGTGGCGCGCTGCGCAACAACCCCGACAACCGCACCGGCACGCTGTTCGCAGACTTCGGCCAACTACCGCTGTTTGACGTCGACCTGAGCGTCAAGCTTGCCCATCACCGTCTGGGTACGCCATTCACCATTGGTGATGGCAGCCAGGTGAATGCCTTTTCCGATTGGTCGCTGGAGCTGTCCCGGCCCTGGCTCGGCATCGACCTGAACCTGGTCTACAGCAACTCCAACCTCAGTGGTGGCGGGTGTGATGCGTACTCGGGCATCAACACCTACTGCGACAGCATGGTCACGCTCAAGGCGCAACGCAGTTTCTTTTAACGCCGCGACGTCAGCGCCAGGGCGATACCGCCCAGCACCACCACGCACGCCACCAGCAAGCGCAACGACAATGGCTCGCCGATCAGGCCAACACCACCCAACGCCGCAATCACCGGGACGCTCAGTTGCATGGTCGCCGCCTGCTGCGCGCTGACTTGCCTGACCACGCCGTACCAAACGGCATAGCCTGCTCCCGACGCCAGCACTCCGGAACCCAGCGCATACAGCAAGCCGAGCGGGCTCAGGTGCAAGCCGGCGCCCAGCAACAGCATCGGCACCAGCAGCACCAGGCATGGCAGGCTCCGGGCGAAATTGCCAGCGGTGTCGGCCAGCGGCCTGGGTGAGCCTTTGCCCAGCAGCGTGTAAACGCCCCAGGCCACGCCGGACAGGGCCATCACAAAGGCACTGGCGAGGGGTGGTGCCGCGGTACCGGGCAACAGCAGCACCAGCAGGCCGGCGAAGGCGATCAGCATGCCCAGCAGCATCCGCGCGGTGATGGGTTCGCCTTTGTACCAGGCGAAGCCGAACATGGTGATCTGCACCGCGCCGAACAGCAGCAACGCACCCGCGCCTGCGCCCAGTTGCAGGTATGCCGCAGAAAACAGGAATGCGTAGAGAAACAGTGCCAGGCCGCCGCGCCAGCTACCCCCCATGGCAAGCGCTGGTTTGCGCAGGCGGATCAACAGCAACAGGAACAGTGCACCACTGGCCAGGCGCACCATGGTGAAAGATGCCGGGTCGATGGCCCCTTCCTTCAGCGCGAGCCGGCAGAACACCGAGTTGGCAGCGAAGGCCATCAGGCTGAACAGTGCTAGCCAGGCCCAGCTTCGGGCCTTGCGGTCGGCGAGCGTGGTGGTGCCGGTGCTCATGGTGTGGTCACCTCTGAGATCAATTGTTGTTATAGCGGCCATGCTGCCAGCACCGGTATACAACAGAGAGTTTATCTGGCGCCACCACCAAATCGCCCGGCTCTATACCGCAGCCATCGCCTCGATTTCTACCAGCATGCCATCGAGCGCCAGCCGGGGTACCGGGATCAGCGTGCAGGTCGGCTTCATGCAGGGGCCCCAGGCCCTGTCAGCCTCGGCTACCCACTCACGCAGGCGCGTTTCGGAATGCCCGACGATCAGCAGGGTCAGCTTGAACACATGGGCCAGGCTGGCGCCTTTCGACGCCAGGGCAATCTCCAGGTTGGCCAGTGCCTGACGCGCCTGCTCGGCGAACTGGGACGACAGCTGCCCGTTGCGGCCTTCCCCGCCCTGGCCGGCGATGAACAGCAGGCGGCTGTCGGCACGAACCTCGGCGACATGGGAATAGGCATTGCCGCTGGGGTCGTACAGGCCTTCGGGATTGCTCAGCTGAAACGCGGTTGAATGGCTCACGGTAAGCCCTCGATCAATGGGAAGAGGGACGAAGTATCGAACCTTGAGTTAACTCGAGGTCAAGCATGCATCGTGAAAGCGGGCTTGCCTGCGTAGGACGTTTCGCACAGCACGCTGGATTTGTGGAACCACACGTTCGTATGCGCGGTGACCGCCAGGCGCTAGATTGCAGGGCCCGGCACGGAGGCCTGTACGTATGAAGGATAAAGCGATGAGCAAAAATCATTTTCAGCTGGCTTACACCATCAAGCCAAAAAACGCACGAGATGAAGACGATGCGGCAAAGGCGCGCCTGCACCTGCGCGAGAAAATTGGCCTGGACACCGTTGAACACATAGAGACCACCTTGCTCGGGGTCATCACGCTCAACAGCACCACACTCGCAGACCGCAGGCGCGACGCCGAAAAGCTGCTTCACGATTACATTCATGAAGCGCTCAAGGGTCTTAGTGTGCTGTCGACCGTGAAGTTCTACGGCTGCCTGATGGTGGACGGGCTGGGGTCCGCCATTCGCTTCGAAATCCTGCCCAAGTGAACACCGACGGCCCCAGGCGCCCCGCGCCTGAGGCCGTTTCCATCATTTTTCCTGCAGTACCGCCCTGCCCTTCACCGCCCTAGGCCCGCGCCAGGCCCAGAACAGCAAGCCGGGGAATGGCGCGTAGACTACGAAGACGATCCACAGCATCTTGCGCTCGGCGCGCCGGTCACTGCCGATGATGTGCCAGATGGCCCAGATTTCCAGCATGATCACAAAGGCCGCGATGATGATCCAGATCGTTCCGATTTCCATGAGCGCTCTCCCATTTGGCATGTAATGGTTTGGGTTGCACAAACGGCCCAGGGTTCAGATTGATTTGGCTGGCGGCATGGCACCGCGGCCCGTTACGGGAGCGGCTCTCAATGCCGCGGTGCAGTCTCCAGCGCCGCCTTCAACGCCGGCGCATCGGCAAATGCACGCTGGCTCACCAGCTTACCTTGCTTCAGTTGCAACCACTGCACCTGGCCATCCTGCCCGGGATAACGGCTGGCCACCCGCCCGTCGCGGTCGAGCAGAACCCGGTAGTTGTAATCGCGCATGGCGGGGATGGCGAACAGCTTGCTGATCAGCGCTGGCATGCGCTGGATGTCGGCAACGAACACCGCATCGCGCGCCTCCAGATAACCCTCGGGCTGGTCGGCCAGCGCCGCCTTCACCAGCTTGGCACCGTCCATGTCGCGCGCCACCAGCAGGATGTGCGTACCGGTGTCGAGGCTGTAGGCGTGGTCGTGCTGGTCGAGCAGCGTCCACGGGGCGAGCTTGTCGCCCGGTTCGAGGGCATTGGCCAGCAACGGCATCAGGCAAAGCAGCAGGGCAAAAGCGGATTTCATCAAAGGCATCCTCAGTGACGGGACATCAGCATAGCGCCAACGGCCACGTCAGGCAGGTTGCCTGAATACGACCTGGAATACGACACGGCCACCCGGGAGATTGTCTTTCCCCAGGCCAGCCGCCACACTCTCCAGGCCAGCCAGGAAGCGGAGTCCAGAGTGCCCACGCCACGCCAGTTCAGCAAGAAGACCAGCACCAGCAACATGCTGCGGCTGAAGTCCGCCAGCGCCAATGCCCAGGCCACCTATCGGGTCGATTTCGTATTGCTCGAACACTTCTCGATGGCCAGCTTCACCGTGGCCATGGACGTGCTGGTCACGGCCAACCTGCTGCGCGCCGACAGCTTCCAGTTCACCCCATTGTCGCTGGAAGGCGACCGCGTGCTCAGCGACCTGGGGCTGGAGCTGGTGGCCACCGAGTTATCCGCCGAGGCGCTGAAGGAGCTGGACCTGCTGGTGATCTGCGGCGGCCTGCGCACGCCATTGAAGTACCCTGAGCTCGACCGCCTGCTGAGCGATTGCGCGACCCAGGGCATGGCCTTGGGCGGGTTATGGAACGGCGCCTGGTTCCTCGGCCGCGCCGGGGTGCTGGACGACTATGGCTGCAGTATCCACCCCGAACAGCGCGCCAGCCTGTCCGAGCGCAGCCCGCAGACGCGGATTACCCCGGCCAGCTTCACCCTCGACCGCGACCGCCTCAGCGCAGCCAGCCCCAATGGCGCCATGGAGCTGATGCTCGGGCTGGTGCGCCGGCTGTATGGCGACGGCCTGGCCGAAGGCGTCGAGGAAATCCTGTCGTTCTCCGGCGCCCGCTACCGCCAGGTCGGCCCGGGCGCGAAGAAGTCCATGAGCCTGCACCTGCGTACCATCGTCGAGCTGATGGAGAACAACCTCGAGGAAACCCTCAGCCTCGACCAGCTGGCCGCCTACAGCGGGCGCTCGCGCCGGCAGATCGACCGCCTGTTCCAGGCCCAGCTTGGCACTTCGCCGCGGCGTTACTACATGGAGCTGCGCATCACCAAGAGCCGGCGCCTGTTGCAGTATTCCGACCTGTCGGTGATGGAAGTGGCAGTGGCTTGCGGGTTTGTTTCGGTGTCGCATTTCAGCAAATGCTATGCGGCTTACTTTGGCTACCCGCCGTCGCGTGAGCAGCGGTTGGGCGAGTGAGCATCAAGGTTCATCGATGTGTCGCCTGGGCCGGCCCTTTCGCGGGTAAACCCGCTCCCACAAGTACTGTGCAAATCTTTGGGACCGCAGTGATCCTGTGGGAGCGGGTTTACCCGCGAAGAAGCAAGCCCAGGCACTGGAAAACCTTCAGGGGCGATGCTCGATCTGGATGTACCGCAACACCGCATCACAGATCATGGCCTTGTGACGCAGCTTGACCTGCTCATCGGACAGGTCGATCTGGAAGATCTCGCCAAAGGTGTGGCGGTTCGACACCCGGTAGAAGCAGAACGAGCTCATCAGCATGTGCAGGTCGATGACCTCGATGCCGGCGCGGAACACACCTTCCTGCACCCCACGACGCAAGGTTTTGCCCAGGGCCTCGAGCACCAGGCTGCTCATTTCGCGAATCGCCGGTGACTGCTTGACGTACTCGCCGTAGTGGATGTTTTCGGTGCAGATGATCCGCACGAAATCGACGTTGCGGTCGTGGTGATCGAAGGTGAACTCCACCAGCCGGCGGATCGCCTGCTCGGCCGGCAGCGACTCCAGCTCCAGGCTTTGCTCGGTCTTGCGGATGTCGCCGTACAGTTTGATAAGGCACTCGCAGTACAGCTGCTCCTTGCTGCCGAAGTAGTAGTAGATCATGCGCTTGGAGGTGGCGGTGCGCTCGGCGATGGCGTCGACACGGGCACCTGCCAGCCCTTGCTGGACGAACTCGTTGATGGCGGCCTGAAGGATGTCCTCGCGCGTTTTCTCGGGGTTGTTCTTGCGCGTCTTGCGCCCCCCTTCGGTTTCAGGCTGGCCGAGGCCGACTACGGAATCACTCATACCCACTCACAGGCTGTTTATTGGAATGGGGGGATTATCCGCGAGCGCGCCCATGCAGGGAAGCGCGCTGTTGGTCGTGTAGCCATCACCCACCGCTGCTGCCCACCCACAAACTGCGCCTGCCCAGCCAGGCGCAGGGTCAATCGCGCTGGGCGGTATTGCGCTCCAGCGGCGGCGTCAGGTGCAGCACACGGTTGCGCCCGCCTTCGGCCAGCAGGTAGCCGCCCTTGCCATCGGCGACGATCGACTGCGGCGCCTTGAGGAACGACAGCACGGTCTGCCGCGCGCCATCGGCGCCGATGCGCAGCAGCCGGGCACGGTGGGTGTTGTCTTCGCTGATCCACAGGCCGCGCTGGTCACAGAACAGGAACGTCGGGTTGCGCAGGCCATCGACCACCACCGGGTCCCGGCCATCGTCGGACAGGGCACGGACCTTGCCGCTTGCCTTTTCGGTATACAGCAAACGCCCGTCGCTGCAGCGGGTCAGGCCTTCGGTTTCGGTGAGGCCGGAGCGCAGCACATCGAGCTGGCCGCTGCGCCAGTCATAACGCATCAAACGGCCATCGCCCTTGCGGTCCTCGATGGCGTAAAGGTGCTCGCCGTCGTTCCACAGGCCCTGCACGCTCTGGCCGTCGAACAGCCACGTGACCTGGCCATCGCGGGCCAGGCTGACCGGGGCAAACCCGCCTTCCTGACTGAACACCCAGCCTCCCTGCGCAGCCACCATACCGTCGGGCTTGGACAGGTTGTCGATGACCACCACCCGATCGCCCTGGGCGGTGATCCTGAGGATGCTGCCACGGCCGTCGTCCAGTTCGCGGCTGACCAACAGGCTGCCATCGGCTTGCGGCAACAGAGATGCGGCCTTGGTCACGTCGCGGTGCAACACCTCGACGCCCCAGCCAGAGGCAGCCTGCACCGGGTAGAAACTCTGCCAGGCAAAGAAGCCCAGGGTGGTCGTGAGCAGGCCGGCGCTGGCGGCCAGGGCCATGCGAGTGCTGCGCTTGCGCAGGAAGTGCGACATGTAGGGCTCCTCGGAAATGCCGGGGGAGCCTAGCAAGCGAATGTGAAAAAAATGTCGAAATGGACCATTCATAACAAAACAAAAGGATATAAAAATAACAAATCGTTCTAACAAATTGGAATATTGAAATTGAAAGCCAAACGCCACCTCCTTAGTCTGGGCACACCGCTTCCCTTCCAATATCAAGGAGCAATGCCCATGCCCGCCCGCGCCTTCTCCCCCTTGCGCCGCCTGTTGATCGGCGGCTTGCTGGCCAGTGTCGCCAGTACCCTGTTGCCCTGGTCCCAGGCCCTTGCCGACGAGGCCAGGACCCTGCGCATCGGTTATCAGAAGTTCAACAGCATCAACATCCTCAAGGGCAGCGGCGCCCTGGAGAAGGCCCTGGCGCCGCAAGGCGTGAAAGTCAGCTGGCACGAGTTCGCCGCTGGTCCGCAGCTGCTAGAAGCCTTGAGTACCGGCGCGATCGACCTCGGCCATGCCGCCGACGCACCCTCGGTGTTCGCCCAGGCCGCAGGCAAGCCGGTGGTTTACCTGGCCGCCGAGCAACCCTACCCACGCGGCATCGGCCTGGTGGTGCGCGAGCAGGACCACCTGACCACCGTGCAAGACCTCAAGGGCAAGCGCGTGGCCACCGGCCGCGGCTGGAACGCCCAGTACCTGCTGGCCGTTGCCCTGGAACAGGCCGGCCTCAGCTACCAGGACATCACCCCGGCCTACGTCAACAACGCCGCCGATGCCGTGGCAGCCCTGCAATCGGGCAGCGTCCAGGCCGTGACCCTTTGGGACCCGTTCCTTGCCGCGGCAGAGAGCCAGCCGGGCCTGAAGAACCTGCGCGACGGCAGCGGTCTGTCCAACAACCGCACCTTCTATCTGTCCACCGCCAGCTTCGCCGACCAGCATCGCGCCTTGCTGAAGACCTTCTTCGTCGAACTGGGCAAAGTCAGCCAGTGGGCCAATGCCAAGCCTGCGGAAGTCGCCGCATTGCTGGCCCCGCAACTGGGGATCAACGCCAACGTGCTGCAAGTGGCCAGCGAGCGGCGCAACTACAATGCCGTGGCCATTACCCCGCAGATCGTTGCCGAGCAACAGAAGCTGGCCGATACCTTCCAGGGCCTGGGCCTGATTCCACGCAAGCTGCAGGTGGCCGACGCGGTCTACCCGGCTTCCGTGCTGCCTTGAGCGGAGCGCGCCCACCATGCCCCGCCCGATCCGCTTCAACGCCTTCAGCATGAATGCCGCCAGCCACCAGTCCCCCGGTCTGTGGCGCCATCCGCGCAACACCAGCGTGGCCTTCAACCACCTGAGCTATTGGACCGACCTGGCCCGACTGCTCGAACGCGGCCTGTTCGACGCCCTGTTCATCGCCGATGTACTGGGCATCTACGACGTTTACCAGGGCGGCCCCGAAGCCGCCCTGCGTGGTGGCGTGCAGGTGCCGGTCAACGACCCGCTGCTGCTGGTGCCGGCCATGGCCGGGGTGACCGAGCACCTGGGCTTCGGCGTCACCTTCTCGCTCACCTACGAACACCCCTATCCCTTCGCCCGGCGCATGTCCACGCTCGACCACCTGAGCAATGGCCGGGTCGGCTGGAACATCGTCACCGGCTACCTCGACAGCGCCGCGCGCAACCTGGGCCTGGCGCGCCAACTGGGCCACGACCAGCGCTATGACCTGGCCGAGGAATACCTGCAGGTGCTGTACAAGCTATGGGAAAAAAGCTGGGACGACGATGCGGTGGTGCTGGAGCGTGACAGCGGGCGCTACATCGAACCCGCCAAGGTGCACCCTATCAGCCATGTGGGCGAGCACTTCCAGGTGCCAGGCATGCACCTGTGCCAACCTTCGCCCCAACGCACGCCGGTGCTGTTCCAGGCCGGTGCTTCGGCGCGCGGCCAGCAGTTCGCGGCGCGGCACGCCGAATGCGTGTTCATCAGCGGGCCGACGCCCACGGTCCTGCGCCGCTACGCCGACGGCATCCGCCAGGCCAGCGAGGTCGCCGGGCGTGGCCGTGAAGAAGTGCTGATCTATGCCCAGGCGCTGTTGATCGTTGCCCCCACCCGGGAGGAGGCCGAGGCACGCTTTGCCGAATACCGCCGTTATGTCGACCTGGACGCCGCCCTGGCGCTGTTGTCAGGCTGGACCGGCATCGACTTTGCCGGCCTCGACCCCGATGCGCCCATCGAATACGTCGAAAACGATGCCGGCCGCGCAGCCCTGGCCGCCTTCACCGCCGCCGACCCGAACCGCAGCTGGACCGTGCGCGAGGCTGCCGAGTTCGTTGGCCTGGGCGGCCGTGGCCCGGTACTGGTGGGTACTGCCAGCGAAGTCGCCGACCAACTGGAAAGCTGGCTGGACCAGACCGGCATCGATGGCTTCAACCTGACCTACGCAGTGCAACCGGACGACCTGGCCCACGTGGTCGAGCTGCTGGTGCCCGAGCTGCAACGCCGTGGGTGCTACCCGTTGAGCTATGCCGAAGGCACCTTGCGTCACAAGCTGTTCGGCCAGGGCGACCGCTTGCCGGAAGGGCACGCTGGCCGGCAGGTTCGCATTCAGCCGACAAATACCGGGTATTCCAACATTTAATTTGTGGATGGCACACACTCGACCCTATTCTGTCGCCACATCCCCTGCGCCGCACCGGCCGGTGCGGTTCACGGCATGGGGAGAGAACAACAAGTCGAGATCGTCCATGTCGAACCATTCGTACTTCGCCCCCCACGGTGGGCACCCGGCTCAGACCGAGCTGCTGACTGACCGTGCCATGTTCACCGAAGCCTATGCCGTCATCCCCAAGGGCGTGATGCGTGACATCGTCACCAGCCACCTGCCGTTCTGGGACAAGATGCGCATGTGGGTCATCGCCCGCCCGCTGACCGGTTTTGCCGAAACCTTCTCCCAGTACATCGTCGAAGTGGCCCCGGAAGGCGGCAGCGAGCGCCCTGAGCTGGACCCGAACGCCGAAGCCGTGGTGTTCATCGTCGAAGGCGAACTGGACATCACCGTCGAAGGCAAGCACCACACCCTGGTACCGGGCGGCTACGCCTTCCTGGCCCCGGGCGCCGAGTGGAGCCTGCGCAACAACAGCAAGTCCAACGTCACCTTCCACTGGCTGCGCAAGCACTACCAGAAGGTCGAAGGCCTGGACGTTCCCGAGTCGTTCGTCACCCACCGTGACAACGCCACCGTCATCGAAATGCCGGGCACCGAAGGCCGCTGGGTCACCACCCGCTTCGTCGACATGGCCGACATGCGCCACGACATGCACGTGAACATCGTCACCTTCCAGCCGGGCGGCGTGATCCCGTTCGCCGAGACCCACGTGATGGAACACGGCCTGTACGTGCTGGAAGGCAAGGCGGTGTACCGCCTGAACCAGGACTGGGTCGAAGTGGAAGCCGGCGACTTCATGTGGCTGCGCGCCTTCTGCCCGCAAGCCTGCTACGCCGGCGGCCCAGGCAAGTTCAGCTACCTGCTGTACAAGGACGTGAACCGTCATGTGCACCTGACGCTGAACCCCAAGCGTTAAGCCCAGGCTGATGCCCGCAAGCCCGCCAACCTGGCGGGCTTTCTGTTTGCCGCGCATACTGAAACACCCACCCCCGCGCGGTACCAGCCATGAACCGCTGCCTGCTGCTCGCCGCCCTGCTGCTCTGCCCCCCCACCCCAGCCGCCGATGACTGGAACCTGGCCTACGACCGCGAAGGCATCCGCGTTTACCTGAGCGCCACCCCCGACTCGCCCTACCAGCAATTCCGTGGTGTCAGCACCATGAAAGCCAGCGTTCGCACGCTCACCGACCTGCAGGAGAACCTTCGGGTAGCCTGCAAGTGGCTGTATGCCTGCGCCGAAATGCGCCTGCTGGATGTGCAGGGCGAAAACACCTGGGTGTACCTGACCACCAACCTGCCGTGGCCGACCATGCCGCGGGACATCGTGCTGAAGGTCACCACCGAACGCCTGGACGACGGCACGCTGCTGCGCCACCTCAGCGCCGAGCCAGGCAGGATACCCAAGGTAAAGGGGCTGATCCGCGTGCAGCACCTCAGCGGTGAGTGGCGGATGAAACCGCTGGGTGAGCGCGAGACCGAGGTGATCTACCAACTGCAGGCCGACCCGGCGGGCGATGTGCCGGGGTGGCTGGCCAACCGATTTGTGGTGGATGCGCCAGTGGTGACGTTGCGGACATTGCGGGCGGTGGCCGAGCGCCAGCCTTGAAATGCACGTACGGCTCTATCGCCGACAAGCCAGGCCCCCATTCCGATCGCGCCGTTCTCAAGGCCAAGAACTGATTTGCAGGTGGTCCGCGTACCCTGTGGGAGCCGGCTTGCCGGCGATGGGCCGCAAAGCGGCCCCAAACCATGTCAGATCCCGCCACCCGCAAGCAGTTGCGTCATCACCTCGGCCAACGCCTTGACCATCATATCTGCCGTCGGCCGGTGGACGATGACGATTTCGTAGCTGTCGACCTCCGGCAACCCTTGCCCTGCCCCCAGCACCCGGTGCTCGCCAGTCGCCGCCCGTGGCGGCAGCAGGCTGATACCCATGCCATCGGCGACCGCGGCCTGGATGCCGCTGAGGCTGGAGCTGGTGAAACTGATTCGCCAACGCCGGCCCATGCCTTCGATGGCGGTGATCATGTCGTCGCGGTACAGGCCGCGGGGCGGGAAGGTAACCAGCGGGATCGGGTCCAGCTCGAAGGCGGGCGCGCGCGCGCTGTCGATCCACTGCAGGCGTTCGGGCCAGCAGGCCACGCCTTCGCGGCTGTTGCGCCGCTGCTTGAGCAATACCAGGTCGAGTTCACCGTTGTCGTAGGCCTGGCTGAGGTCGCGGCACAGGCCGCTGGTCACTTCCAGCTTCACCTGCGGGTGCAGCCGGCTGAACGCCGACAGTGCATTGGTGGTACGCCCACCCACGAAGTCCTCAGGCACGCCAAGGCGCACGGTCACGCCGACCATTGCCCCGGCCAAGGCTTCGAGCATCTGGTCGTTGAGGGCCAGCATGTGCCGGGCATAGCCGAGCAGGGTCTGCCCGGCGTCGGTCGGCAGCACGTCGCGATTGCCACGCACCAGCAGGCGGTGGCCAACCATTTCCTCCAGGCGGCGCACCTTCTGGCTGATGGTCGATTGGGTGGAGTGCAGGCGGGCAGCAGCCGTGGTGAAGCTGCCGCAATCGGCCACCACGACAATGGCACGCAGGAGGTCGAGGTCGAACAGGGCCCTATTCGATTTCACGCTGATGGACATCTTGATATTCAACTTCTGAATGGCAAGACTGACTTCTATCACGCCACCTGCTGCACCGCAACGCGGGCCGCTAGTCGCCGACAGCCACGCCCTCGCGCCGAGGGTCGGCACCACCCGACCAACCCTCGCCACTGCGCTGGATGATCTGCGTGCCACTGGTCATGGTCATCGGCGTCACCTCATGCCCCCAGGCTGCCAACTGGCGGATCAGTGCCGGGCTGGCCAACCCCGCCTCTACTTCGGTGCCGGCATTGCGGCTGCCGAAGTTGGGCAGGCCGGCGGCCTGCTGCGGGTCGAGCTGCCAATCCAGCAGGCCGATCAGCGCCTTGTTCACGTAGCCGATGATCTGCGAGCCACCGGGCGAGCCCAGGCTGGCCACCAGCTCGCCAGAGGCTTGCGAGAACACCAGGGTCGGCGCCATGGCGGACAGCGGCCGCTTCCCTGGTTGCACCCGATTGGCCACGGGCTTGCCTTGTTCCCGAGGGATGAACGAGAAGTCGGTCAGGTGGTTGTTGAGCAAGAAACCCTTGACCATAAGGTGCGAGCCGAACGCTGCTTCCACCGACGTGGTCATGGCCAGGGCCTGGCCGCGGTCGTCCACCGCGCTGAGGTGCGAGGTGGAAATGCGCAGCGGCGAGCGGTCAGGCGCCAGGGCCAGGTCGGCCCCCTGCGGCTGACCGGGGCGGGCGCGCTTCATGCTGTACTCGCCGACCTGCGCGGCGCGGCTGGCCAGGTATGCGGGGTCGGTCAGGGCCTTGAGCGGCACCGGCACGTAATCGCTGTCGGCCAGGTACTGGGCGCGGTCGGCATAGGCCAGGCGCTCGGCCTCGGCAACCAGGTGCACGGCCAGGGGCGGGGCTTCCAACCCGGCAACGGACGAAGTGCGCAACGGCCGCATGGCGGCAAGGTCGCGCTGTGGCGACGCCCGCTGCAGTGCTTCGAGGATACCCAGGGTCTGTAGCACCGTCACCCCACCCGACGACGGCGGTGGCATGCCACAGATGCGCCAGGCCTTGTAGGGGCCGCACAGCGGCTCGCGCATCCTGGCCCGGTATTGCTGCATATCCTGCAACGACAGGTAGCCGGCATTGGCATGGCTGCGCACCTTGGCGACGATGGCTTCGGCGATCTTGCCGCTGTAGAACACCTCGGGGCCCTGCTCGGCAATCTGCTCGAAGGTTTGCGCAAGCTCGGGGTTGCGCAAGGTAGTCCCCACCGCCAGCGGCTTGCCGTGCTCATTCAGGAAGTAACGGGCCATGGCTGGTGAATGGGGAATGAACGGGTCGCCCGCCACCAGCGTGTGAAGGCGCTCGGAAACCGCAAAACCGTTACGGGCCAGTGCAATGGCCGGGGCGAACAGGTCGCGCCAAGGCAGCTTGCCGTGCTGCTCATGGGCCAGCTTCAGGGCATGCAGAACCCCCGGTACGCCCACCGAACGCCCGCCGATCTGCGCCGCCCTGAACGGCATCGGTGAACCATCGGCTTGCAGGAACAGGTTTTCCGTGACCGCCGCCGGGGCTGCCTCGCGACCATCGAACGCCTGTACGCGCTGGCCATCCCAGTAGAGGATGAACGCCCCGCCACCAATGCCGCTGGATTGCGGTTCGACCAGGGTCAGCACCATCTGCATGGCGATGGCCGCGTCGATGGCGCTGCCACCGGCACGCAGCATCGCACGCCCCGCCTCGCTGGCCAGCGGGTTGGCGGCGGCGGCCATGTGCCGGCTGGCATGCACCGGCTGCAGGCCGGTGCGGTAGCCGGAGGCCAGTTCCGGTGGTGCGGGCAGCACCTGGTCGGCACAGGCCCAGCCACTGGCAGCTACCAGGCACAAGGCGCCCATCAGGGGGGAGGAGAATGTCATCGTTGTGCTTCCTGCCGTTACCTATTCAGCAAGGCACTGTCGGTGATGCGCAAACTTGACTTCAAGCCCTGTCGTATTTTTTTTCAAAGTGGCACGGGCTTCGCGCGTATCGCACGCAAGCCAGCTACACCTCGACTGCATCGACCTCAAGCATTGCGCAGTACCTGTGGGAGCTGGCTTGCCGGCGATGAGGCCAGGACAGGCAGCACACGGCCTCAGGCCACTTCTTCGAACGGCAGCCCTACATAGTTCTCGGCAATGTTCACCAGCCCCGCCGGCGAGGTCAGGAAATATTCGCGGTCGGCCTCTTGCATCTTCTGGTCCCAGGCGTCCTTGTGGCTGCCGAAGTCATGCAGCAGCTGGGTCATGAACCAGCTGAATCGCTCGCCTTTCCACACCCGGCGCAGGGCCAGCGGCGAATACTGCTGCAGCAGGTCGGTGCGCCCTTCGCGATACACCTTGACCAGGATGCGGTACAGGTAGTTGACGTCCGATGCGGCCAGGTTCAGGCCCTTGGCGCCGGTCGGCGGGACGATATGCGCAGCATCCCCGACCAGGAACAGGTGGCCATACTGCATCGGCTCGACCACCAGGCTGCGCAGCGGGGCGATGCTCTTTTCCAGGGCCGGGCCGGTGACCAGGCGCGCAGCCACGTCTTCGGGCAAGCGTGCCTTCAACTCCTCCCAGAAGCGCTCGTCGGACCACGCCTCTACCTGCTCTTCCAACGGAACCTGCAGGTAGTAGCGGCTACGGGTGTGCGAACGCTGGCTGCACAACACGAAACCGCGTTCGTGGTGGGCGTAGATCAGTTCGTGGTTGACCGGTGGCGTGTCTGACAGCATGCCCAGCCAGCCAAACGGGTAGACCCGCTCGTACTGCTTGAGGATGCCCTCGGGGATGCTCTGCCGCGAGACACCGTGAAAACCGTCACAGCCGGCAATGTAGTCGCAGTCCACCCGGTGCACCTGGCCGTCTTTTTCATAAGTCAGGTAGGGCCGTTCGCCCTTGAGTTCGTGCGGCTGGACATTGCTTGCCGAATAGATGATCGGCGCGCCGCTGGCTTCACGTGCCTGCATCAGGTCACGGGTGACTTCGGTCTGGCCGTATACCATCACTGTCTTGCCACCGGTCAGCGCCTTGAGGTCCAGGCGTTGGCGGCGCCCGCCGACCAGCAGTTCGACCCCCTCGTGTACCAGGCCTTCACGGTCCATGCGCTCGGCCACACCGGCTTCACGCAGCAGGTCGACCGTGCCTTGCTCCAGCACCCCGGCACGGATGCGGCCAAGCACGTATTCGGGCGTCTGGCGTTCGACGATGAGCGTATCGATACCGGCCTTGTGCAGCAGTTGGCCCAGCAGCAGGCCAGATGGACCTGCACCAATAATTGCAACCTGAGTTTTCATTGTTGTTGTCTCTGTACGGACGACGCCGGCCCTGGACTGGCAGTGGAGCGGCATCTGCTGTTAGGGTTTGCCCTTGCATTTTTACTGGCAAAAACAGCCATTGAAGTGTGCTATTCCATGCATAACCTGCACTTTTACAAAAAACGTTCGATTAACGGACAGGCCAGCACGCATGAAATCCACCCTCCCCGGCGTCCCCTTGTTCAAGCTGTATGGCGAAAACCAGGCCTGGCCCGGCACCGACCTGCTGCACTGCGAGTCGATCCCGGCGCGTAGCCGTTTGCACCATTGGGAAATCAAGCCGCACCAGCACGCCGAGCTGTTCCAGTTGCTGTATGTGCAACGCGGCCGAGCCGAGGTGGAGGTCGAGGGGGTGCGCAGCATCATCAGCGAAGCGGCAATCCAGGTAGTGCCGCCGATGACCGTGCACGGCTTTCGCTTCAGCGCCGATATCCAGGGGCATGTGCTGACCTTTGGCACGGCACTGGTGGCCGACCTGGAGCAGCGCCTGGGCGCGCCGCTGGCGGTGCTGGCGAAGGCGGCGTGTTACCCGCTTGGTCGGGACCGGGTGCGCTTGCGCAGCCTGATCGAAACCCTGCAGCAGGAATACCAGGGCAATGCCCCGGCGCGGGCGGCACTGCTCGAGGCGCTGGTCACGGCGCTGATGGTGTGGATCAGCCGCCGCCAGCAGCTGGGTCAGGCACCGCGCAACCGCGATGAACGTGACCGCCAGTTGCTGGGGCAGTACCTGCGCCTGGTCGAGGCGCATTACCGTGAGCACCTGTCGGTGGAGGACTTTGCCGCGCGGCTGAATATTCCGAGTTTGCAGTTGAACCAGCTGTGCCGGGCGCTGAGTGGGCAGACCGCGCTGCAGGTGGTGCACCAGCGCTTGCTGCTGGAGGCGCGGCGCAACCTGATCTATACGCGGATGAGCATCGGGCAGTTGTCGGATAGCCTGGGGTTTACCGACCCCACCTATTTTGCCAGGTGGTTCAAGCGGTTGAGTGGGCAGACACCGAATGGGTATCGCAGGTCGGGTTTGTCTGAGTAATTTTTTCGCCCGTGCTGGACTCTTCGCGGGCTTGCCCGCTCCCACAGTGACTGCGCAGCCCTCAAGACCTGTGCACTTCCTGTGGGAGCGGGTTTACCCGCGAAGAGGCCGGCACAGGCAGCACCCATCTCGCGCCCCTGCTTGACGTATACGTCAACCTACCCTCAGGATACCCGCATACCCCACGCCGAGCCCCAGCATGAGCACCCAGACCTACAGCATTTCCGACCTGTCCCGCGAACTGGACATCACCACCCGCGCCATCCGCTTCTATGAGGAACAGGGCCTGCTGAGCCCCGAGCGCCGCGGCCTGGAGCGTATCTATTCGGCGCGTGACAAGGTCAGCCTGAAGCTCATCCTGCGCGGCAAGCGCATCGGCTTTTCGCTGGCCGAATGCCGTGAGCTGATCGAGCTGTACGACCCCTCCAGCGGCAACCTCAAGCAGCTCAACAGCATGCTGGCGAAAATCGCCGAGCGCCGCGCCCAGCTGGAACAGCAGATGCTCGACATCCACCAGATGCAGCTGGAGCTGGACACCGCCCAGGAGCGCTGCGAACAAGCCCTGGCCGCCACCCTGAACAACAAAGACAACCGCTGAACGCCACAGGAAACCCGCCATGCCTTTGCCCAAACACGTCCGCCTGGTCGAAGTAGGCCCCCGCGACGGCCTGCAGAACGAAGCCCAGCCCATCAGCGTCGCCGACAAGGTGCGCCTGGTGGACGATCTCACCGAAGCGGGCCTGGCCTATATCGAAGTGGGCAGTTTCGTCTCGCCCAAGTGGGTGCCGCAGATGGCCGGCTCCGCCGAAGTGTTCGCCGGCATCCACCAGCGCCCGGGGGTCACCTATGCAGCGCTGGCCCCCAACTTGCGCGGTTTCGAGGACGCCCTGGCCGCCGGCGTGAAGGAGGTGGCGGTGTTCGCGGCCGCTTCCGAAGCCTTCTCGCAACGCAACATCAACTGCTCGATCAGCGACAGCCTCAAGCGCTTCGAGCCGATCATGGAAGCCGCGCGCAACCACGGTGTGCGCGTGCGCGGCTATGTGTCGTGCGTGCTCGGCTGCCCCTATGAAGGCAAGGTCAGCGCCGAGCAGGTCGCCCCGGTGGCCCGTGCCCTGCACGACATGGGCTGCTACGAGGTATCGCTGGGCGACACCATCGGCACCGGTACCGCCGGCGAAACCCGACGCCTGTTCGAGGTGGTCGCGGCACAGGTACCGCGCGAGCAACTGGCCGGTCACTTTCACGATACCTATGGCCAGGCCCTGGCCAATGTGTATGCCAGCCTGCTCGAAGGCATCAGCGTGTTCGACAGTTCGGTGGCCGGGTTGGGCGGCTGCCCCTATGCCAAAGGTGCTACCGGCAATATCGCCAGTGAAGACGTGGTGTACCTGCTGCAGGGGCTGGGCATTGAAACCGGCATTGACCTTGAGCGGCTGATCACCGCCGGCCGCCGCATCAGCAGCGTGCTGGGCCGCGACAACGGGTCGCGGGTAGCGCGGGCGCGTAGCGCGCAATAAGTCATACGGGTGTCACATTGGTGTGGGTGAGTGTTACCGCCCCCACGTTTTGCAGCAAAAAATCGGGTAACAGGGAAACAAATCGGCAGAATTTCAGGCCGGTCGATTTCGACAAAAATCGCCAAACGCTTGATTTAAAAGGGTTTTAAAAAGTTGGCACGCACCCTGCTATATCTCTGGTACAACAACAAAAAGAATGTGACACCCAATAAAAACAACAGGTAACGGCTCTGACATAACAAGAACAACACGGCAGAGGCGTAGCAAGCAGATTTTTTTGGAGTCGACACGCTTTTCAGGGGTACGCCCCGCGGTCTGGCACAGAACAATAAAACTACCTTCAGGTAGCGGCAGCCAGGTTCGGATCAGCAATGATGAAGGCAGGTCAGCGCTCAAAAAAATACGTTTGCTCTTGACCCCGCATGGGGGTCGCCCGCAACAACAGGACAGGCTGACAAAAACAACAAAAGGCCGGTCCCAATAATAAAAAAAGAGCAGGCAACAACGCTTTGGGGGGAGCTTCGGCTCCCCTCAGTGCTTCCTGCCCTCTTCCTCCTCCTGCTTTCCCTCATCCTGCCCCTCGAGCTTGTCCACCAGCAACGGCATCGTGCCCAGCACCAGCAGGGCCAGTATCGTGCTGATCAACGCCGTGGCTTCGCGGCCCATGCCGGCTGCCGTACCGATGGCGGCGGTCATCCACAACCCGGCGGCAGTGGTCAGGCCCTTCACATGGCTGGCGTCCTGGCCGTTGCCCTTGAGAATGGTGCCCGCACCCAGAAAACCGATACCGGCGACAATGCCCTGGATCACCCGGCTCAGGGCCTGCTCATCGGCCCCGGCCATGCTCGGTGCCAGCACGAACAGCGCGGCGCCCAGCGAAACCAGCATATGCGTACGCACCCCGGCGGCCTTGCCCTTGTGCTCACGCTCGAAGCCCAGCACGGCGCCGAGCAGGGCTGCCATCAGCAGGCGTACGAGGATTCGCGTGACCTCGCGCTGGTCGGTGATAT
>NZ_JBNRIJ010000025.1:29912-44505 GCF_053557675.1 Pseudomonas sp. XP1 | reverse complement strand
GTGGCCGGGCCTGCCATCTACAAAGACTGACCTATGAACACAGCGCAAAGTGCCGCTCAGCTTCCTGATGCAGAAACCGCCGTCCCCCTGTGGTCCACCCTGTAACCACCCCCAGGAGGACCACCCCATGCCCGTTGAAATCGATGAAACCACCCGCCGCTGCACCCTCATCAGCGAAGACCTGCGCATCGAGGGTGATGGCCCGTCCATCGAAATCGTCACCGACGAACAGCTGCGCATGTCCGTGGCCTTGCTCGCCGACCAGCGTGTGCCCATCACTGAAGCCGAGGCCGATGCACTGACCGTGGCGGGTGCGGTGGATAGCCGCAGGCATCTGAAGGCCAGCACTCCAGGCTCGGTAATCTGAGGCCTGGCGGGGCCCGCCCGGAAATCTGATACGGTTTTTATCGCAAAATCTGAGCCTGTGCTGATAACAGCCTCAGGGCCATAGTGCTCATGCCTGATCGAGGCCTGATGAGCACCGAGCCATGAACGATAGAATCCCTTTCACAGAGATCGCCACCGCCCCAGCCAGCCCCCTGCCGCGACGCGCCGACAATGGTATCCATACCCGCAGCTTCACCGGGCTGTACCGCAACCTGCGCATCGGCTTCGCCGGCGCCCTGTTCGTACTGTTCTTCGGCACCGCCTGGCTGAACTGGAACGGCCGCCAGGCCGTGCTGTGGGACCTTGGCAACAGCAAGTTCCACATCTTCGGCGCCACCTTCTGGCCGCAGGACTTCATCCTGCTGTCGGCGCTGCTGATCATCTGCGCCTTCGGCCTGTTCGCCATCACCGTGTATGCCGGCCGCGTGTGGTGCGGCTACAGTTGCCCGCAAAGCACCTGGACCTGGCTGTTCATGTGGTGCGAAAAGGTCACCGAGGGCGACCGCAACCAGCGCATCAAGCTGGCCGCCGCGCCCTGGAGCCTGAACAAACTGGCTCGTCGCACGCTGAAGCACAGCCTGTGGTTGGGCATTGGCGTGCTCACCGGGCTGACCTTCGTCGGCTACTTCACCCCGATCCGCCCCCTGGCGGCAGAACTGTTCACCTTGCAACTGGGCGGCGTGGCGCTGTTCTGGGTGCTGTTCTTCACCGCCGCCACCTACGTCAATGCCGGCCTGCTGCGCGAAGCGGTGTGCCTGCACATGTGCCCCTATGCGCGCTTCCAGAGCGTGATGTTCGACAAGGACACCCTGGCGGTCGCCTATGACCCGCGTCGCGGCGAAGCCCGTGGCCCGCGCAAGAAAGGCAGTGACCTCCGCGCCCAGGGCCTGGGCGACTGCATCGACTGCACCTTGTGCGTGCAGGTATGCCCCACCGGCATCGATATCCGCGATGGCCTGCAAATGGCGTGCATCGGTTGCGCGGCATGCATCGATGCCTGTGACGGGGTAATGGACAAGATGGGCTACGCCCGTGGCCTGATCGGCTACAAGTCCGAACGCAGCCTGCAAGGTGGCACCACCCATTGGCTGCGCCCGCGCCTGCTGGGCTACGCTGCCGCGCTGGGGGTGATGATCGCGGCGCTGGTGGTGGCCTTGCAGCTGCGCCCGATGGTGTCGCTGGACGTGATCAAGGACCGCGGCCTGTTCCGCGAGAATGCCCAGGGCCAGATCGAGAACATCTACCTGCTCAAGGTCATCAACAAGACCGAAAGCACCCGGCACTACGAGCTGCGCCTGCTGGACGCCGACGGCTTCAGCCTGCAAGGCAAGACTTCATTCATGATCCCGGCCGGTGAAATGAGTGAACTGCCGGTGTCGGTGGCAATGCTCGCCGAGCGCCCGGCCAGCAGCTCGCAGACGCTGAGCTTTGAAATCAGCGAGCGCGACGACCCCAGCATCCGCAGCGTGGCCCACAGCCGCTTCGTCGCACCGATGAACCGTTGATCCCTTACACTGATTCCACCTTGCCTGCCAGGCTTCGACAGAAGGCCAGAATGAAACGCTACGAACGCTTTGCCGACGACATCGCCGAACTGATCCGCTCTGGGGTGCTGGGCCCCGGCCAGCGCGTACCCTCGGTGCGCTATGCCAGCCAGACCCACGGGGTCAGCCCGTCCACGGTGTTCCAGGCCTACTACCTGCTGGAGCGGCGCGGGTTGATCCGTGCCCGGCCGCGCTCGGGCTATTTCGTCAACGCCCACGCCCCGCGCCAGTTCAGCGAGCCGCAGGCCTTGCAGCCGGTCAGCGAATCCACCGACGTCGACGTCAGCGCGCTGGTGTTCTCGATCCTCGACTCGATCAAGGACCCAAACACCGTGCCGTTCGGCTCGGCCTTCCCCAGCCCCGAGCTGTTTCCGCTGCAACGCCTGGCGCGCTCGCTGGCCAGCGCCAGCCGCAGCATGGACCCGCGCATGGTGGTGACCGACCTGTCACCCGGCAACCCGCAGCTGCGCAGGCAGATTGCCCTGCGCTACATGGTCGGCGGGCTGATGCTGCCGATGGAGGAGCTGCTGATCACCAACGGCGCGCTGGAAGCCTTGAACCTGTGCCTGCAGGCCGTCACCCAGCCCGGCGACCTGGTGGCCATCGAAGCCCCCGCCTTCTATGCCTGCCTGCAGGTACTGGAGCGGCTCAAGCTCAAGGCCGTGGAAATCCCTGTGCACCCGCGTGAAGGCATGGACCTGGGTGTGCTGGCGCAAACGCTGGAGAAGCACCCGGTCAAGGCCGTGTGGTGCATGACCAACTTCCAGAACCCGGTGGGCGCCAGCATGCCGGAGGCGAAAAAGCAGGCACTGGTGGAGCTGCTGACGCGTCATCAGGTGCCATTGATCGAAGACGACGTGTACGCCGAACTGTACTACGCGCAACAGGCCCCCAAACCGGCCAAGGCCTTCGACACCCAGGGGCTGGTGATGCACTGCGGCTCGTTCGCCAAGAGCCTGGCACCCGGCTACCGCATCGGCTGGGTGGCAGCCGGGCGCTTTGCGCAGAAGATCGAACGGCTCAAGCTGATGACCTCGCTGTGTGCCTCGATGCCGGCCCAGGCGGCCATCGCCGACTACCTGCAGCACGGTGGCTACGACCGCCACCTGCGCAAACTGCGCTATGCCCTGGAAGGCCAGCAGGCCAACATGCTGGCGGCCATTGCCCGGCATTTCCCGGCGCAGACGCGGGTCAGCCAACCGTCCGGCGGCTACTTCCTGTGGCTGGAGCTGCCCGAACAGATGGACGCCCTCAAGTTGTTCCACATGGCCCTGGCCCAAGGCATCAGCATCGCCCCCGGGCCGATCTTCTCGCCCACCCGGCGCTTCGGCAACTGCATCCGCCTGAACTACGGCAGCCCCTGGCACGAGGATGCCGAACGGGCCATGGAAACCCTGGGGCGGATCATCCGCTCGTTCTGATGGCTGGTGCCCCGGTGGGCGACTATAGTTGCCCGATACGCTCACCGGGCCCTCGCCATGCAAGCAGATTCGCTCCCGTCATTGGCACAGCTGCAAGCGCGTGTCGCAGAACTGGAAGCGCGCCTGGCCAAGCGCGACGACACGGTACAGGCCCATATCCAGCTGCTGGGCGAGCTGCTCGACAACAGCCTGGCCAACGTGTTTGCTGCCGACCGCAGCATGCGCCTGATAGCGATCAACCGCACGGCCCGGGAAACCTTCGAGCGTTACCGTGGCTTCGTGCCGCAGATCGGCGATTACGTGCCACAGTTCCTGATCAACCAGCCTGACATCATGGGCCGCCTGGCACCGGTGTGGCCACGCGTGCTGGCCGGCGAAGCCTTCATCGACACCATCACCCTCGGCCCGCCCGACGCCCCCCGCCACTACGAGATTCGCTACCACCCGTTGCACGATGCGCAACAGCAAGTCCAGGGCGGGTATCTGTTTGCCTATGACATCACCGAGCGCACGGCCGAGCAGGAGCGCCTGCGCCAGGCCGAAGAAGCCCTGCGCCAGTCGCAGAAAATGGAGGCGGTCGGCCAGTTGACCGGTGGCATCGCCCACGACTTCAACAACTTGCTGGGCAGCCTGCTTGGCGCACTGGAGCTGGCAGAGCAACGCCTGAGCCAACAACGCCTTGCCGAAACCGCCCGCATGCTTGGGCTCGGCCGTAGCAACGCACTGCGCGCCTCAGCCCTGGTGCAGCGGTTACTGGCCTTTTCGCGCCAGCAGACGCTGATGCCACAGGCGGTGGACGTGCAGCGACTGGTTGCCGACATGCATGACCTGATCCGCAGCTCGACCGGCCGTCACATCGACTTCCAGGACCGCACGCTGGCTGCACAATGGTCGATCCGCATCGACCCGCAACAGCTGGAGAACGCCCTGCTCAACCTGTGCATCAACGCCCGTGACGCCATGCCGCTGGGCGGCACCTTGCGGATCGGCTGCGTAAACGCCGATCTCGAAGCGGCCGACGCCAAGCGCCTGGACCTGCCGCCAGGCCACTACCTGCACATTCGAGTCGAGGACACTGGCGTGGGCATGTCCAGTGAGATGCTGCAACGCGCCCTCGAACCCTTCTTCACCACCAAGCCACTGGGCCAGGGCACTGGCCTGGGATTGTCCATGGTCTATGGCTTTGTTCGCCAGTCCGGGGGCCAGCTGCTGATCGACAGCGTCATCGGGCAAGGCACTTGCGTTCACCTGTACCTGCCCCGGGACCGGAGCGCTCCCGCAACCTGCCACGACGAGCCAGCAACATCCGCCACCACGCCCCTGCAGGCGCGCGGGTGCCGGATCATGCTGGTGGAAGACCAACCGGCCTTGCGCCTGGTGCTGGTCGAAGTGCTGACGGAGCTGGGCCACCAGGTGCAGGCTTTCGAGGGCGGCCACCCGGCGCTTGAATCGTTGAAGGAAGGGCCGCCACCGGACTTGCTGATTACCGATGTCGGCCTGCCTGGGCGGGTTGACGGTTATCAGCTCGCAGAGGCCTACCAAAACCTTGTGGAGCATGCCCCGGTATTGCTGATTACCGGCTACGACGCTGCCGATACGATGCACTTTGCCTGGCCCGACAGGCGCACCGAACTGCTGCACAAACCCTTCGACCTGAGCACCCTTGGCGAACGGATCGAGCGGCTGCTGGGCATTGCGCCACACCCGCGTTGACTGGCTATTCGCCTGTTGCCGAACACGCTAAAGTCTGGGCTTCATCCACTGTCGGACGTCGGCATGCCCTCCTGCGACCTGCTTTCACTGCGCCAACAAGTCGAAGCCCTGCAGCAACAGAACGCGCTGCTGGAAGCCCGCCTGGCAAGCCATCAGCAACACGACCAGGACTTCTACCGCTCGCTGTTCGACACCATGGACGAAGGCTTCTGCATCATCGAGTTCTTCGACGGCCCGCACGGCCCACTGAGCGACTATGTGCATGTGCTGGCCAATGCGGCCTATGCCAAGCACGCCGGCATCCCCAACGTGGTCGGGCAGAAACTGCGCGAGATGGTGCCCGATGAGGCCGACGATTGGGTCGCTCGTTATGGCGCGGTGCTGCGCACGGGCGAGCCGCTGCATTTCGAGCAGGAGCTGGTCGCCACCGGCCATGTGTTGTCGGTGACCACCTTCCGCGTAGAGCCTGCCGAAAAGCGCCAGGTGGCGGTACTGTTCAAGGACGTCACCGCACGCCGACGGGCAGAGGAGGCCCTGCGGCGCCTGAACGAGGAGCTGGAACAACGAGTCAACACGGCACTGGCAGAACAGGCCAAGGCAGAGGCGGCCCTGCGCCAGGCACAGAAGATGGAAGCGATCGGCCAGCTCAGTGGCGGCATGGCCCACGACTTCAACAACCTGCTGGGCGGCATCCTCAGTGCCCAGGAGCTGATGCGCCAACGCCTGGAGCAATCCCGTTTCGACGCCCTGGAGCCGTTGCTGAAGCTGTCCAGCGACTCGGCGCAGCGGGCCTCTTCGCTGGTACACCGGCTGCTGGCATTTTCCCGTCAGCAGACCCTGCAGCCCTGCTCCACGCAGGTGGCCACGCTGGTGGGCGGCATGGAAGAGCTGCTGCGCCGCACCATCGGCCCCTCCATCACCCTGACCAGCCATTTCCCCTGCCAGCTGTGGCCGACCTTCATCGACCCGCCGCAACTGGAAAGCGCCCTGCTCAACGTGTGCATCAATGCCCGCGATGCCATGCCCGCCGGCGGCGTGATCGATATCCTCGGTGACAACCTGCAGCTCGACGACCAGCAAGCCCGTGCACTGGAACTGCCAGCTGGCGAATACGTACGGCTGTGCATCAGCGACAACGGCAACGGCATGTCGGCGGAGGTGGCCGAACGCGCCGTCGACCCGTTCTTTACCACCAAGCCGATGGGCCAGGGCACCGGCCTGGGCTTGTCGATGGCCTACGGTTTCGTACGCCAGTCGGGCGGGCAGCTACGGGTGTTGTCGACACTTGGCGAAGGCACCCGCATCGAACTGCTGCTTCCCCGCCACCACCAGCCCCCCGCAGCCCCCGCCACCAGGCCAGCGCGCACATTGCTGGAAAAAAGCAGCAGCGCCACGCAGCGTATCCTGCTGGTCGAAGACCACGCCGCCTTGCGCGTGGTCGTCTGCGAGGTGCTGGAAGAACTGGGTTATCGGGTCGATGCATTCGAGAACGGCCCGGCCGCCCTCGCTTACCTGCAAGATGGCGAGCGGCCAGACCTGCTGTTGAGCGATATCGGCCTGCCCGGCGGCCTGAATGGCCGCCAGTTGGCTGAACGTTGCCGCGAGCGCCACCCCGGCCTCAGGGTGCTGTTCATCACCGGCTACGACGAAAGTGCGGCGCTCAGTGACGGCCAGTTGCTGCAAGGTACTCAGGTACTGACCAAGCCGTTCGAGCTGGCAGTGCTGGCCGACCGAATACGCGCGCTGCTGGAGGATTGAGCGGCGCGCTCAGCGCCCGCCGCCCAGGTCGATGAAGCTGCCGGTGGAGTACGAGGCTTTGTCCGAGAGCAGCCAGAGGATGGCCTCGGCCACTTCCTCGGGGCGCCCGCCGCGGCCCATGGGCAAGCCGGGCTCCAGCTTGCTTACCCGGTCGGGGTCGCCCGACAGCGCGTGGAACCCGGTATGGATGTAGCCTGGCCGCACACCATTGACCCGCACACCCTCGCCTGCCACTTCCTTTGCCAGGCCAATGGTGAAGGTGTCGAGGGCGCCCTTGGAAGCGGCATAGTCCACGTATTCGTTGGGCGAGCCCAGGCGTGCGGCCACCGACGACACGTTGACGATGGCCCCGCCCTGCCCGCCGTGCCGGCGCGCCATGCGCAGCAGTGCGTGCTTGGTACAGAGCATGGGGCCGACGACATTGGTCTTCATGACCTTGAGCAGACGGAATTCGGACATGTCCTCGACCCGGCTTTGCTGGCCGATGGTACCTGCGTTGTTTACCAGTGCGGTGACCGGGCCGAGTTCTTCGTCCACGCGCTGGAACAGCCGGATGACCTCATCCTCGACACTGGCGTCGGCGCGTACGGCGATAGCCTCGGCGCCCAAGGCGCGGACCTGTTCAAGGATGTCATCGGCGGCTTGATCGTCGGTGTGATAGTTGATGCAGATGCGATAGCCCTGGCGGGCGGCCAGCAGTGCCGTGGCGGCGCCGATGCCGCGGCTGGCACCGGTGATGACGAGGACTTTCTCCATGGATCTGCCAATCGTTTGGAAAGGGAGCTTCGACAATAGGGGAAAAGGCTGCGCGTGGGAATGACCTTTCCTTTTACTGCCTGGGCTTGCCCTGCCGGGGAAACAACGTCTCGAATCGCGGCGTCGCCCGCGCAACGAAACCCAGCCCCTGGTGCATGATGAAATAGGCAGCTATTTCATGCCGCTCGGCGAAGGCATAGCCTTCCTCCGGGCCGAGCACCATCAACAGCGTATCCAGGGCATCGGCACGCAGCACGGAAGGGTCGACCACCGACACTGCCGCCAGCGCGTGCTTGACCGGCTTGCCGACACGTGGATCGAAGGTATGCGAATAGCGCTGGCCACCTTCCTCGAAATAGTTGCGGTAATCGCCGGCGGTGGCAACACCGTAGCCATCCAGGGCGATGGCGCGCTCCACTTGCTGCTCGCCCTCGCCACTTGGTACTTCGAGGGCAATACGCCAGGGCGCGCCATCCGGCTTGCGGCCGACCCCCTTGAGTTCGCCGGTGATCTCGACCAGATAGGCCTGGATACCCAACGCCGCAAGCCTGTCACCTACCCGGTCCACTGCATAACCGGCGAGCATGCTGTCGAAATCCAACTGCGCCGCCACATCCTTGCACAGCTTTTCTCCATGCAGGTGCAAATGCTGCAGGCCTACCCGTGCCTGCTCACGCGCCAGCGTGCTGGCATCTGGCACTTGCCTGCCTCGTGACTGCGGGCCAAAGCCCCAGAGGTTCATCAATGGCAAAACCGTCAGGTCGAAGGCCCCGCCGCTTTCGCGGAACAGAGAAACACCGTACGCCAGCAAGTGCTGCATCTCTTCCGGCACTGCCTGACAGGCGCCGGCCGGCAGAGCGTTGAAGCGGGAAACCACGGAGTCGCCGCGCCAGTTGGAAAACTGCTTGTCGAGCGCCTCGAGAATCATCTCGACTTCACTCTTTACCTGCTGCGCGGCGGGCGCCTGCGCGGTGGGTACGTACTGGACCGAATAAGTGCTGCCCATGGTCGGCCCGCCAAAGCGTTCGATCCTTTCGCCGCAGCCACACAGCAGCGTCACCAGCATGACCAGCAGACTCGCGCGCATCATTCGACACCTCGCCGACTCTGGCCGCCCGTTCGCGGCACAGGTTATTTCACCAGAATTGCGAGATGGCAATTGGCCTACCGTTCATCAGCAAACCTGGTCAAAAACCGAACAAAATCCTCCTCGAGCACTCTTATCTGCGCGGGTGATCAATCATCCCCCCTCCCTTTCCGCTTAACGTCCCGGAATTTACAAAACCATCATGTGCATAAGCGCATAGGGGCGTCCTTTGCCCAAAAATTGGAGGACAGTCAATGTCTAGCCATTCGTTGCAGAGCGTCGAACGCCTGCAGAGCCGCATCCGCGCCCAGCGTCAGCCGCAACAGAAGCCTTTCTGGCGCCGTCTGCTGGCAATCGCCTCGTCTTCTCAGCGTAGTTGGCACGGAGGGATCGAGCTCAGGGGATACAAGGAACTGTCCAACGCCACGCCAGTTGCCCCGGTCGCACTCGGAAAAATCCAGCTGGCGATCCCGCTCGGGCGGGGTCGGCGGTTTGTCCAGCCTTGCGTGCAGCCGGGGCAGCATGTGCGCAAGGGCGAAGTGATCGGTATTGGCGACAACACCACCGCTTGGGTGCATGCCAGTACCTCCGGCACCGTGGAACGGATCGACCAAGTCTTCGCGGCCGACTCGGCCGAGCCGGTCATGGCCGTCATCCTGAACGCAGATGGCCTGGATGAGTGCATCGAACGCCCGGCACCGGGCCTGCCGCAAACGCCAGATGCGCTGGTCGAGCGTGCATTGCAGATGGGCATAGTCGGCCTGGGTGGTGCGGGTTTCCCGACAGCCCTCAAGCTGGCCGGCGCCCGGCAGCCCGACCTGCTGCTGATCAACGGTGCCGAGTGCGAGCCGTTCCTTACCTGCGATGACCGCCTCATGCGCGAGAATGCCGAAGCGTTGATCGAGGCCGCCGACTATGTCGCCGCACTGCTTGGGATAACGGCAACCCGTTTCGGCATAGAAACCAACAAGCCGGAAGCGATGGCCACGCTACGTGCCGCCGCTCGCCAGGCGCGTACCCGGGTCGAGATTTGTCCACTTCCGGAGCGTTACCCGGCAGGTGGGCAACCACTGATGATCAAGAGCCTCAGTGGCCGCAACCTGGCCCCGGGGAGCCGGCCTGCCGATATCGGCGTGCTGGCGCTGAATGTCGCAACGCTCTACGCACTGGGCCGGGCCGTCTTCCATGGCGAACCACTGACCAGCCGCGTGCTGACGCTGACCGGTGACTGCGAGCGCCCAGGCAATGTGCGGGTGCCGGTGGGTTACCCGGTCAGTGAACTGCGCGCGATTGCTGGCGCCTCCCCCACTGGGCAGCTGACCCAGGTCGGCGGCCCGATGATGGGCCAGCCACTACCAGACGCCAACGCCTTCGTCAGCAAGACCAGCAGCTGCCTGATATTCGGCGCCGAGCGCTACCTGCCAGCGGCTCGCCCCGCCAGCAGTTGCATTCGCTGCACGCGCTGCGTGGATGTCTGCCCGATGTCGCTCAGGCCGCTGGACCTCTATGCTGCCGCCGAACGCCAGGACAAGGCCAGCCTGCAGGAACTGCGCCTGGACGCCTGCATCGAATGCGGCAGCTGCAGCAGCATCTGCCCAAGCAATATCCCGCTGCGCGAACGCTTCCGCCAGAGCAAGACGGAGGTCCGCGCATGAGCCTGGTACGCCACCCCACCCCGCAACGGCTGCGCACGGTGATGCTGCTGGTCGTCCTGTGCCTGCTGCCGGGCACCGGCCTGTATGCCTGGCAATTCGGTGTCGTGGTCTGGTTGCAGGCCTTCTGGTGCGTACTGTTCGCCCTGGGCTTCGAAGCCGCCCTGCTGCGCCTGCGCGGGCATGCCGTACGCGAGGGTTTGAGCGACCTCAGCTGGCTGGTGCTGGGCCTGATACTGGCGCGGGCATTGCCGCTGATGGTGCCGTTATGGATGATCGCCCTGGCCAGCTTTGCCGCGCTCGCACTGTGCAAGCACGCCAGTGGAGGCCTTGGTCGCAACCGCCTCAACCCTGCCATGGTTGGCCTGGGGATCGTTGCCATCTGCTTTTACCAGCAGTTGTACCCCGCGCCATCGAACCATGCCCCCTGGACCGCAGCCCTGGATGCCAAGGCAGTTCTGCTGCAACAGCTACAGTTGGTGCCGCGCCTGGATCTCGATGCGTTCGCTGGCGCCACTCAGCTGGCGCAGAACGAGTTCACCCATGTCACCCACAACCTGTCGGGGTTCGGCTACATTGCCGGCGGTTTGCTGCTGGCTTCGCTGCGGGTGATCCGGGTCGAGATTCCGCTGGCGATGATAGCGAGCACGGTATTGCTGTGCATGGCTGCCGGCCACAGCTTTCAGGAAGCCGTGTATAACCTCAGCCTAGGCGGCTATCTCTTCACCGCCTTCTTCATCGCCACCGATCCGGTAACCAGCCCCGATACCCGCGCCGGTCGCATTCTCTTCGGCGTCACCGTCGGCACGCTGACCGAGCTGATTCGCGAATTCGGGCTGTATGCCGATGGCCTCTGCTTCGCCGTGCTGGCCGGCAACCTGCTGGTGCCGCAAATAGACCGGTTGGTGCTGCGCATGCAGCGGCCCTGGTACACAGCAGCGAGTGCCTGACATGGCATTTGGCAAGGGCTAGAGCCCGGGCCTTGTTCTGGCCCGGCTCAATGCCCTGCCGACGCCGGCCCGGCCTTGGCTGTAAAGGGCGGTTTGGCAAACCACACCAGCAGGATCAACCCGGCAAACACCCAGGTCATCAGGGTGAAGTAGTCCACCGTCGACATCATGTACGCCTGCCCGTTGAGTATCTGCTCCAGCTGCGCATAGCTCTGCGGGCTGGCCCCACCCAGCTGCTCGAGGGTATGCCGCGTGGCCGGGTCGAACTGGCTGATGTGCTCGCTCAGGTAGGCATGGTGCTGGTCCGCCCGGCGAATCCAGATCCAGGTGGTCAGCGACGCTGCGAAACTGCCGCCCAAGGTACGCAGGAAAGTTGCCAGGCCCGAGCCATCGGCAATCTGCTGCGGTGGCAGGTCGGACAGCAGGATGCTCAAGGTCGGCATGAAGAACAGCGCCACGCCAATGCCCATGAACAGCTGCACCAGCGCCACATGCTGGAAGTCCACCTCGCTGGTGAACCCGGCACGCATGTAGCAGCTGCTGCCGATCGCCAGGAACGCCAGCCCGGCCAGCACACGCAGGTCGAAGCGGTGCGCGTACTTGCCCACGAACGGCGACATCAGCACCGGCAACAGGCCGATCGGCGCCACCGCCAGGCCGGCCCAGGTAGCGGTGTAGCCCATCTGCGTCTGCAGCCACTGCGGCAGGATCAGGTTGATGCCGAAGAACCCGGCATAGCCCCCCACCAGCACGATGGTGCCGACGCGGAAGTTGCGGTGCGCGAACAGGCGCAGGTTGACCACCGGGTGACGGTCGGTCAGTTCCCAGATCACGAACACCGCCAGGAACACCAGCGAGATCAGGCTGCCGACAATGATGAACGACGACTCGAACCAGTCCAGGTCATTGCCTTTGTCCAGCACCACCTGCAACGCACCAACGCCGATGACCAGCGTCAGCAGGCCGATGTAGTCCATCGGCTGGCGGCTGGTGACCACCGGCCGGGTGCGCATCTGCTGGCGCACCACGGCGGCGGCGAACAGGCCGATGGGCACGTTGATGAAGAAGATCCACGGCCAGCTGTAGCTGTCGGTGATCCAGCCCCCGAGAATCGGCCCGGCAATCGGCGCCACCACCGTGACCATCGCCAGCAGCGCCAGGGCCATGCCGCGCTTGGCCGGCGGGTAGACCGCGATCAGCAAGGTCTGGGTCATCGGGTACAACGGCCCGGCCACCACGCCCTGCAGCACGCGAAAACCGACCAGCTCCGGCATCGACTGGGCAATACCGCACAGGAACGAGGCCAGCACGAACAGCAGCGTGGCCCAGATGAACAGCTTCACCTCGCCAAACCGCCGGCTGAGCCAGCCGGTCAGCGGCAAGGCGATGGCGTTGCTCACCGCGAACGAGGTGATGACCCAGGTGCCCTGCTCGTAGCTCACCCCCAGGTTGCCGGAAATAGTCGGCAAGGCCACGTTGGCGATGGTGGTGTCGAGCACCTGCATGAACGTCGCCAGTGACAGGCCGATGGTGGTCAGCAGCAGGCTCGGCGGCGTGAACTGGGCAGCAGCGTTGTTGCTCATCGCTGGGCCGTCTTGCCGGTTGCGCTGTTTTCGTGGATCAACCGGGCAATCAGGTTGTCGGCTTCGACCAGCTGGCGGTCATACACCTGGGTGGTGTAGCTGGCCTGCTGTGGTGGCTGCTGGGCCAAGGCCGGGCCGCTCTGGTCGTGCAGGTCGACCTCGACCACGGTGGACAGGCCGATACGCAGTGGGTGGTCCTTGAGCTGGTCGGGGCTGAGGTGGATGCGCACCGGCACGCGCTGGACGATCTTGATCCAGTTACCGGTGGCATTCTGCGCAGGCAACAGGGCAAAGGCGCTGCCGGTGCCGGCGCCTAGGCTGTCGACCGTGCCGCTGTACCTGACTTCGCTGCCGTACAGGTCGGCGCTGATCTGCACCGGCTGGCCGATACGCATGTCGCGCAGCTGGGTTTCCTTGAAGTTGGCGTCGATCCACACCTGGTCCAGCGGAATCACTGCCATGGTCGCGGTGCCCGGTTGCAGGCGCTGGCCCAGCTGCACGGTACGCTTGGCAACATAGCCGGTGACCGGTGCCACAAGGGTGGTGCGGGCGTGGTCGAGGTAGGCCTGGCGCAGGTCGGCGGCGGCGGCCATCACCTCGGGGTGCGAGGACACCACGGTGTCGTCGACCAGCGCGCTGCTGGTGCTGAGCTGCTGGCGCGCACTGTTGACGGCGGCCTCGGCCACGCTCAGGTCATCGCGGGCATGGGACAACTCTTCGGCAGCAATCGCACCGCTGTCGGCCAGCACCTTGCGCCGATTGAAGTCCTGCCGGGCCTTGCGCAGCTCGGCCTGGCGGGTTTCCAGCTGGGCCTTGAGCGCGTCGACGTTGCTGTACAACCCGCGCACCTGGCGCACGCTGCGCGCCAGCCTGGCTTCGGCAGACTGCAAAGCCACCTGGCTGTCGGCCGGGTCGAATTGCAGCAGTACCTGGCCGGCGTGGACCAGGTCGCCGTCATCGGCACCGATGCTGGTGACGGTGCCGGTGACCAGCGGGGTGATCTCCACCACGTTGCCGTTGACGTAGGCATCGTCGGTGCTTTCGTGCCAGCGCCCGACCAGGCTGTACCAGGCCCAGGCACCGGCGCCGGCAAGGATCAGCAGCAATAGCAGGCCAAGCAGCCAGGCCTTGCGCTTGCGCGACGGTTCGGGCGCGGCGGAGGGAGTCGGGGTGTCTGCGGGAGTGGCCATGACAATACCTTGGATAATTCGTGACAGGGATCAACGATCGCCGAAGCGGCGGATCGTCAACGGGTCGCCGGCAGCGAGCAGGACCTTGGCCAGCAGGCCTTCCAGGGTCTGGAGCTCTTCGGCTGCCAGCGCGCCGCACAACTCGTTCATGGCCGCCGCGCCGATTTCCGGCAGGCGGTCAGCCAGGCGCTGGCCATCGGCGGTAAGGGCCAGACGCACCTGGCGGCGGTCGTCGGCGCAGCGGTTGCGCACGATCAGCTCCTTCTGCTCGAGGCGGTCGAGCATGCGGGTCATCGACCCGCTGTCCAGGCCCAGGTAACGGCACAGTTCGGCCGGGGTGTCCACCTGGTACTGGGTGACGATGATCAGCACCTTGAACTGCGCGGCGGTGACGCCTTCCGATTCGAGGTGCCAGTCGAGAATGCGGTCCTTGAGGATCGCCGCACGGCCAAGCAGCATGCCGATGGCGCAGGTCTGGAAGTTTTCGGGGGAGAAATGCGCCATCGGAGACTGCTCGATTAATTGTGTAAAAATATTACTGCCTAGGCAGTG
>NZ_JBNRIJ010000025.1:25814-29752 GCF_053557675.1 Pseudomonas sp. XP1 | reverse complement strand
CCCCCCCCCCCCCCCCCCCCCCCCCCCCCCCCCCCCCCCCCCCCCCCCCCCCCCCCCCCCCCCCCCCCCCCCCGCTCCTACAGGGCCATGCGTCAAGGCCTGCTACGGTGTTCGCAGGCCCAATGCCTCCACCGCCCCGCAGGCTATGGCCATGCCCACCAACTCCGCCAGGCTATCGGCCTGCAACCGCTTCATCACTCGCCCCCGGTACAGGTCCACCGTCTTCACGCTCACGCCCAGCCGCTCGGCAATCTCGCGGTTGCTCAACCCTTGGGCCAACGGCACGAACACATCGCGCTCGCGCGGGGTAAGGCCGTCGATGCGCGCCTGCACCCGGGCCAGCGCCTGGTCGTCCTGGCGTGCCCGCCCGGCGTTCTCCAGCGCGGCCTGTACGCTGTCGAGCAGCAACTGGTCGTTGTAGGGCTTTTCGATGAAGTCGCAGGCGCCGGCCTTGAATGCCCGCACCACGATCGGCACATCGGCATGGCCGCTGACGAAGATCACCGGCAACCCCAGGCCACGCTCGCGCATCGCCTGCTGCACCGCCAACCCGCCCAGCCCGGGCATGCGCACATCCAGCAGCACGCAAGCCGGCCCATCGTCGACGCAGGCGTCGAGAAACGCCTGCCCACCGGCGAACGGCAAGGCCTGCAAGCCCACCGACTGCAGCAGCCACACCGTGGAGTCCCGCATACCCTGGTCGTCATCCACCACATACACTTTCGCTTGCACCGCCATCTCCCCTTATCCCCTGCTGACCGCCAGGCGGCAGCACAGTACCAGACCACCATTGTCACCGGCTCGCGCCCACAGGTTGCCGCCAAAGCCCTCGATCAGGCTGCGGCTCATGCTCAGGCCAAGACCCAGGCCGTCGGCCTTGCTGGTGGTGAACGGCGTGAAGATTTCATCCAGGCGCTCGGGCGCCACGCCCGGGCCCTGGTCGGCCACCTCGACCAGCACGCCATCGCCATCGCGCGCGGCGCCAAGCAGGATACGTGACGGCCGCTCGCCATGCTGCTCGCGGTTGGCATCGATGGCGTTGCGCAGCAGGTTCAACAGCACCTGCTCCAGCAGTACCCGGTCGGCATACACCAAGGGCAACTGCGCGTTCATGCGCAGCTCGACCACCACCTGGTCACGTGCGGCCTCCCAGGCGCACAGGCGCATGGCTTCGCCGGCCACCTCGGCCACGTCCAGCGCCTGCAGGCGGCGTGGCCCCTTGCGCAGGAAGGCGCGCAGGCGGCGGATCACTTCGGCGGCATGGGTGGCCTGTTCGCAGATGCGCTGCAGGCCCTGTCCCACCCGCTCGCGGGCCTGCGGGTCACGCTCCAGGCCCTGCAGGTAGCGCAGGCTGGCATTGGCGTAGTTGACCACTGCAGCCAACGGCTGGTTGATCTCGTGGGCAATGCCCGAAGCCAGCTCGCCCAAGGTGGCCAACCGGGCACTGTGCGCCAGGCTTTCCTGGGCTTCGATGCGCAGGGTGATGTCGCGAGACACGCTGACCACCTCCACCACCGCGCCGGTGTAGGTTTCGCGGATGGCCCGGCTGGCGATTTCGAACCAGCGGTAGCCGCCTGCGGCCTGGCGCACGCGGCAGGTCATGGTGTGGTAGCCGTCCTGGTCCAGGGCGGCGGCGGCCTGGCGCAGCACCTGGCGGCGCTCGCGTGGGTGCAGCAAGGTATGCACGGCCATGCCGCGCAGTTGCTCGGGCCACAGGCCAAGCAGGCGGAATGCCGCCGGCGAGGCATCGAGGAAACGGCCGTCAGGGCTGTGCCGGGAGATCAGATCGGTGGTGTTCTCGATGATCAGCCGGTACAGACGCCGGGCGCGGCTGGCCTCGCGTGCGCCATGGCGCTCGTCGCTGGCGTCGCGGCAACGCGCCAGCACCTGCTGGCCCTGGTCGTCAGGGATGAAGCTCCACAGCACGATGCGTTCGCCGACTTGCACCTCGACATCGGCGATCGCCCGGCGCTGGCGCAGGCAGGCGCGCACCAGGGCGGTGCAGTTGCCCGGCAGCCAGCTGGCCAGTGCCGGGCCTTCATCGACCCAGGCCTGCAGTGCCGGGTTGAGTGCCAACGGCCTGGCGTCGCCAGCCAGCATCAGGCTGGGTTGTGGGTCCTTGGCGAGCAAGGGATAGGCAGTGTTGTCCACGGTAGGCGGCTCGTTGTTATAGTAGTTTTACTATATTGCTATAGTCGATATTCCTAATACCATAGCGACTCGCGTAAAACTGCGACAAGGGAGCGGCCCACCGTCCGCGTCCCTGCACCCTGAACAGAGCTAACAATCAGCCACCGGGGGTCAAGCGCACAGGTTGTGCCTGCCTCCCCTACAGGATTACCGCATGTCGATCTATGCCCAGGGCCTGATGCCCGCTGCCGTCAACCATGTCGCGCTCACTCCGCTGAGTTTCATCGAACGCACCGCTGCCGTATACGGCGACTATCCGGCGGTAGTGCATGGTGCCATCCGCCGCAACTGGCAGCAGACCTACCAACGCTGCCGGCGCCTGGCCAGCGCCCTGGTGGGCCGGGGTATCGGTCGTGGCGACACCGTGGCGGTGATGCTGCCCAACATTCCGGCCATGCTCGAAGCCCATTTTGGCGTGCCCATGACCGGCGCCGTGCTCAACACCCTGAACGTCCGCCTGGATGCCGAAGCCATCGCCTTCATGCTGCAGCATGGCGAGGCCAAGGTGCTGATCACCGACCGCGAGTTCCACACGGTCATCGAGGCGGCCCTGGCCTTGCTCGAGCACCCGCCATTGGTGGTGGATGTGGATGACCCGGAGTATGGCGAAGGCCGTGCGGTCAGCGAACTGGATTATGAGGCGTTCCTCGCCGAGGGCGACCCGGACTTTGCCTGGGAGTGGCCCGATGACGAGTGGCAGGCGATCTCGCTCAACTACACCTCCGGCACCACCGGCAACCCCAAGGGCGTGGTCTACCACCACCGTGGCGCTTACCTGAACGCCCTGGGCAACCAGATGGTCTGGGGCATGGGCCATCGCCCGGTGTACCTGTGGACCCTGCCGATGTTCCACTGCAACGGCTGGTGCTACCCATGGACCATCACCGCGCTGGCCGGCACCCATGTGTTCCTGCGCCGGGTCGACCCGCAGAAGATCCTGACCCTGATCCGCGAGCACCGGGTCAGCCACCTGTGCGGCGCGCCGATCGTACTCAACGCCCTGGTCAACATGCCTGAGGCGGCCAAGGCGGCCATCGAGCACCCGGTGCAGGCCATGGTCGCCGGCGCCGCGCCCCCCGCCAAGGTCATCGGCGCCGTGGAAGAGATGGGCATCCGGGTCACCCACACCTACGGCCTGACCGAGGTCTACGGCCCGGTGACCGTGTGTGCCTGGCATGACGAATGGGATGAACTGGCGCTGGAAGAGCGCGCGCGGATCAAGTCCCGCCAGGGCGTGCGCTACCCGACCCTCGACGGCCTGATGGTCGCCGACCCGCAAACCCTCGAGCCGGTGCCGCGCGACGGCAATACCCTTGGCGAGATCTTCATGCGCGGCAATACGGTGATGAAGGGCTACCTGAAGAACCCCGAAGCCACCGTCGAAGCCTTCCGTGGCGGCTGGTTCCACACAGGTGACCTGGCCGTGTGGCACGCCGACGGCTATGTCGAGATCAAGGACCGGCTCAAGGACATCATCATTTCCGGTGGTGAGAACATCTCCACCATCGAGGTCGAGGATGCCCTGTACAAGCATCCGGCGGTACTGGAAGCCGCGGTGGTGGCGCGTCCTGATGAAAAATGGGGGGAAACCCCGTGCGCCTTCATTGCCCTCAAGCCGGGCCGCGAAGACACCCGCGAAGCCGACATCACCAGCTGGTGCCGCGAGCACCTGGCCGGGTTCAAGGTGCCAAAGACCGTGGTGTTTGGCGAACTGCCCAAGACCTCCACCGGCAAGATCCAGAAGTACG
>NZ_JBNRIJ010000025.1:23860-25693 GCF_053557675.1 Pseudomonas sp. XP1 | reverse complement strand
CCGCACCGGCCTCGAACCCTGTGCTTGACCTGTGGGAGCGGGCGTGCCCGCAAAGAGGCCAGCCCATGTTTCCCTTATTCCAAGAGCCCCCGATGACCACCTACACAGCCCCCCTGCGCGACATGCGCTTCGTCCTGCATGATGTGTTCAACGCCCCGGCCCTCTGGGCCCGCCTGCCAGCCCTGGCCGAGCGCATCGACGCCGATACCGCCGATGCCATCCTCGAGGAAGCAGCCAAAGTCACCGGCCAGCTGATTGCCCCGCTCAGCCGCAACGGTGACGAGCAAGGCGTGCGCTTCGCCGCAGGCGAAGTCACCACCCCTGACGGCTTCCGCGAGGCCTGGCACACCTACCGCGAAGGCGGTTGGGTCGGCCTGGGCGGCAACCCCGAACATGGCGGCATGGGCATGCCGAAAATGCTCGGGGTGCTGTTCGAGGAAATGCTCTATGCCGCCGACTGCAGCTTCAGCCTGTATTCGGCGTTGAGCGCCGGCAGTTGCCTGGCGATCGACGCCCACGCCAGCGAAACGCTCAAGGCCACCTACCTGCCGCCCCTGTACGAGGGCCGCTGGGCCGGCACCATGTGCCTCACCGAACCCCATGCTGGCACCGACCTGGGGCTGATCCGCAGCCGCGCCGAACCCCAGGCAGACGGCAGCTATCGCATCAGCGGCAGCAAGATCTTCATTACCGGCGGCGAACAGGACCTGACCGAGAACATCGTCCACCTGGTGCTGGCCAAGCTGCCGGATGCACCCACCGGTGCCAAGGGCATCTCGCTGTTCCTGGTGCCCAAGTACCTGGTCGAGGCCGATGGCCGCCTGGGGGCGCGCAACGCCGCCCATTGCGGCTCGATCGAACACAAGATGGGCATCAAGGCCTCGGCCACCTGCGTGATGAACTTCGACAGTGCCGTCGGTTACCTGGTGGGCGAGCCGAACAAGGGCCTGGCGGCGATGTTCACCATGATGAACTACGAGCGCCTGTCCATCGGCATCCAGGGCATCGGCTGTGCCGAGGCGTCCTACCAGAGCGCCGCCCGCTACGCCAACGAACGCCTGCAAAGCCGCGCCGCCAGCGGCCCGCAGGCACAGGACAAGGCTGCCGACCCGATCATTCACCACGGCGATGTGCGGCGCATGCTGCTGACCATGCGCACCCTCACCGAAGGTGGGCGGGCGTTTGCCGCCTACGTCGGCCAGCAACTGGACCTGGCGCGCTACGCTGAAGACGCTGGCGAGCGCGAACATGCGCAGCGCCTGGTGGCGCTGCTGACGCCGGTGGCCAAGGCGTTCTTCACCGACAACGGCCTGGAAAGCTGCGTACTCGGCCAGCAGGTGTACGGCGGTCATGGCTACATCCGCGAATGGGGCCAGGAGCAGCGGGTGCGCGACGTACGCATTGCGCAGATCTATGAAGGCACCAATGGCATCCAGGCCCTCGACCTGCTCGGGCGCAAGGTGCTGGCTGACGGTGGCCGGGCGCTGGCCAGCTTTGCCGCCGAGGTGCGGGCCTTCAGCGTGGATGCGCCATTGCACCGTGATGCCCTGCAAGCGAGCCTGGCGCGGCTGGAGGCCACCAGCGCCTGGCTGCGGGCGCGGGCCAGCGAGGATGCCAACCTGGTCAGCGCAGTGGCGGTGGAATACCTGCAGCTGTTCGGGCTGACGGCGTATGCCTACATGTGGGCGCGGATGGCCGCGGTGGCGTTGGCCAGGCGTGACGAAGATGCCGCATTTCATGGGGCCAAGCTTGCGTGCGCGGAGTTCTTCTTCCAGCGTGTTCTGCCGCGGGGGTTGGGGCTGGAGGCGAGTATTCGGGCGGGAAGTGGCAGCC
>NZ_JBNRIJ010000025.1:16816-23768 GCF_053557675.1 Pseudomonas sp. XP1 | reverse complement strand
GGCCGCTCCCACTGGTATCGCACAAACCCATCGGGCAGCGCTGTACCTGTGGGAGCGGCCTTGTGTCGCGAAAGGGCTGCGCAGCAGCCCCAACGATTTCAGCCTGAATGAACCTGCGCGAAGGGTTCTCAAACGCTGGAAAACCATCACCAATCCGACGAAAACCGGCACAACTGATAGTCATTCGCCATTACCTCGGTTCTCGGGAGCCCTCCAGCAAGGGTAGAATGCGCAAAACCCGGAGCCGCAATGAACCACGACCGCCTCAATCCCAGCCCAGACGATGCCATCACCGACGCCGCCGCGCACTGGTGCATGCGCCTGCACGCCGAAGATTGCACGGTGACAGAGCGCGAGGCGTTCGCTCGCTGGCTGGCGGCCGACCCCCGGCATGCCGAGGAATACCAGGCGATGCTGGAAATCTGGCAAACCGCCGACCTGCTGCCGCGCAATGCAACCGTCATCGACTTCAACCCGCCCGTGCAAAAGGCCGCACGCCCGCGCAACTGGCGGCCGCTGGCATCCGCTGCCGCGATCGCCCTGGCGGTGCTGCCGCTGGCCGGCTGGGTGGGCTGGGAACAAGGCTGGCTACCCAATCACTATCAGCACTTCGAAGCCGGTGCGCACATGCAGACCGTGCAGCTGAGCGACGGCAGCACGGTGCAGCTCAACCTCAACACCGAGCTCACCTACCTCAACTACAAGGACCAGCGCCAGGTCACGCTCAAGCGTGGCGAGGCGTTCTTCAAGGTGCAACACGACAGCAGCCACCCGTTCATCGTGCATGCCGGTCGTGGCCAGACCCGCGTTACCGGCACCCAGTTCAACGTGTGGAAGTACCAGGACCAGGTCAAGGTCACCCTGGTGGAAGGTTCGGTGCTGGTATCCAGCGACGGCAGCGCCGGTGGCTACCGCCTGGGCCCGGGGATGCAGGCCAGTTATCACAAGGGCGACTTCGAGCCGCAACTGGAGCAGAGCGACGACTACGGCAACAGCCTGGCCTGGCGCGACGGCAAGCTGGTGCTCGACAACCTGAGCCTGGAACAGGCCCTGCCGATAATCAACCGATACCTCGATGCGCCGCTGCTGCTGGCCGACGCCAGTACCGGCCGCATCCGCATCAGCGGCATCTACAACACCCGCGAGGTGGGGCGCCTGGTCAACAACCTGCCCAAGGTGCTGCCGGTCTACCTGACCCGCAGCAAGGACGGCAGCACCGTGCTCAACCGCATCTCGCCGCCGCCCGACAAGGGCTGACGCCCTCCCCCTACAGCGTCATCGCCGCCAGCCAGCCGAACGCCAGCAGTGGCAGGTTGTAGTGGATGAAGGTGGGCACCACGGTGTCCCAGATATGGTGGTGCTGGCCATCCACGTTCAACCCCGAGGTCGGGCCCAGGGTCGAGTCCGAGGCAGGCGAGCCGGCGTCACCCAGGGCGCCGGCGGTACCAACGATGCACACGGTGGCCAGCGGGTCGAAGCCCAGCTGCACGCACAGCGGCACGAAGATCGCGGCCAGGATCGGCACGGTGGAGAACGACGAGCCGATGCCCATGGTCACCAACAGGCCCACCAGCAGCATCAGCAAGGCACCGATGCCCTTGCTGTGGTCGATCCACTGCGCCGAGGTTTCCACCAGGCTGTTCACCTCACCGGTGGCCTTCATCACATCGGCAAAGCCCGAGGCGGCAATCATGATGAAGCCGATCATGGCCATCATCTTCATGCCTTCGGTGAACAGGTCGTCAGTGTCCTTCCAGCGCACGATGCCCGACAGCGAAAAGATCAGGAAGCCGACCATCGCGCCGATGATCATCGAATCCAGCCACAACTGGATGATGAACGCCGAGGCAATCGCCAACCCGGCCACCAGCAGGGTCAGCGGGTTGTACTGCACGCTCACCTGCTCCACCTGCTCGATGCGCGCCAGGTCGTAGTCACGCTTCTTGCGGTAACTGATGAATACCGCCAGCAACAGGCCGGCCAGCATGCCGGCCGCCGGGATGGCCATGGCGTGGGTGACATTCACGCCACTCACGTCGACACCCGCGCGGGCAACGTTGGCCAGCAGGATTTCGTTGAGGAAGATGTTGCCAAAGCCCACCGGCAGGAACATGTACGGGGTGATCAGGCCGAAGGTGATCACGCAGGCGATCAGGCGGCGGTCGATGCGCAGGCGGGTCAGCACGTACAGCAGCGGCGGCACCAGCAAGGGGATGAAGGCAATGTGGATAGGCAGGATGTTCTGCGACGACACCGCCACCACCAGCATCAGGCCGACCAGCAACCATTTGACCTTGCCGCCATTGGCATGACCCTGGCGGTCGATCATGGCCAGGGCGCGGTCGGCCAGGGCATGGGCCAGGCCGGACTTGGCGATGGCCACGGCAAAGGCGCCCAGCAGTGCATAGGACAGGGCCACCGTGGCCCCGCCACCGAGGCCGCCGTTGAAGGCCTTGAGCGTACCCTCGATACCCAGGCCGCCCACCAGCCCACCGGCCAGGGCCCCGATGATCAAGGCGATGACCACGTGCACGCGGGACAGGCTGAGTATCAGCATGATGCCGACCGCGGCGATCACTGCATTCATGGTTGGCTTACCTCATTGCGACAGAAAAAAAGCGCGCACTGTGAAGCAGTGAGCAGCAGATGTCAAAAGCGCCATGTTGCGGCGGATTACACAGAGGGCGGAAATTTAAATTGAATGTTTGAATAAAGAAAAAATGGGATGGGCCGATAGGGTGGGAAGGCTGGGAGATGCCTGGCTGGAGATTTCTTTCGCCTGTGAGATCGAGCGCCGCCCAGCCCCAAAGCCATAACCCTTACTGTCCAAAAAAAGGGACCCACCCCATGCCTTTGCGACAACTTTCCATCCAGTGGAAGATCACCCTGCTCGCCGGTCTCTGCCTGGCCGGCATCGTCACCCTGCTCGTCGGCCTGTCGCTGTACCGCATGGACCACAGCTCGGACCTGGTCAAGGCCAGCAGCATGCAGATGCTGACCGAGTCGGCGCAGTCGCGCATCGAGTCGCAGGGCGAGGTGCAGGCGCTGAACATCCGCCGCCAGTTCATGGACGCCTACCAGTACGGCGCCGGTTTCGCCCGCCAGGTGCTGTTCCTGCGCGAGCAGGCGGAAAAGCGCTTTCTCGATGCCTTCGACCTGCGCGAGGACATGACCCGCCAGGTGCGCGCCGCCCTGCAGGCCAACCCCGAGCTGCTCGGCCTGTCGCTGGTATTCGAGCCCAACGCCCTGGACAACAAGGACAGCCTGTTTGTCGGCAAGGCCGAACTGGGCAGCAACGAAACCGGGCGCTTCGCCCTGTACTGGTCGCAGCCACGTGTCGGCCAGCTGACGGCCATGGCCCTGCCCGAGCATGACATGGCCAACACCGAGATCGGCCCCAGCGGCCAGCCTGCCAATACCTGGTGGGTGTGCCCGCGCACATCCGGCAAGGTGTGCGTGGTGGAGCCCTACTTCTACGACATCGATGGCCAGCAGGTGCTGATGACCAGCATCGTCTTCCCCCTGGCAGTCGACGGCAAGGTGATCGCCACCCTGTCCATCGACATCAACCTCAACAGCCTGCAGGCCCTGAGCCAGGAGGCCAGCCGCAGCCTGTACGAAGGCCGCACCACGGTCGGCATTCTCAGCCCGGTCGGCCTGCTGGCCGGCTACAGCGCCGATGCCAGCAAGCTGGCCCAGCGCTTCGACCAGGTCGATACCGCCAAAGGTGCCGAACTGGTGCGCAAGCTGGCCGACGGCAAGATGACCATCGTGCACGGCCAGCAGCGCCTGAAAGTGCTGGCCGCGTTCCGGCCGATCCCGGATGCCCAGCCCTGGGGCGTGCTGCTGGATGTGCCGGAAAACGCCCTGACCGGGCCGGCCGAAGCGCTGAAACAGGAACTGGACGCGCTGAACACCAGCGGCACCCTGCTGGAACTTGGCCTGGGCCTGGCGGCGGCGGTTGCCGGCCTGCTGATGGTGTGGCTGATGGCCCGTGGCGTTACCCGGCCGATCCTCGGCGTGGCAAGCATGCTCAAGGACATCGCCAGCGGCGAAGGTGACCTGACCCGCCGCCTGACCTATCAGAAGCAGGACGAACTGGGCGAACTGGCCGGCTGGTTCAACCGTTTCCTCGACAAGCTGCAGCCGACCATCGCCGAGGTCAAACGCTCGGTGCAGGCAGCCCGTGGCACCGCCGACCAGTCGTCGGCAATTGCCACCCAGACCAGCGCTGGCATGGAGCAGCAGTACCGCCAGGTCGACCAGGTGGCCACTGCCTCGCACGAGATGAGTGCCACCGCCCAGGACGTCGCCCGCAGCGCCGCCCAGGCCGCGCAGGCCGCCCGCGACGCCGACCAGGCCACCCGCGAAGGCCTGGCGGTGATCGACCGCACCACCCACAGCATCGATGCCCTGGCCGCCGACATGAGCAACGCCATGGCCGAGGTACAGGGCCTGGCGCAGAACAGCGAGAAGATCGGTTCGGTGCTGGAGGTGATCCGCTCGATCGCCGAACAGACCAACCTGCTGGCGCTGAACGCCGCCATCGAGGCGGCCCGCGCCGGTGAAGCCGGCCGCGGCTTTGCCGTGGTCGCGGACGAGGTGCGCAACCTGGCCCAGCGAACCCAGGAATCGGTGGAAGAAACCCGCCAGGTTATCGAGGCCTTGCAGAACGGCACCCGCGAAGTGGTCGGGGCCATGGACAACAGCCACCGCCAGGCCCAGGGCGGCGTGCAGCAGGTTGGTCAGGCTGTCACCGCGCTGCAGCGCATCGGCCAGGCAGTGACGGTGATCACCGACATGAACCTGCAGATCGCTTCGGCCGCCGAGGAACAGAGCGCGGTGGCGGAGGAAATCAACAGCAACGTGGCAACCATCCGGGATGTCACCGAGTCGCTGTCGGGGCAGGCCAACGAGTCGGCGCGGGTCAGCCAGTCGCTGAACAGCCTGGCCAACCAGCAACAGGCGCTGATGGACCAGTTCCGCGTCTGAGTCACTTGCAGGCCGCTGCCTATCGCGTGCAGCGGCCTTCCTGCCGGGCCTGGAGCCGGTCGTCTACACTTGCGGCAACTCAGTAGCGCCACTCCAAGAGGCCCCATGAAAAAGATCCCGACGTTGCTGGCCGGCCTGCTGCTCGCAGTAGGCCTGGCCAGCACCGACAGCGCCGCCTCGGCAGAACGCAGCGAGCCCATCCGCTTTGGTGCCATAGGCTGGGAAAGCGGCGCCCTCACCACCGAGATCCTGCGGCTGATCGTGGAGCGAGGCTACGGCTACACCACCGATACCGTGCCCGGCAGCACCGTCAGCATGGAAGTGGCCCTGGCGCGCAACGACCTGCAGGTAATCGCCGAGGAATGGGCCGGGCGCAGCCCCGCCTGGGTCAAGGCAGAACAGGCCGGCCAAGTGTTCGCGTTGGGCGACACGGTCAAGAACGCCGAAGAAGGCTGGTGGGTGCCAGCCTACGTGATCGAGGGCGATGCCGCACGCAAACTGAAACCCGTGGCGCCGGAACTGCGCAGCGTCGAGGACCTCCAGCGTTATTCGCAGGTGTTCCGCGACCCCGAGTCACCCGGCAAAGGGCGTTTTCTGAATAGCCCCAGCGGCTGGACATCCGAAACCGTCAACAGCCAGAAACTCAAGGCCTACGGGCTTAATGATCTCTATACCAATTTCCGCAGCGGCTCCGGGGCTGCAATGGATGCCGAAATCGGCTCGGCCATCCGCCGTGGCCAACCGGTGCTGTTCTACTACTGGAACCCGACCCCTTTGATGGGGCGATACAAACTCATACGCCTGCAAGAGCCACCGTTCGATGCCCAGGCCTGGGCCACCCTCACCGATGCCGGCAACCCCGACCCCAAGGGCAGCAGTTCGCTGCCGGCCAAATTGTCGATCGGCGTATCCAAGGCCTTTCGCGAGGGTTACCCGGAGCTGGTGAGCGCGTTCGAGCGGGTCGACCTGCCCATCGACCGACTGAACCAGGCACTGGCCAACATGAGCGAAAAGCGCACGCCGCCCCGTGACGCTGCCCTCACCTTCCTGCGCGACAACCGCAAGGTGTGGAAAGCCTGGTTGCCTGCGGACATTGCCGCCAAGGTCGAGGCCAGCCTGTGAGCGGCGGCTTCCCCCAAGCCCTGCAATTTTCCTTTGCCGGCAGCATCAACCGGCTGGTCGACTGGCTGGTGCTGCATTACGGCGATCACCTGCGCAGCGTCTCGGACCAGTTGCTGCAACTGCTGGTCGGCCTGGAAACCCTGCTGCGCCTGCTGCCATGGTGGCTGCTGCTGTTGCTGGTCGGCCTGCTGGCCTGGCATGCCAGCCGCAGCGTGCTGCGCAGCGCGGTACTGGTGGCGTTGCTGGCCCTGATCGGCATGCTCGGGTTGTGGGACAAACTGCTGCAGACCATGGCGTTGGTGTTGGTCAGTACCGGCCTCTGCGTGCTGGTGGGCGTGCCGCTGGGCATCCTGCTGGCTGCCCGGCCGCTGGCGAAGCGGTTGCTGTTGCCGGTACTGGATGTGATGCAGACCTTGCCGGCCTTCGTTTACCTGATCCCGGTGCTGATGCTGTTCGGCCTGGGCAAGGTGCCCGCCGTGTTCGCCACGCTGATCTATGCCCTGCCACCGCTGGTACGGCTGACCGAACTGGGCCTGAGCCAGATCGACCCTTCGCTGCTGCAAGCCGCCCATGGCCTGGGGGCCAGCCGCTGGCAGCGGTTGCGGCGCATCGCCCTGCCGCTGGCGCTGCCGAGCATCATGGCCGGGCTCAACCAGTCGGTGATGATGGCCCTGTCGATGGTGGTGGTGGCTTCGATGATCGGGGCCCGCGGGCTGGGCGAGGATGTGCTGTCGGGGATCCAGACTCTGAATGTCGGCCAGGGCGTCGAGGCCGGGCTGGCGATCGTCGCCCTGGCCATGGTGATCGACCGGATCAGCCAGGCCTATGGGCGTGGTGC
>NZ_JBNRIJ010000025.1:11082-16733 GCF_053557675.1 Pseudomonas sp. XP1 | reverse complement strand
CGGCAAGCCAGCTCCCACAGGTTGCCACAGTGCCTGTGGGAGCTGGCTTGCCGGCGATAGGGCCGAGCCTGACAATGCAGCCCTGTCAGCTTGAAACCGGACCTCAACCGCATGTCCCTCAAAGCCCTGCGCACCCTGGTGACCATCGCCCGCCACGGCACCTTCGCCCGTGCCGCCGACCTGCTCAGCCTCACCCCTTCGGCGGTGAGCCTGCACATCAAGACCCTCGAAGACGAACTGCAGGTGACCTTGTTCGACCGCAGCCGCAGGCAGGTGTCGCTGACCGAAGCCGGCCAGTTGGCGGTGGCCCGCGCCGAGACCATCCTGGCTAGCTATGACGAACTGGCCGACGCCCTGGCCAGCGGCCCGAGCCTGCGCGGCCGCCTGCGCCTGGGGGCGATCCACACGGTGCTGGCGCGACGCCTGCCCAAGGCACTGGTGTGGATCAAGGCGCACCACCCACAGCTGCACATCAGCGTGGCCTCCGGCATGTCGGCAGAACTGGCACGGCGGGTGGAAGACGGCGAACTCGATGCGGCGATCACCACCGAGCCGGTCAGCCCCTACCCGCAAAGCCTGGACTTCACGCCGTTGTTCGAAGATCGCTTCTGGGCCATCGCCAGCCCCGACCTGGCCGGGCAAAGCGTGGCGCAGTTGCTGGCCAGCCAGCCGTTCCTGCGTTTCGACAAGCGTGCCTGGGCCGGACGGCAGATCGAACAGGAACTGCGTCGGCAGCATTTGCAGGTGAGCGAGCAGATGGAGCTGGACAGCCAGGAAGCGCTGGCGCGCATGGCGGTGATGGGCCTGGGTGTGGCGATCATCCCCATGGCCGATGACGACCTGCAACGCTTGCCACCGGCCACATGCCTGCCGTTTGGCGACCCACAGCTGACCCGGCGGGTGGTGTTGCTGGAGCACGAGAAGAGCCAGCGGCGGCATTTGAGCGCGGTGCTGAAGACTGCGCTGGAGGCTTGAGATTGCCGGGGCCGCTGCGCGGCCCTTTCGCGACACAAGGCCGCTCCCACAGCGAACGCGTTGCATTTGGAGGCAGTGGCAAACCTGTGGGAGCGGCCTTGCGTCGCGAAAGGGGCGCACAGCGCCCCCAGAGCAAACATGCATTTTTCCTCAATGGTCAGTGCAGAAAACAACGTTTTTACAGATCGATCCGCACCAGTAGTCTGTGCCCCGTACCCGACCACGGAACGTCGATCATGCTCCACCTGCTGCTGACCACCCTGCTACCGATCATTCTGCTGATTGCCCTGGGCACTTTCCTGCGCCTGCGCGGCTTCCTCGCCGATAACTTCTGGCCCGGCGCCGAGCGCCTGAGCTATTACGTACTGCTGCCGTCGCTGTTCCTCCACGGCCTGGCCACTGCCAACCTCGATGGCGTACCGGTGCTGGGCATGGTCGGCGTCTTGATGCTCTCGACCCTGGCCGGGGCTGTGCTGCTGATGCTGTACCAGGGCGCAATGAGCCACGACGGTGCCGACTTCACCTCGGTGTTCCAGGGCGGCATCCGCTTCAACAACTACATCGGCGCCACCCTTGCAGCGGGTATCTACGGCAGCGCCGGCATCGCCCTGGCGGCAGTGGCCAACGCCGCCATCGTGCCACTGGTCAACCTGCTTTGCGTGCTGGTGTTCGCCCGCTTCAGTGCCCGCCATAGCTCACCGGCCACGGTGCTGCGGGCCATTTTCGCCAACCCCTTGATCGTCGGTTGCGCTGGCGGCTTGCTGCTGCGCGTCAGCGGGCTGGGCTTGCCAGCGGGTATCGAACCCACGGTCAAGGCCCTGGGCCAGGCCGCACTGCCGCTGGGCCTGCTGTGCGTCGGCGCAGCCCTGGGTGGTGCCCGCCTGGGCCAGCAGGTGCGCCCGCTGATGGCGGCGTCGGCATTCAAGTTCCTGGTCATGCCGCTGACCACCTGGGGCTTGTGTCGCCTGCTTGGTCTGGGTGGCCAGGCAGCGGTGGTGGCGGTGCTGTTCCAGGCACTGCCGACTGCGTCGTCTTCCTATGTGATGGCTCGGCAAATGGGCGGTAACGCACCGCTGATGGCCACCATCATCGCCCTGCAGACCGTGTTGGCCGCCGCCACCCTGCCTTTGGTGCTGATGCTTGCGCTTGGCTAGACTGTGAACCAGCCCACAGTTCGGGAGCTTGCATCATGCGCTTTTCGTGGATGGTGATCGGCCTGGTTTCGGCCCTGCTCGCAGGCCCCTTGCACGCGGCCGCCCCGGCCAAGGCTGCCGTCGCCGAGGACAAGGCCGAGGTGCTCGAGGAAAAAGTGGTGAATGACACACCACCCCCGAAAAAGGCCGAGACCCTCACGCCGGGCGAAGCGCAGGCAGTGGACCCGGCCGGCCAGGCGCCGCTGGATGACAGCATCACCTGCCTGGCCCGCACCATCTACTGGGAAGCCAAGGGTGCCGACGCCGAAGACATGGCCGCCGTGGCCAACGTCGTGCTCAACCGCCTGGGCCACGATGGCTTCCCGGATACCATCTGTGGCGTGGTCAAGCAGGGTGTTGAAAGCAAGGCCTGCCAGTTCTCCTGGTGGTGCGACGGGCGCCCGGACCAGGTCGAAGAAGCGCAACGCTACGACATTGCCAAGGAGATTGCGCGCAAGGCGCTCAACCAGCAGTTGAAAGACCGTACCGGGGGTGCCTTGTACTTCCATGATCGCAATGTGCGCCCGGACTGGGCCAAAGCCTACCGCCGGACGGCGCAGACCAGGCATTTTCTATTCTACAAACCGAACCAGGCGGTGGCGCGCTGATACCCAGCGGGCGCCGGCAAACGGGCTGACAACTGCGGTTTGATAGGAATGATTACCAACTGTCCGCACTTTTCCGATGATCAGTGGTCTACTCCCCCTTGTGGCGCCAGCATCGAATGCCGGCGTTTTCATTGCTTTGCACGATCCCGGGCCAAAAGCCGCGGGCTTGTGTAGGATGAGCAGCGCAAACCACGACGCTGCCAGTCATAGGGAGATCCACATGCGCGTCCTGTCATCCGTTGCCGCCTTGTCGCTGGGCCTGGTCGTTTCGGCCGGGGCACTGGCTGCCACCGGCGAAGAGGCGCAACTGATCGATTCGATCAACGTCTACCGCAGCAAGGCCCAGCCCTGCGGTGGCGAAGCGTCGTTGGAACTGCCGCCGCTCAACAGCGATACCCGCCTGGCGCTGTCGCCAGAGGGTACGCGCGACCTGCAGCAGGCCATGACGCGCGCCGCCTACCCGATGGTCAATGTGCAGGCCATCAGCCTGTCGGGGCCGCGCGATGCGCGCGCTGCCATGCATGCCATCGAAGAAAGCTTCTGCCAGGTGGTGCTCGACCCACAGTTCGTCGATATCGGCGTCAGCCAGGAAGGCCGCGACTGGCGCATCGTGCTGGCCCGGCCGCTGCTCAGTGGCCGCCTGGGCGACTGGCAGGCCGAGGGGCAGAAGGTGCTGCAGGAGATCAACGCCGCGCGCAAGGTGCCGCGCCAATGTGGTGGCCAGCCTTTCGCCGCCGCCCCCGCGCTGAGCTGGAGCACGGTGCTGGCCGGGGTTGCTGCCAACCACACCCGGGCCATGGCCAACCAGAACTTCTTCGACCACATCGACAAGGATGGCCGCACCCCCGGTGACCGGGCAGAGCTGGCCGGCTACCTGTATCAGCAGATCGGCGAAAACATCGCCGCCGGGCGTGACACCGCGCGCAAGGTGGTCGATGGCTGGCTCGATAGCCCAGGGCACTGCGCGACGCTGATGAACCCGGACTTCCGTGAGCTGGGCGCTGCATATGCGGTGGACCCGAAGAGTGATGCGGGGATTTACTGGACAGTGTTGTTCGGGACGCCGCAGTAGTCCCGGCTGACGCGCTTTATGTAGGAGCGGCCTTGTGTCGCGAAAGGGGTGCGAAGCGCCCCCAGTATCTTGGCATCAATGCAAAACTGCCGGGACCGCTTTGCGGCCCTTTCGCGACACAAGGCCGCTCCTACAGAGTGCGCGCCGGGCTTCAGGGCGAGATATTGCCGTCACGCAACGCTTGGGCCGTGCAACCGAACCGCCGCCGCACGCACTTGCCCAGGTAACTGGCATCGCCCAGGCCCACTTCATCGGCAATCTGCGCCAGGCTGTGGCTGGAATTGAGCAAGCGCCAGCGCGCCTGTTGCAGGCGCATCTCCAGCCACCAGGCCTTGGCGCTCATGCCGTGGCTGGCGTGAAACTGCCGGTCCAGCTGGCGCCGGCTGATGCCCAGCTCCGCCGCCAACTGCTCCGTGGTCAATGGCGAACCCAGATGATGACGCATCAACGCCTGGGCGCGCTGCACCTGCCGCCCCTGCCCCGCCCCCAGCTCCAGCGAGCGCAAGGCATGGCGGCTATCGCGGGTTTCATCCACCAGCATGTCGGCCAGGCCCTTGAGCGCCCGGGCCCGCCCGCAGGCCCGTGACAACAGCGCGACGGCTAGGTCGATGGCCGCGGTGCCGCCAGCGCAGGTGATGCGGCTACCGTCGATGCAATACAGCTGCTCACTCAGCACCTGCAAATGCGGGAAGGCTGCGCGGAATTCGGCTTCGTGGCGCCAGTGCACCACTACCTTGTGGCCCTGCAGCAACCCGCAGGCGGCCAACAGGAAAGCACCGTTGTCGACCCCCACCAGCTTGACGCCAGCCTTGCCGGCCTGCCTGAGCAAGGGCCGGTAGCGAGGCGCCAGCGCGGCAGTGGCCATGGCGTTGCGCCCGCCGAACACCACCAGGTAGTCGAAACTGGCCAGCTCGAGCTGGCCAGCGACGGCCTCGACCTGCACCACCGCGCCACTGCTCGACGGCACCGGGTCGAGGGTCAGCCCTGCCACGGTCCAGCTGCAGTAGCGCTGCTGGCTGTAGTCCTCGTCGTCGGCGCTGAAACGCAACTTGTCGAGAAAGGCGCCGAACGGCAGCAGGGCGAAATCCGGTAATGGCAAGATCAGCAAGCGGATATCGGGCAGCATGGCATTGCGTCCAGAAAAAACCATCAGAAGTCCAGATCATACTATTTCTGACGAAAGCCGACGCCATAGACTGGCACCCTCCCGATCAACAAGGCGTTCCCACCATGGCACTCGAAACCTGGCTCATCTACCTGCTGGCCAGCATCGGCCTGTCGCTGACCCCAGGCCCCAACAGCTTGCTGGCCCTGACCCATGGTGCCCTGTATGGCGCACGCAGGACGTTGTTCACCATCGTCGGCGGAGTGTTTGGCTTCAGCGCCCTGATCGCCCTTGCCATGTTCGGCCTCAGCGCGCTGCTGCAGGCCTCGGCCTCGGTGCTGAGCGTGCTCAAATGGGTGGGTGGTGCCTATTTGATCTGGCTGGGTATCCAACTGTGGCGCAGCCCGGGCCTGCACCTGGAACTGACTGCGCAAAACGCGCGGGCGGGCAATGCCGGGCTGTTCCGCCAGGGCTTGCTGTCGGCCATGGCCAACCCCAAGGTGCTGCTGTTCTACGGCGCTTTCCTGCCGCAGTTCATCGACCCGCAGCGAGGGTTGCTGCTGCAGTTCGTGGTGATGGCGGCAACCTTTGCCAGCGTCGAGTTCCTGGTCGAATACCTGTTGGCACGCCTGGCGTTCCGCATCCGGCCATGGCTGGCCAAGGGCGGCAAGGGCTTCAATCGCTGCTGCGGCAGCCTG
>NZ_JBNRIJ010000025.1:4151-10883 GCF_053557675.1 Pseudomonas sp. XP1 | reverse complement strand
GACCGCGCTACCGTTCAACCCCGACGCGCCTTTACAAGGAATATCAGCAAGGCCACCCCCGGCAACCCCGCCCCCACCAGCGCCACACCCTGCCAGCCAAACTGGCTGAACACCGCACTGGCTACCGCCGAACCCAGCGCCCCACCCAGGAAGATGCTGGTCATGTACACCGCGTTCAGCCGCCCGCGGCTGGCCGGGTCCAGCGCGTACACTTCACGCTGGCCTATGACCATGTTCATCTGCACCGCAAAATCCAGCAGCACGCCGGTCAGGCCCAGGCCGATCACGCTGTAGCCTGGCACCGTCAGCCCCAGCAACAGTGCCGCTGGCGCCAGCAACAACGCCAGCAGTGAACCGGCCCGGGCATGCCCGGCATCGGCCAGGCGGCCGGCCATGGGTGCGGCAACGGCGCCCACCGCGCCCACCAGGGCGAATACCGCGATCTGGCTCTGCGACAGGCCATGCTCGGTTGCCAGGGCCATCGGCACCGCCGTCCAGTAAAGGCTGAACGCCGCGAACATCAACGCCTGGTAAAGCGAGCGCTGGCGCAGCAAGGGATAACGGCGCAGCAACGTGAGCAGCGACAGCATCAGGCCGGCATAGCTGGCCTTGTGCTCGGGCACCCGCCGCGGCAAGGTCAGGGCCAGCAGCAGGATGATCGCCAGCATCACCCCGGCAGCGCCAATGAACACCGCACGCCAGCCGAAGTAGTCGGCCACCAGGCTGGACAACGGCCGCGCCAGCAGGATACCCAGCAGCAGGCCGCCCATGATGTTGCCGACCACCCGCCCACGCTGCTGCTCCGGCGCCAGGTGCGCCGCCAGCGGGATGAGCATCTGCACCGCCACGGAACTGAAACCGATCAGCAGCGCGTAGCCGAGGAACAGCTGGCCTTGGCCGCTGCTGCTGGTACCCGCCAGCAGCAGGCTGACGCAGGCCAGCACGGCGGTAGCCACCATCAAGCGGCGGTTCTCCAACAGGTCGGCCAGTGGTACCAGCAACAGCAGGCCCAGGGCATAGCCCAGCTGTGTGAGTGAAACGATCAGGCTGGCATGCTCGGTGGACAGCCCCAGGTCCGGGGCGATCAGGCCAACGATGGGCTGGGCGTAGTAGATATTGGCGACGATGGCGCCGCAGCAGAAAGCCAGCAGGGCGACCAAGGCCCGGCTGAGGCCGGTGGCTGCAGGCTGCGCCGCGGCAAGGGAAGGGTTCATGCGAGTGTCCTCGGCAATGGCTGGAATATGCTGGCCACCATACCCAGACGTTCTTCAGGCGAGAATCCAGCGCTGGCGCAACAGGGCTTTGCACACTGCGCAACACTAGGTGCCGCGCTGCAACAGGTTTTCGCAAAAGTCGATAAAGGCATTCACCCGCCGCGAACCACGATGGTTGGGCAGGTACAGGGCGTTGATGCTGTCATTGGCCGCGCCGGGGCTGACCTGCCAATCGGGGAACAGCCGCTGAAGGCGCCCGGCCGCCACATCCTCTTGCACCAGCCAGTCGGCGAGCAGCGCGATGCCGCTGCCCGCCAGTGCGGTTTCGCGCAGCATGTCGGCATTGGCACTGCGCAACGGCCCGCTCACATCCAGTTCCAGACTGTCCTGCCCACGGGCCAGGCGCCAGGGGCGCCCTTTCTGCCCGTAGCGAAAGCGCAGGCAGGCGTGCCCGAGCAACTGCCGCGGATGCTCCAGCGCGTCTCGCCCGGCCAGATAGCCCGGGCTGGCCACCAGCCAGCGCTGGAAGCGCCCCAACTGGCGGCATACCAGCTCGTCATTGGGCGAGGGGTCGCCCAGGCGGATCGACAGGTCATAGCGCCCGTCAAGCAGGTCATCCAGGCGGTCGCTGAGGTCGATGTCCAGCTCCAGAGCCGGATGTTGCGCCAGAAACGGCCCAAGGTGCGGGGCGATGACCCGCCTGCCGAACTCCACCGGCAAGCACAGCCGCAGCACACCGACAGGCTCCTCGCCCCGGTCGGCGACACTGGCATCGGCCTCGTCCAGGGCCTCGAAAATACCCCGCGCGCGCTGGTAATACCGGGCGCCGGCCTCGGTCAGGCTGACCTGGCGGGTGGAGCGGTTGAGCAAGGTGGCGCCCAACGCCGCTTCCAGCGCATCGACCAGGCGCGTCACCGACGATGTCGCCAGCCCGAGCCGGCGTGCGGCAGCAGAAAAGCCCTGGGCATCGACGGTGGCCACGAACATCTTCATCGCCAGGAGTTTGTCCATTTGTTGCCCGTCTTCCAAATCCCGGAAAGTTCTTACAAACAGCCGGGCCGGTCAAGAAGCGCGGCATACGGCAATTGCGTCCATAGTGGAACCACCCCCTTTCAAACGAGGTTTTCCATGATCCCGACCAACCTGCTGACTGCCCTTCCCCCTTGCGATCCCACCAGCGCCGAATGGGTCGACCAGCTGCTCAGCCGCCCGGGCGTGCGCGTGGAACGTATCGTCTCCAGCGGCCAGGCCAGCCCGCCCGGTTTCTGGTACGACCAGGCCGAAGGCGAATGGATCGTGCTGCTCAGTGGTGCCGCCGGCCTGCGCTTCGAGCACGAGAGCCACACCCGCCTGCTGGCGCCGGGCGATTGCCTGGACATCCCACCGCATTATCGCCACCGTGTGGAATGGACCGCCCCCGGCACCGCCACCATCTGGCTCGCGGTGTTCTACAGCAGCAGTACTCCGTGGCCGGCGTGAATCCGGTCATTGAAAATCGAACGCGGGTCACCCACCCGACATGAACATCCTGTTTACTGCATTTTTAAACGCATGATCTAGACTTTTAGCCACACAGTGCACAGTTCAGCCCTGCGACAATCCGCCCCACAAAATTATGTACCAACTTGTTAATTAGCAAGCTAAGAGATTACACTGCGCGCATTCCACCTGCTGAGATCCCTGGCATGAAAGAAACCCCGCGCGCCTCTGGCGCCACAAACATCATCCTGGTCGGCCTGGGCGTGATCATCGCCCTGCTCGGCCTCCTCCTGGCTGCGGGCGGCGTCAAGCTGGCCGGCCTGGGCGGTTCCTGGTACTTCCTGATCGGCGGCCTGGCCATGGCCATCGCCGGCGTCCTCATCGCTCGCCGCAAACCGGCTGGCGCCTGGCTGTACGCGGCATTTCTGGTCGGCACTGCCATCTGGGCGCTGATCGATGCTGGCCTGGTGTTCTGGCCGCTGTTCTCGCGCCTGTTCATGTTCGGCGCAATCGGCATGGTGGTGGCGCTGGTCTACCCGCTGCTGGCCCGTGCCAATGGCGCCAGCGCCGGCCGCGGTGCCTATGGCGTTGCCGGGGTGATGGCCGTGCTGCTGGTGATCGCCGCCGGCAACATGTTCGTCGCCCACCCAAGTGTCGCCCCCACCGGCAAAGGCCCGGGCATGACCCCGGTCGAAGCCGACAAGGCGCAGAAGGACTGGGCCCACTACGGCAACACCGAAGGTGGCAGCCGCTTCGCCGCGCTGGACCAGATCAACCGCGACAACGTCAACAAGCTGAAGGTAGCCTGGACCTACCACACCGGTGACGTGGCGCTCAGCGACGGCAACGGTGCCGAAGACCAGCTGACCCCGCTGCAGGTCGGCAACAAGGTGTTCATCTGCACCCCGCACAACAACCTGATCGCCCTCGATGCCGACACCGGCAAGGAGCTTTGGAAGAACGCGATCAACGCCCAGTCCAAGGTCTGGCAGCGTTGCCGTGGCATGGCCTACTTCGACGCCACTGCCGCCATCGCCCAGCCGACCCAGCCGAACAGCTCGCCAATCACCGCGGTCAGCGTACCGGCCGGTGCCAACTGCCAGCGTCGCCTGCTGACCAACACCATCGATGGCCGCCTGATTGCCGTCGACGCCGATAACGGCGAGTTCTGCCAGGGCTTCGGCAACAACGGCCAGGTCGACCTCAAGGCCGGCCTGGGGGATGTGCCGGACTCCTACTACCAGCTGTCCTCGGCACCTCTGATGGCCGGTACCACCGTGGTGGTCGGCGGCCGCGTCGCCGACAACGTCCAGACCGACATGCCAGGCGGCGTGATCCGTGGTTTCGACGTGATCACGGGTGAAATGCGCTGGGCCTTCGACCCCGGCAACCCGGAAGATCGCCAGGCGCCGCAGGGTGACAGCACCTATGTGCGCAGCACCCCCAACAGCTGGGCCCCGATGTCCTACGACCCGGTGATGAATACCGTGTTCCTGCCGATGGGCTCGTCGTCCACCGACATCTACGGTGTCGAACGCAGCAAGCTGGACCACACCTATGGCGCTTCGGTACTGGCCCTGGACGCCACCACCGGCAACCAGAAGTGGGTGTTCCAGACCGTGCACAACGACCTGTGGGACTTCGACCTGCCGATGCAGCCGAGCCTGATCGATTTCACCAAGGACGACGGCCAGTCGGTACCTGCAGTGGTAATCGGCACCAAGGCCGGGCAGATCTACGTGCTCGACCGCGCCACCGGCAAGCCGCTGACCCAGGTCGACGAAGTACCGGTCAAGCCAGGCAACATCCCCAACGAGCCATACTCGCCAACCCAGCCGAAGTCGGTGGGCATGCCGCAGATCGGCGCGCAGACCCTGACCGAATCGGACATGTGGGGCGCAACCCCGTACGACCAGCTGCTGTGCCGCATCGACTTCAAGAAAATGCGCTACGACGGCCTGTACACCGCGCCGGGCACCGACCTGTCGCTGAGCTTCCCGGGTTCGCTGGGTGGCATGAACTGGGGCAGCATCTCCACCGACCCGGTACATGGTTTCATCTTCGTCAACGACATGCGCCTGGGCCTGTGGATCCAGATGATCCCGTCGCAGAACAAAGGCAGTGCCGCTTCCGGAGGCGAAGCGCTGAACACCGGCATGGGCGCAGTACCGCTCAAGGGCACCCCGTATGCGGTGAACAAGAACCGCTTCCTGTCGGTGGCCGGCATTCCGTGCCAGGCGCCGCCATTCGGCACCCTGACCGCCATCGACATGAAGACCCGCCAGGTGGCGTGGCAGGTACCGGTGGGTACCGTCGAGGACACCGGCCCGCTGGGCATCCGCATGCACCTGCCGATCAAGATCGGCCTGCCGACCCTTGGCGGCACCCTGTCGACCCAGGGTGGCCTGGTGTTCATCGCCGGTACCCAGGACTTCTACCTGCGCGCCTACGACAGCAGCAACGGCAACGAAATCTGGAAGGCCCGCCTGCCAGTTGGCAGCCAGGGCGGCCCGATGACCTACGTCTCGCCGAAGACCGGCAAGCAGTACGTGGTGATCACGGCTGGCGGCGCGCGCCAGTCGACTGACCGTGGCGACTACGTGATTTCTTACGCCTTGCCGTAACACCGCGTCGCCCCCTTCGCGGGTAAACCCGCTCCTACAGGAACTGCACCGTTTGCAAGGGCAGTGAAAATCCTGTGGGAGCGGGCTCACCCGCGAAGAGGCCTTAGAAGACAACCCGAGATTCAGCAATGCCATCCGCAATTCGCATCACCCCCACCCTGCTGCTGGCCCTGGCCAGCAGCACCGCCCTGGCCGACGGCGACCTGATGACCCGCAGCACCCTGACCGGTGACTGGGGCGGCCTGCGTCACCAGCTGGAAGAAGACGGCGTCAAGTTCACCGGCGACTACAGCGGCGAAACCGCCTACAACGCCCACGGTGGCCTGCACCGCTCGGCGCGCTACTCGCAAAACCTGAAACTGGGTGTGCAATTCGACCTGTCGAAACTGTACGGCCTGGACAACGGTGGCAAGGTCCAGCTGACCATCAACGACCGCCGCGGCAACAGCGCCTCGGAAGACCTGGTGGGCAACCGGCTGCCGATCCAGGAAAACTTCGGCGGCCTGTACACCCGCCTGACCGAGCTGAGCTACGAGCGCACCCTGTTCACCCCGGCACTCAACGTCAAGCTCGGCTACATGGCCATGGGCAACGACCTCGGCGGCCTGGACAGTGGCATCCTGTGCAACTTCATGAACGCCGGCTTCTGCGGCCACCCGCTGAACATGTCTGGCGGCAGTGGCTGGACCAATTACCCCAATGCCCACCTGGGCGTGCGGGTGAAGTACGACCTGTCGCCGTCCTGGCAGCTGCGTGTGGCGGCGTTCAACGTCGACCCGGAAAGCAACGGCAATTCCAGCCGCGCCTGGCACCTGGGTCCCAAGCACACCACCGGCACCGTGGTACCGGTAGAGCTGGTGTACAAGCTGCAGGGCGAGCTGCCCGGCGAGTACAAACTGGGCTACTACTACGACAGCTCCGATGTGAAGCGCATCGGCAGCGACGAGGAAGTGTCCGGCCGCGGCGGCCACTACCTGCTGGTCGACCAGGCCGTGTGGAACGACCAGGGCTTGCCGGGCCGCAGCCTGCATGCCTTCGGCCAGTACTCGGCGTCGAGCAAGGCCGCCTCGCCGTTCACCAAGTGGTATGGCGCTGGCGTGGTGCTGTACAAGCCGTTCGCAGGCCGCCCGAAGGATACCGTGGCGCTGGGCTATGGCCGTGCCGTGCCCAACCCGCGTAGCCGCGACGTGCTGGAAGATGCCGCGTTCAATGCCGGGGAGCAGTTCCCCGATATCGACAGCGCCGAGCAGTTGGTGGAGCTGAGCTACGGCTACCAGGCCACGCCGTGGCTGAACCTGCGCCCGGATGTGCAGTACATCATCGAACCGGGTGCGTTCTCCGGGAAGGATATCGACAACGCGCTGGTGGTTGGCCTGCAGGTCAAGGCTACCTTCTGAAATCTTGATTGGGGCTGC
>NZ_JBNRIJ010000025.1:0-4011 GCF_053557675.1 Pseudomonas sp. XP1 | reverse complement strand
CGCAACTGCTCGACACTGACGAACTCATCCGGCTTGTGCCCCTGGTCCATGCTCCCAGGCCCACACACCACAGTCGGGATGCCTGCCTGTTCGAACAGCCCACCTTCGGTACCAAACGCCACCGTACCGAACTCATCCGAACCACTGAGCAACGCCACCAGGCGAGCCGCCTCGCTATCCGCTGGGGTGGCCAGCCCCGGATACGCACTCAACGGCTGCAAGCGAATGGCGCTGGCGGCATTGACCTTGCGCATGCGCGGCAGCAATTCGGCCTCGGCATAGGTTTGCAACTGGTCGGCCACTGCCTGCGCCTCGAACCCCGGCAAGGCCCGCACTTCGAAATCGAATTCGCATTCCGCCGGCACGATGTTCAGCGCCCTGCCCCCTTTGATCACACCAGTCTGCACAGTGGAGAACGGTGGGTCGAAGCGCTTGTCGTGATGCTCCGGCAACGCCAGGGCATCACCGATATCACCCAGCTTGCCGATCAGCTTCGCCGCATACTCGATGGCATTCACCCCATACGGCGCATACGCCGAGTGGCAGGCCGCGCCATGCACCTGGCAACGCATCGCCAGCTTGCCCTTGTGCCCCAGCACCGGCTTGAGTTCGGTGGGCTCGCCAATCAGGCACAGCCGTGGCTTGTGCGGGCGCTGCTCCAGCGCGGCCAGCATCGAGCGCACCCCCAGGCAGCCGACTTCCTCGTCGTAGGAGAACGCCAGGTGCACCGGCATGCGCAACGGCTGGGCGAGAAACGCCGGTACAGCCGCCAGCACCGAAGCGATGAAGCCCTTCATGTCGGCCGTGCCCCGGCCATACAGACGCCCGTCGCGCTCACTCAGGGCAAACGGCTCGACTGTCCAGGCCTGGCCGTCCACCGGCACCACATCGGTATGCCCGGACAGCACCACGCCGCCAACGTCCCGGGGGCCGACGGTGGCAAACAGGTTGGCCTTGGTGCCTTCCGGGTTATGGAACAGTTCGCTTTCCACCCCCAGCTCGGCCAGGTAGTCGCGGATGAAGCCGATCAGTTCGAGATTGGAATCCCGGCTGACCGTGGCAAAGCCGATCAGCCTGGCCAGCAGCGCGCGACTGGCAAATTCACTCATCGCCCGGCACCCCGTAGCTTGGCGCGGCAGTCGGGTTGAGGGCGCGGGTGACGTAGTCCTGCATCTGCGGCCGGTACGCCTGCCACAGGCCATCGAGTACAGCGATCGGGTCGGCCTCGGCCCAGTCCACGCGCAGGTCCACCAGCGGCCAGGTCAGCTCGCCGGCAATCTTCAACGCCGCCGAGTGCACCGGCCCCGCCTCGCCGCCTGCGGCCATCGCCGCGTGCATGGCCGCCAGCAGGCGGTCGGCCAGATGCCCGCCAGCCTGTTCAAAGGCCTGCACCATCGCCTCGATCACCTGGGTCGAGGCCAACAGGTTGCCTGCCGCCGCACATTGCTCACCGGCGAGGGCGTAGTGCGTGCCCAAGGCTTCCTTGCCAGTGAACAGCGCCACCTGGCCATGGCTGTCGATCACCGTGAGCTGGCGGTACTCGCTCCAGCCATTGGCGCTCAGTACACGGTCCAGCGCAGCGGCAGGCGGCAACTGGCCCTGTTCCAGGGCATCGAGAATCTGCGGGCCCAGCGCCGGCAAGGTGATGTTCTGGGTGGCGACCGCACCCACACCGGCACGCACCCACGGGCAGCGGGCGCCCACTGCGATGCTTGAAGAGCTGATGGCGATACCGACCTGGCCGGTTTCCTGGCAACGACCGATGATGGAAAAAGTCATGTCATGGTTCCTGTTGTGCTGTGCGATACACGGCATTCTGGGTTGAACCTTTCGGCCGGCGAAACGACCTTTTTCCGAGGGGTTAGGCAGGAAAAAACTTTGTTGTGGCTGAGATCGAGCGCCGCCCGCGCGGCGCTTCGCAGCCAAGGCTGCTCCTACATCTGTTTCGGGCCAATCAATCCTGTCGGCACAGCGCGCGGCCCCTTTGCGTCCAACTCGCAAGCCACAGAATCCAGGGTCTTCGCCGTTTTATCGGCAAACCCCAGCTAAATACTATTTTCGCCAATTCCACGGCATCCCTAGTCTGGCCCCAGGCAACGGCGGTCCTCCAAACCGACCTGACAAAAACCGCCTGAACAAGGGCTCGGACATGACACTGAACAACCTCGAAATCGACACCCTCGTCGTCGGCGCCGGCCAGGCCGGCGTGGCCATGAGCGAACACCTGAGCAAGCTTGGCGTGCCGCACCTGGTGCTGGAGCGCAAGCGCATCGCCGAGGCCTGGCGCACCGGCCGCTGGGACTCGCTGGTGGCCAACGGCCCGGTCTGGCACGACCGCTTCCCGGGGCTGGAATTCAACCTCGACGCCGACGCCTTCGCCGGCAAGGACCAGGTGGCCGACTACTTCGAGCAGTACGTACGCAAGTACAACCTGCCCGTACGCACCGGCATCGAAGTGAAGAAAGTGCTGCGCAACAGCGACCGTCCCGGTTTTACCATCGAAACCAGTGAAGGCGTGATTCGCGCCAACCGCGTGGTCGCCGCCACCGGCCCGTTCCAGAAGCCGGTGATCCCGGCCATCGCGCCGAAAGACGGCAACCTGCACCAGATCCATTCCGCGGCCTATTACAACCCCGAGCAGTTGCCAGAAGGCGCTGTGCTGGTGGTCGGCGCCGGTTCCTCCGGCGTGCAGATCGCCGAAGAACTGATGCGTGCCGGGCGCCAGGTGTACCTCTCGGTCGGCGCCCACGATCGCCCGCCACGTGCTTACCGCAACCGCGACTTCTGCTGGTGGCTGGGCGTGCTGGGTGAGTGGGATGCGGAAATCGCCAAGCCTGGCCGCGAGCACGTGACCATTGCCGTCAGTGGCGCACGTGGCGGCCACACCGTTGACTTCCGCGCCCTCGCCCACCAGGGCATGACCCTGGTCGGCCTGACCCAGTCGTTCGAGAACGGCGTGGCGCGCTTCCAGGACAACCTGGTCGAGAACATCAACCGCGGCGACGAAAACTACCTGGCCCTGCTGGATGCCGCCGATGCCTACATCGAGCGCAACGGCCTGGACCTGCCGGAAGAGCCCGAAGCCCGCAAGCGCCTGGCCGACCCTGAATGCATGCGCAACCCGCTGCAGCAGCTGGACCTGGCCAAGGCCGGCGTCACCAGCATCATCTGGGCTACCGGTTACGGTGTCGACTTCAGCTGGCTGCAGGTAGACACCTTCGACGCCAACGGCAAGCCCCAGCACCAACGCGGCGTGGCCCGCGAGCCGGGCGTGTACTTCCTTGGCCTGCCGTGGCTGTCGCGCCGTGGCTCGTCGTTCATCTGGGGCGTGTGGCACGACGCCAAGCACGTTGCCGGTCACATCGCCACGCAACGCACCTATACCGCCTACCGCGACCGCGAACAACGCGCGGCGGATGAGCAGCAACAATCCAAGATCAGCAACGTCAGCACCCTCGGAGCCCACTGATGCCTACCCATACTCGCATCCGCATGTTCAACACCAAGGCCACCTACCCCAACCAGACCCTGGACAACGACCTGTGCCAGGCGGTGCGCGCCGGCAACACCATCTATGTGCGCGGCCAGGTCGGCACCGACTTCGAAGGCAACCTGGTGGGCCTGGGTGACCCAAGGGCCCAGGCCGAGCAGGCGATGAAGAACGTCAAGCAGCTGCTCGAAGAGGCCGGCTCGGACCTGTCGCACATCGTCAAGACTACCACCTACATCACCGACCCGCGCTTCCGCGAGCCGGTGTACAAGGAGGTGGGCAAGTGGCTCAAGGGGGTGTTCCCGATTTCCACCGGGCTGGTGGTGGCCGGGTTGGCCCAGGCCGAGTGGCTGATGGAGATCGACGTGATCGCCGTGGTGCCTGACCAAGCCTAGCGGGATCACCAGGAGCGGGCTTGCCCTGATATTTGACAGTCAGTGTTATTGGGGCTGCTGCGCAGCCCATCGCCGGCAAGCCGGGCTCCCACAGGTACGGCGCCAGACCTCAAGGTTTGCGAAATC
>NZ_JBNRIJ010000024.1:37431-70718 GCF_053557675.1 Pseudomonas sp. XP1 | reverse complement strand
GGCCGCACAGCGGCCCCAGGTTTTCAGCACCAATGCACAAATTGCCGGGGCCGCTTTGCGGCCCTTTCGCGACACAAGGCCGCTCCCACAAGAAGCAGACCGCGTCTGATCCTGCTCCTACTGCCCCAACCGGCTGGAAAACTGCCCGACCACATCCACCACCCGCTTCGCCCCGTCCTGGATCTCGACAATCACGCTCCCTGTCTCGTCCGCCAGCGCCAGCCCCTGCTCGGCCTGGCGCTTGCTGGTGTCGATGATCGCCACTGCCGCCTGGGCCAGTTGCTCGTTCTGCTGCACCACCCGGGCGATTTCCTCGGTGGCGGTACTGGTGCGCGAGGCCAGCTGGCGCACTTCATCTGCAACCACGGCAAACCCGCGCCCCTGCTCGCCGGCGCGGGCCGCTTCGATGGCTGCATTCAGCGCCAGCAGGTTGGTCTGCCCGGCAATGTCGCTGATGGTCTTGATGATCGAACCGATCACCCGCGACTGGGTATCCAGCGCCTGGATGCCCTCTGCCGCCTCTTGCATCGAAGCTTCCAGCCCGCGCATCACGCTGACGCTCTGGGTGACCACATCGGTGGCCTTGCGGGCGCTGGCATCGGTGCCCAGCGAGGTGTTGTAGGCGACATCCGCCGCATCGGCCACCGCCTGCTCCTGGTTGACCTGCTCGGTGATGACGGTGGCGAACTTGACCACCTTGTACAGCACGTCATGGGCATCGAAGATGGGGTTGTATGAAGCCTCCAGCCAGACCACCCGGCCATGGGCATCGATACGCTTGAAGCGGTCAGCAACATATTCGCCACGGCGCAGCTTGTCCCAGAACGCCTGGTAGCCGGCCGAGTTGGCCTCCTCCGGCTCGCAGAACATGCGGTGATGCTTGCCACGGATCTGCTCCAGGCGGTAACCGACGGTGGCCAGGAAGCGTTCGTTGGCGGTGAGCACGGTGCCATCGAGGGCGAATTCGATCACGGCGGTGGAGCGCATCAGGGCCTTGATCAGGCTTTCGTGCTCGCGGGAGGTTTCGATGGTGCGGGTAAGATCGCTGGAGTGCAGCGTGAAATACTTGATGCGCCCCTCGCTGTTCTTTACCGGCTGCAGGATCGACCGCAACCAGGCCTCCTGGCCATTGCCGCGCAGCAGGCGGAATGCACCGTTCAGGTGTTCACCGCGGCTGATCGCACCTTTCATGCGCTGGTAGAAATCCAGCGACTTCACATGGGCGGGGACGATGTCCTCGATGTTGCGCCCAAGCAATTGTTCGGCACGGTAGAGCATCTCGCTCTCGAAGTTGCCGTTGACCATCTCGATCCGCCCCTGGGGGTCGAGTTGCAGTACCAGCATCTCGCTGTCGAGGCTACTCTTGACCTGTTCGATGGACATCAGGTCTTCACGCAACTGCCGGATTTCTTGCTTGAGCTTGTTGTTGAACATCACCGCTCTCCTGGAGCGCATCGTCGAATGCATCTTCATCGGCTGCCGTTGCTCCCTCTTGAGCACCCTTGCAAGGAAAATTCACAAGGCGAAAAGCGTCGGCGATCAGGCGTCACCTGTACGTCACACGACAGTCACATTGGCGCAATCCAGCAGGCGGACACTTTTTGTCATGAATACACCCGCCCTACGCATTACCTTGGTCAGCGAAACCTTCCCACCCGAAATCAACGGCGTGGCCAATACCCTTGGCCGCCTGAGCGAAGGGTTGCGCCAACGCGGCCATGAAATCGAAGTGGTGCGCCCGCGCCAGGCCGGTGAAGCACCGCTGCACAACGACCCGAACCTGATGCTGTGCCGTGGCTGGCCACTGCCTGGCTACCCGGGCTTGCAGTGGGGCGAGGTGTCGATGCACAAGCTGATGCGCCGCTGGCGTCGGCAGCGGCCGGATGTGCTGTACATCGCCACCGAGGGGCCACTTGGGCTCAGCGCACTGCGCGCGGCCCGGCGCCTGGGAGTAGCGGTGGTCAGCGGCTTCCACACCAATTTCCCGCAGTATTCCGGCCAGTACGGGTTGGGCCTGCTGACGCGCCTGCTCACCAACTACCTGCGCTGGTTCCATCGGCGCACGACGACCACCCTGGTACCCAGCCTCAGCCAGCGCCTGGAGCTTGAACGCCGCGGTTTCGAACGCCTGGAGCTACTGGCCCGAGGGGTCGATGCCTGCCTGTTCAACCCGGCCCGGCGCAGCCCGGCATTACGGGAAAGCTGGGGGCTCGGCCCGGATGACATCGCCGTACTGCATGTCGGGCGGCTGGCGGCAGAAAAGAACCTGGGTTTGTTGCGCCCATGCCTGGAGGCCCTGAAGAAAACGTATCCACACAAGCGCCTGCGCCTGATCATGGTGGGTGACGGCCCTCAGCGTGCCGCCCTGGAACAGCAGGTACCGGATGCCGTGTTCTGCGGTGCCCAGCGCGGCGAGGTGCTGGCCGAACACTATGCCAGCGGTGACCTGTTCCTGTTTCCGAGCCTGACCGAAACCTTTGGCAATGTAGTGCTCGAAGCCATGGCCTCGGGGTTGGCGGTGGTCGCGTATGACGAAGCGGCCGCTGCGCAGCATATTCGCCATGGCCACAGCGGTGCACTGGCCATGCCGGGGGATCAGGCAGCGTTCATCGACTCTGCCTGCTGGCTGCTGGAAGAAGAGGAGACGTTGCGCCGGGTGCGCCTGAATGCGCGGCGGCATGCCAGCCGCCAGGGCTGGCCAGGGATTGTCGAGCAGTTCGAGGGGTATCTGTACAGTGCCTGTCGGCAAAGCGGGGGGGCGGCTGAGGGTCCGACGCAGTATGTGCAGCGCCTGTGAGATCGAGCGCCGCCCACGCGGCGCTCGATCTCACAGGCACCGAAAATATTGTGTCAGGCGCTATTCAGCCCAGCGCCTTCTCGATAGCCTGTACCACAGTCGGATCATCCGGCGCCGTGCGCGGCGAAAAACGCGCCAGCACCCGCCCGTCCTTGCCCACCAGAAACTTCTCGAAGTTCCAGGTAATGTCCCCCGGGAACTCTGCCCCCTCACCCGCCAGCAGGCGGTACAGAGAGTGGCGTTGCGGCCCGTTGACCTCCAGCTTGGCGCCCAGCGGGAAGCTCACCCCGTAGTTGAGGCTGCAGAACTCCTGGATTTCCTTTTCACTGCCTGGCTCCTGGCCGGCAAACTGGTTGCATGGCAGGCCAAGCACGTTGAAGCCCCGTTCCTTGAAAATCTGGTAGAGGTTCTCCAGGGCCTTGTATTGCGGCGTGAGACCACACTTGGAGGCAACGTTGACCACCAGCACCACTTGGCCCTTGAACGGTGCGAGGGGCAGCTCCCCGCCGTTCAACGCGTCCAGTTTCAGGTCGTGAAATGCACTCATGATGAATCCCCTCTCAGGTTCCCGGTTGCCGCGCAGACGAATTCCGCCCACTAAAAAGGCGCTCGTCCAAGCCGTCCACCTCCCGTAGGAAGGCAAATCGGCTTGCCCGAGCGCCTGGCGACTATCTGAGCTTAGCGCAGAAAATCAGTGGTGATGGCCACCTTCACCGTGGATGTGGCGGTGAGCGATTTCTTCGTCGCTGGCATCACGCACGTTGACTACCTTGACCTGGAAGGTCAGGCGCTGGCCGGCCAGCGGGTGGTTGCCGTCGACGGTCACGTCGTCGCCGTCGATGTCGCGGATGGTGACGATCTGCATCTGGCCATCCGGTGCCGAAGCATGGAACTGCATGCCCACTTCCAGCTCGTCGACGCCTTCGAACAGGCTGCGGTTCAGTGTGCTGACCAGCTCGGCCAGGTATTCGCCGTAAGCATCTTCCGGCTCGATGGAAACGTTCAGCTCGTCACCGGCCTGCTTGCCTTCCAGGGCTTTTTCCAGGCCCGGGATGATGTTGCCGGCACCGTGCAGGTAAACCAGCGGTGCACCGCCAGCGGAGCTGTCGATGGTCTCCCCGGCGTCGTTGGTCAGGGTATAGTCGATGGAGACAGCCTTGTTGGCGGCGATCAGCATGGGGCAAGACCTTTTGCAAAAGTATGTAGAGCGAACAAGTGTAACCAAGCCATCGCCCGATTGCGAACGCACTGCGGACGAGCAACGGCCCATCAGTCGGATCACCGGCTTCCACCAGGACGAAGAGGGCCACTGGGTGGCCGAACTGTCCTGCGGCCACACCCAGCACCTGCGCCACCAGCCGCCGTGGCAGGCGCGCCCGTGGGTGCTCGATCCGGCCCAGCGCGCACAGAGCATCGGCCAGCCTTTCGCTTGCGGCTGGTGCGCACAAGGGGCCGATAGCGCTACCCTTGGCCGTTAATTTCTTGCACCGCTTATTTCGAGAAGCACGCATGCAGACATTTTTCATTGCGCCGACCGATTTCGGTGTCGGCCTGACCTCTATCAGTCTGGGCCTGGTGCGCACCCTGGAGCGTGCCGGCCTGAAGGTCGGCTTCTTCAAGCCGATCGCCCAGCCCCACCCGGGTGATACCGGCCCCGAGCGCTCCACCGAGCTGGTCGCCCGCACCCACGGCATCAAGCCCCCCGTGCCGCTGAGCCTGGCCCACGTCGAGCGCATGCTCGGCGATGGCCAGCTGGACGAGTTGCTCGAAGAAATCATCCGCCTCTACCAGCAAGCCTGCATCGGCAACGACGTGGTGGTGGTCGAGGGCATGGTGCCCACGCGCCACGCCAGCTATGCGGCGCGGGTCAACCTGCACCTGGCCAAGAGCCTGGATGCCGAGGTGATACTGGTATCTGCACCGGAAAACGAAGTGCTCAGCGAGTTGTCCGGCCGGGTCGAACTGCAGGCACAGTTGTTCGGCGGCCCGCGCGACCCGAAAGTGCTCGGCGTAATCCTCAACAAGGTGCGCACCGACGAAAGCATGGCGGACTTTTCCACCCGCCTGCGCGAACACTCGCCGCTACTGCGCGGCAACGACTTCCGCCTGCTCGGCTGCATCCCCTACCAGCCCGAACTGAACGCACCGCGCACCCGAGACGTGGCCGACCTGCTCGGTGCCCAGGTGCTCAATGCCGGCGACTATGAACAGCGGCGCATGAGCAAGATCATCATCTGCGCGCGCACCGTGGCCAACACGGTGCCGCTGCTTACCTCGGGTACCCTGGTGGTGACGCCGGGCGACCGCGACGACATCATCCTCGCCGTCAGCCTGGCAGCGATCAACGGCGTACCACTGGCCGGCCTGCTGCTGACCAGTGACGGCAAGCCAGACCCACGCATCCTGGGCTTGTGCCGTGGCGCCCTGCAGGCTGGCCTGCCGATCCTGTCGGTCAGTACCGGCTCGTACGACACCGCCAACCAGCTCAACTCGCTGAACCGAGAAATCCCGGTGGACGACCGCGAGCGCGCCGAATTCATCACCGACTTCGTCGCCAGCCACCTCGACGCCGCCTGGCTGCACCAGCGTTGCGGCACCCCGCGCGAACTGCGCCTGTCGCCGGCAGTGTTCCGCTATCAGCTGATCCAGCGAGCGCAGCAGGCCAACAAGCGCATCGTCCTGCCGGAAGGCGCCGAGCCGCTGCTGGTGCAGGCTGCAGCTATCTGCCAGGCCCGCGGGATTGCCCGCTGCGTGCTTCTGGCCAAGCCCGAGGATGTCGATGCCGTGGCCCGCGCCCAGGGCATCACCTTGCCTCCGGGCCTGGAAATCCTCGACCCCGAGGTGATTCGCCGGCGCTACGTGGAGCCGATGGTCGAACTGCGCAAGAGCAAGAACCTCAATGCACCAATGGCCGAGCAGCAACTGGAAGACCCGGTGGTGATCGGTACCATGATGCTGGCGCTGGACGAAGTGGATGGCCTTGTCTCGGGCCTGGTGCATTCTACCGCCAACACCATCCGCCCGGCCCTGCAGTTGATCAAGACCGCACCGGGCTCGAGCCTGGTGTCGTCGGTTTTCTTCATGCTGTTCCCCGAGCAGGTGCTGGTGTACGGCGACTGCGTGATGAACCCACACCCAAGTGCTGTCGAACTGGCCGAGATCGCCCGGCAGAGTGCCGAATCGGCGCAGGCCTTCGGCATCGCGCCACGGGTGGCGATGATCAGTTACTCAAGCGATTCGGCCAGCGACGAGGAAGTCGAGAAAGTGCTCGAAGCGACTCGCCTGGCACAGGACGCGGCGCAAGACCTGCTGATCGACGGGCCGTTGCAGTATGACGCGGCGGCCAACCCGGCGATCGCACGGGACCTGGCACCGGGCAGCCCGGTAGCCGGGCGGGCGACGGTGTTCGTGTTCCCTGACCTGAACACCGGCAACACGACCCACAAGGCGGTGCAACGCAGCACCGACGGGGTCAGCCTGGGACCGATGCTGCAAGGGTTGCGCAAGCCGGTGAACGACCTGCCGCGCGGGGCTCAGGTTGACGATATCGTGCATACCATTGCCCTGACGGCGATTCAGGCCAGCGTGGCGGGCTAAAAGCTGGGGCTGCTTTGCAGCCCCTGTAGGAGCGGGTTCACCCGCGAAGAATGCGACGCGGTGTTCGCGGGTGAACCCGCTCCCACAGGGTCACTCTGATCGATCAGGGATACTGCTGAACCTGACCTTGTTGGTCATACTGCTGACCCGGAATCGGCTTCAGGTTCACTTCCACCCGGCGGTTCTGCGCGCGGCCATTGGCGTCGGCGTTGCTGGCGATCGGCTGGTCCGGGCCCATGCCACGTACGGAGATACGCGAGGCATCCACACCCTGCGAGGTCAGATAGGTGCTGACCGCCTGCGCACGGCGCTGGGACAGGTCCATGTTGTGCTGGCGGCTGCCAGTGCTGTCGGTGAAGCCGACCACTTCGATGGTGTTCTGGTTGAACTGCTTGAACGAACCGGCCAGGTTGTTCAGCGGCGAGTAGAAGCTTGGCGCGATGTTGGCCGAGTCGGTGGCGAAAGTGATGTTGCCCGGCATGATCAGCTTGATCTGGTCACCCTGGCGCTGCACTTCAACGCCGGTATTGGCCATCTGCGCGCGCAGCTCGGCTTCCTGCTTGTCAGCGTAGTAGCCATAACCGGCTGCGGCGGCACCCACGGCAGCAGCACCGATCAGTGCACCCTTGCCACGGTTGTTGTGGTCGATGGCGGCACCGGCGATAGCACCGGCCAGCGCGCCCAGGCCGCCGTACTTGGCGGTCTTGCTCATCCCTGTGGAGCCCTGCGCCTGCCCCTGGCTGTCATAAGGGTTCTGGCCGGCACAGCCGGTCATCAAGGCAGCGGCGGTTGCGACGATAATCAGACGACGCATGGTGAACATGGACAAGCTCCTACTGAATTCATGAATGCGGCAGATCATAAACGGATCTATGCCAGCCTTGGATTGCATCGGCAACGAAAAATTCCATGAAAGTGCTTTCATGTGCCATCAGGCACGCACGAAGGGGTTTTCACGCATTTCGTCACCCAGGCGGGTATCCGGCCCGTGGCCGGTCACCACGATTGCCTCCTCGTCCAGCCGGTACAGGCGCTCCTTGATCGAACGGACGATGGCCCGCTGATCGCCACCCCACAAATCGGTACGGCCAATGCCACGGCGGAACAGAGTATCGCCGGCAATCAGCAGCTTGGCATCGGCAAACCAGAAGCTCATCGAGCCCGGCGTGTGGCCTGGCGTATGCAAGGCCACGCCACAACCGCAAGCCAGCTCCTCGTCATCCCCCAGCCAGCGGTCGGGTGCAGGCACCGGGGTGTAGGGCACGCCGAACATCTGGCACTGCATTTCCAGGTTGTCCCACAGCGCCTGGTCATCCTTGTGCAGGTGCAGCGTCGCGCCGGTCAGTTCCTTGAGCTTGCCCGAGGCAAGGAAGTGATCGAAGTGCGCGTGGGTGTGAATGATGCTCACCAGCGTCAGGCCGTGGGCCTGCAGGCGAGCCAGGATCTTGTCCGGGTCACCGCCCGGGTCGACGACGATGGCCTTTTTGGTAAGCGGGTCGCCGATCAGGGTGCAATTGCATTGCAGGGGGCCTACGGGGAAGGTTTCGCGGATGAGCGCAGGCGGGGCTTGGGTCATGGTGTTCTCGATGGCAAAGCTGGAGTTCTGCTGAGAGCCTGACAGGAAATTGGGGTGGGTGCACGAGGTTCATGTCTTGAGATGTGTGGCGCCTGTGAGATCGAGCGCCATACATCCTAAGGCAAGAACAATCTGAACAACCCACCCCCAAGCGCGCCGCCATTGGAGATCTCGATCCGCCCGCGCACCCCGCCGCTTTCATGCAGTGCCGCGATCCGCGCCGCAAAATACAGACCCAGGCCGGTACTGCCGCTGGTCGAGTCGATACCCTGGATGAATTCTTCCTGGCGCTCGAGCATGCGCTGTGGATAACCCGGGCCGTCATCGTTGACGCAGATGGCCAACTGGTTGTCTGCCTCTTCGATGGTGATCAGCAAGGCATGCGCGGCAAAGCGGGTGGCGTTGGTGATCACGTTGGCGATCACCGAGGCCACAAGCTCGCGATCGAAGAAGCCCAGCGGGTTGTCGGTGTCGATGCGCCAGGTCGCAAGGATGTCCTTGTGCTTGAGCACTTCCTCGTGCGCGGCCAGCTGGGCTTCGATGAAATCGTCCAGTTCATGGTAGTCCGGGCACACCGGCAACTGGTTTACGCCCAGTTTGTACAAACCCAGCAACTGCACCAGCATGCCGTTGAGGTGGCGAAATTCATGCTCCATCGCCCCCTGCTCGGCACCACCACGCAGTTCCTCGGGCAAGCGCTGCATCCACTGGTTGTGGGACTGGATCAGCGCCGACAGGGAATTCTTAAGGTCGTGCACGGTGGAGGCGATCACCGTGGAAAAATCAAGCCCCTGGTTATCTTGATTCATGCGCCGAACACTCGGATGTGCAGTTTGCGGTAGCGGTCGTAGCGGTTGTCGCTGGCAGGTATGCCGGCCACGCTGGTCAGGGCGTCGCGACACTCCTGCATGATGGCGGGCTGAGGGCTGTCTCCGCCGATGCGCAGCAGCGCCTGGGCAGTGTTGAGGGCAATGCTGATGTTCTTCGGCTGCAAACCCAGCGCCTTGCGGAACAGCTGCAACGCCTCGCCGAGCTGCCCCCCCTGGTAACTGCGCACACCCTGGCGATTGAGGGTGACCGCTTCGGTAATGGCGTTGAGCACGCTGGGGTCGTCCGTCAGCTTGCCGACCCTCTCCATGACCTTGGGGTCGTCGCCATAACTTTCCACACAACTCCTCAGTACACCGATGGCAGCGGCTTCCTGCCCCATGGCCTGCAACTGCGCGGCAACGGTCAGGGCCGAATCGACCGAGAAGAACTGGTTCATCTTGTCCAGGCGCTGGATCGCCTGTTCGGTCAGCTTGGCAGCCGTTTCAGGGTCGCCGGCCTGCTGCAGGCTGGCGGCCTTCATCATGCGGGCACGCACCTGCAGGCCCTGGTCCTCGGGGTTTTCCTTGGCCACTTCGCTCAGCGTGCTGTTGATCTCGACCCGGGTGCGCGCATCCAGGCCAAAGCCGGCATTCCTGCTCATCAGCGCCTGCACCAGCCCCAGGTTGTTCTCAGGGTCCTTGTAGCGTGAGCTCTGGCCCTGGTTCACCGCATGGCGGAACGCCTTCGAGGCACTTTCGAAATCTTCGTTTTCCAACGCCAGCTTGCCCAGCGTCGACTGCCGGCGCACCGATAGCGGCGACAGGCGCACGGCCTCTTCAAGCATGTTCTGCGCACGCCTGGTTTCGCCTTGGGCCACCAGCACCTCGGCCATGCCATCGTACAGACCTGGCATGATCGGAAAGGCCTTTAGCGCCTGCTCGTACACGCCCTGGGCCTGGGCGTTCTGGCCACGTTTGTGCATCAGGCTGCCCAACGCCGAGTACACCCACGGCTGCGGGCGGCTGGCCAGGATGGCCTTGAGGAACTTCTCCAGCTCCTCGAAACGGTTGAGGTTGCGCAAGGCATCGGCCCGATAACGCAGGCACAGCGGGGCCAGGCGCGGGTCGCGCTTGCACAACTCGGCACAGGCCGCCAGCACTTCGGCCGGGCGATTGCGGTCCAAAGCCTGCAGTATCGGCTTGAGCAGGGTCTTGCGCTGGTACAGCTTCTCCACGCGCTGGGCCAGGCCAACCCGGTTGAATGGTTTGGTCAGGTAGGCATCAGGCTCGTGCTCGATGGCGCTGAGGACAATGGCCTGGCTGCTCTCGGCCGTGACCATGATGAATATGCACTCATGGCTGATGTGCTTGTCGAGGATCAGGTCTTCGAGCACCTGCTGGCCGTTCTTCTTGCCGTCGCCCAGGTGGAAGTCCTGCAGGATGACGTCATAACGCTTTTGCGCGCACATGCGCAGCGCCTGCTCGCCGCTGTCGGCGGTGTCCACGTCACGTACGCCCAGCTCGCGCAGCATGGAACGGGTCGACGTGCGAAAGTCGGTAAAGTCGTCGACGATCAGAAAGCTCTTTTGCCCGTACTGCAGCATCAACACGACCTGCCTTGGAATAATTGAAAAATCGCGCGAGGCGATGCCACCGATAGCTGTATCGGCAGTTGGTCGGGAAAGATGAGGGTAGAGCGTTGGCGGCCACGAACCAAAGCCTTGTGCCACCACTTTAGCGAGCAAGGCCCTGGAGGGCCAGGATCACGCCAACAGCCCCAGGGACTTGGCCTTGGCCACCGCCTGGGTACGCCGCTCCACCCCAAGCTTGCTGTTGATATGGCTGGCGTGGGTTTTCACCGTATGCAGGGAAATGAACAGCCGCTCGCTGATCTGCTGGTTGGAACAACCCTGGGCAATCAGCTCGAGCACGGCCAGCTCGCGGCTACTCAGGGCTTCGCCGCTGCCGGTGCTGGTGCTTGGCATCTGCGGCAGGCGTTTGAGCAGCTCGGCCTGCACCGGGCAAGCGGCAACAGCCCGCAGCTGTTCGAGAAGCCACTGCGGGTGCTGCTCCAGCAGAGGCTGGAACGGTTGCAGCACGCCGCCCTGGGCTGCCTCCAGCAACCGTGGCAACAACTGGGCGGCCTGCCCTTCCCGGCCTTCGCCCAGCAACAAGCCAAGCCACTGGCACAGGGCACTGACGCTGAGCATCATGCCGCCACTGGCCTGGCCGTGCTCGACCAGGCTGGCCAGGCGTTGCGCCGCCTCGCCGCTACGCGCCTGGATACGCTCGAGCGATGCCTGCTGCAAGGCGATGTGCAACGGCAGCAACGGGTGGAACTCCGGGGCCGCCGCCGGTTGCTCGCCACCGTAGGTCTGGCCCAGGCGCAGCAACCAGGACTCGGCCAGGTCGATGCGCCCCTGTGCCAGCCACAATTCGCATTTGACCAGCGTGATCATGGCCAGGTAGTAGACCGGCGGCACATCCCAGATGTGCATCAGCCGCTCGGCCTCGGCCAGTTCGGCAAAAGCCTCGGCAAAGTGCCCTTCGCGGCCATCGAGCGTAGCGATCACGCAGTGGCCGATGAGCACGCTGATATCGCGGCAGGCCCGCGCCTCGCCCAATCCCGCACGCAACCGGGCACGGCCCTGGGACGGCTGCAGACGCGATACCAGCAGGTACCCTTCGTAAAGCGTCAGGCGGGCGCGCACGGCATACAGCCGCTGTGCCGACAGCCCTTGCAGGCGCTGAAGCCCCTCGCGCACTTCGTCCAGCGCGCGCAACACCTCGCCACGGGCATGCAGCACCCGCGCCCGGTCGTAATGGGCCAGGGCCTCGAACAATGGGTTGCCAACGCGCTGGGCCAGCTCCAGGGCCTCGCGGTTCCAGCCACGGGCCCGCCAGAAGTCGCCATCGGCAATCGCCAGGTTGGACAGCGTCGACAGGCACACCAGGCGTTGGCCATAACGCTTGCTCGGCAGGCTCTGCAGCGCTTCGCCGCAATAGGCCAAGGTGCGCTCGCGGTCGCCACGGCCACGGGCGATCACACCACTGAGCGCCAGCCACTGGGCCAGCATGGACTTTTGCGCGGTCGCCGAAGGCGCGGGCAGGAAGCGGCTGAGATACCCCGCCAGCTCCTCGGCCGCGTCCAGCTGGCACGCCAGGCCCAACGCCCAGCTGTACAACACGATCAACCGCGGCGTGCTTATCAACAGGCTGTCGGGCAGGTCCATCTTCCAGCGCAGCAGCATGCCGACGTTCTGTTCGGCCAGCAGTTGCTCCTCGGACAGGCTCTGCACCAGGTCGGCCGCGACATCGAGGTGACCGGCCCGCAGCGCCTGCTCCACCGCTTCGTCGAGCAGGCCCTGGCTTTCGAACCAGCGGCAGGCACGCAACTGCAGGCCGGCCAGCGGCTCGCTGGCCTGGCGGCTGCGCAGCAGGTCGGAGAACAGGTGGTGATAGCGGAACCAGTGGCCATGCTCGTCCAGCGGCACCAGAAACACCTGGTGCGCCTGCAAGAAGCGCAGGATCGAGGCACTGTCGTGGCGGCCGCGCACGGCATCGCACAACGGAGCGCAGAAACGCTCCTGGCAGGCCGTTTCGTACAGGAAGGCCTGCACGTCGGCGGGCAGCATGTCGATGACTTCTTCCAGCAGATAGTCGCGGATCAGGCCCTCACCACCATGCAAGGCCTGGGGCAAGGCCTGGTCGTCAGCGGACTCGCTGGCAGCCAGTTGCCAGAAACGCAACCCGGCCACCCAACCGTCGCTGCGCTGGATCAGGTTGTCCAGGGCCTGGCCGCGCAGGCCGGTGGGTTGACGGCCGATCACCGCCAGCGATTCTTCGGCGGTCAGGCGCAAGTCCTGTTCGTTGAGCTCGACCAGTTGCCGCGACAGGCGCAGGCGCGCCAGGTGCCAGTCCGGGCGCTGGCGGCTGGTGACCAGCAGTACCAGGCCGGGGGGCAGGTGATTGAGGAAGAACTGCAGGCAACGATCGAGCACTGGCCCCTGGGCCAGATGATAGTCGTCCAGCACCAGCAACAAGGGAGTATCGGCTTGCAGGTACAACGCCAGCTCGTCGAGCAGGCCGTCGAGCCATTCCTCGAAGGCGAACGGCTGGTGGCGCTGGCGCATTTTCAGCAGGCCCATGGCCTGGCCACCCAGTGCCGGGCAATATTGTTGCAGGCCTTCGAGCAAGCGTTCGAGGAAGCGGCCAGGGTCGGCATCCCGTTGGCTCAGGCCCAGCCACAGGCTACGCCAGTGCTCGGGCAGCGCTTCGCAAAATTCAATGGCCAGGGAGCTTTTGCCGAAACCCGCCGGGGCATTGACCAGCAACAGCCGCCCGCCGAGGCCGGCTTGCAGCCGCTGGCACAGGCGCAGGCGCGGTACATGGCCGTCCGGCAAGGGCGGCCGGAAGAAACGCCCGTCCAGCAGGCCCAGGGCCTGGCTGGTGAATCCATGCGTACGGGACAGATCTGTCATGGCCGGCTCGTTCTGGTTGGAAGACTACGGCGGTATGGATGCTTGCGAGACTAGCGGGTAACGCTGCCCATTTGAAGATGATGGGCTCAATTCCCCTGGAAAAGACTGCGACAAAAAGCAACATGTCTGATGGACAGGGGCTGGGGCGGGGGTTTGCTGAGGTATTCACCAGCTTTATTGCTGTACCGGCACTGTACCTGAAGCCTGTGCGATCCCTGTGGGAGCGGGTTCACCCGCGAAGAGGCCGGTACAGGAAAATGAAACGCCCCGGGCAAGCCGGGGCGCTCCGAGGTTGCGCGATACTTAGCGAATACCCGACTGGCGCAGTGCCGCAGGCTGGAAGTCCGCCTTGCTGGCGCTGAAGCCGAAGTCGTAGGCGCGCTTCTCTTCGTTCTTCATGCCCAGGGCCAGGTAACGGCCAGACTGCAGGTCATAGATGGCCTCCAGGGTGTACCACGGCACTTCCACGTTGTAGTACGGCTGGGCATGTGCCTCGGACACGCGCCACAGTTGGCCACGGCCGTCGTACTGGTCAATCACCGCAGCCTGCCAGGTGTCCTCGTCGATGTAGAAGTCACGCTTGGCATAGATGTGCCGCTGGCCCGGCTTGAGGGTGGCGACCACGTGCCATACACGGCGCAGCTCGTAACGGGCCAGGTCCTGATTGATGTGCCCGGCCTTGATGATGTCGGTGTACTTGAGCTTAGGGTCGTCGAGCTTGAAGGCGTTGGATGCGATGTACATCTCCTTCTTGCCTTCCAGCTTCCAGTCATAGCGGTCTGGCGCACCGTTGAACATGTCCAGGTTGTCGGAGGTGCGCAAACCGTCGGCGGCGGTACCCGGGCCGTCGTACGACACTTGTGGTGCCTGGCGCACGCGGCGCTGACCGGCGTTGTAGATCCACGCCTTGCGCGGTTCCTTCACCTGGTCGAGGGTTTCGTGTACCAGCAGCACGGTACCGGCCAGACGCGCAGGCGCGGTCACTTCCTGTTTGAAGTAGAACAGGATGTTGCCCGGGTTGCTCGGATCGTAATCCTTCATTCTTTCGCGGAAGACGAACTGGTCGGAGAAGTACACCGGGTTGAAAGAGCCGTTCTGCTGCGGCGTTGCCTGGGTCACCAGACGGCTGACGCTACCGCCCCGGTAGCGGGTGATGTGGTTCCAGATCACCTCCAGGCCGCTTTTCGGGATCGGGAACGGTACAGCCGTGCGGAAGTTGTTCAGACCGTTGCCGCCTTCGACCAGGGTGGTCTTGGTAGCGTTTTCCTTGATGGCAGCGAACACATCGGCCGGCACCGTGGAACCGCGATGGGTCTTGAATACCGGGATCTTGAAGGTATCCGGATAGCGCTTGAGCATGGCTAGCTGGCCCGGCGAGAGCTTGTCCTTGTACTGGTCGGCGTTCTGCGCGGTGATGGTGAACAGCGGCTTGTCACTGCCGTACGGGTCGGACAGGAAGCCCTTGCCGTCGACGCTGCCCGAGCTCTTGGACAGCGGTTCCCACGGCCCGATCGAGCCATCGGCGTTGCCAGCCTTTTCGGCGCCCATCGGGGTCAGGGTACTGCCCAGCTTGGCCGCCTCGTCGGCGGATACTGCAGCCATGACGCTGGTCGCCAGCAGGGACAGGCCCAGCACACCGGCTTGCAGCAGACTTCTGGTCTTGTTCATGTCGTGTCGTCCTGGATCTGAATGCTTAGAAGTTCACGCCGAAGCTGAGCGCGACGAAGTCGCGGTCATCCACGGTGGTGTACTCGCCATCGAAGAAGTTGGTGTACGACAGGCTTGCCGTGTAGGTGTTCTGGTACTCGGCGTCCAGGCCCAGGCTGACAGCCTTGCGGCCCTCCTCGAAGTTGGCGCCAGGGCCAGGCGAATAGCCGGAAACATCATGCGACCAGGCCACGCTTGGCTTCAGGTTGACCCCGGCAAAGACGTCGTTGTAGTCCCAGATGACTCGGGCGCGGTAACCCCAGGACGTGCTGGTGGTAAAGCCATCGTTCTCGCAGTTGCGGCTCAGGTTGGCGGTGGAGGCACCAGCACCAGCGCCTGCGATGGTGCTGGCATTCAGGGCCTGACAGGTGTTTGCTCCACCGGTGGATGGCAGCGGGCCTGGACCGAACACCGGGTCGCGACCGTAGCGAGTATCGTGGGCGCTCTCCAGGCCGCCCACATGGGTGACACCCAGCTCGCCCACCACGGTCATGCGGCTGGCGCCCATTACCTGGTCGAAGAAATGCGTGAGGGTGGTCTGGAACTGAGTGATTTCCTTGCGGCGATACCCGTGCAAGTCCTGCCCCGGCGTACCGGTCAGTAGCGAAGCGTTGCTCAAGGCACCGCCAATGGGGCGGACCCCGGCGAACAGGATATCCGTGGTATTCAGTTGCACCGGTGCGTTGGGACGGTAGCTGAGTTCGCCGCTCCAGGCGGTCCCGGTGGGCAACGTGGTAGAGAAGCTCAAGCCATAGAGGCGGATGTCCTCGGGGTATTCGACGAAGTATTCGGAGTTACCTGCCACGATCAGCGGTGCCAATGCGCGCAGCTGTGCAGGCAGGGCGCTCAGCCCGGCGAACACTGAAGGCGCGGCCCCGGTGGCACTGAAGATTGGCGCACGGCTGTGGTAGTTCATGAAGTAGGCGCCAAACTCGGTGTCCAGCGGCTCGAACATGTAGCGCATTGCCACGCCAAACTGGCCACTGTCACGCGCATCGCGGTCGGCGCCGCGGCGCACCATCACCCCTTCTTCGTTGATGTTCACGCCACGGGTGGCAAGAAATTGCTGCGCCGCCCCCGGCACTGTGCGACTGCTGTTGAGCACGCGCAGGTTGTCGGTACAGCCGTCGGCAATGATGTCCGGCTGGGAGAAGAAGGTGCCGCAGTTGTCGACGACCGTCTGGTCCCATTCGATCTGATAGAAGGCCTCGGCCGACAGGTTGTCGGTCAGGCTTTGCGAGATGTAGAACATGTTGACCGGGATCAGGCCTTCCTTGATCTCGGCCCCCGGGCGGCGAAACGCCGACACGTCGATAGGGTTGATCGAGTTGATGCCGCCACCGATGAAGGTACTTTCACCCCAGCTCACCACCTGCTTGCCCAGGCGCACCGAGCCTGGCTGATCGCCGATGGAGTAGTTGTGGTAGACGAAAGCGTCGAGCAGCTCGGCACCGGACGATTTGGCGCCTTCCTTGCGGTTGGAGTCGCTGATGTCCTTGAACTCGCGGCCTTCGTCCTTCAGTTCGAAGTCGTACCAGTACTTGCCGCGGACAAACACGCCGGTGTCGCCGTACTTGAGCTCCAGGTCATGGATGCCCTTGAAGATCTTGGAGAAGGTTTCGCCCTTCTTGAAGTTCAGGTGGCCATCATCGGATGTCTGCGACAGGCCCTTGCCGCCGTTGTTCACCCCGATCAGGTTCTTGTTGGGGTTGGCCGTCGACCAGCTGGCGCCGATGGAGAGCGACGAGTCGAACTGGCCTTCGATTTCACCAATGTTGAAACTGACAGCGAAAGCAGGACTTGCGAGCGTGGAAGCAAGGCTGACAGCCAGGGGCAACTTGGCCCGGCGCCAGAACAGGTTTGCAGATTTCATCGACGCTACTCCATGTACTTTTTTTGTTATGGCAGTGAGTCCTTTCAAGAACGGCCCGAGCGACCGGTTTGCAGGCTTGCGCCTGCGGCGACACGGCTTGCGCATGTCGCCTCCCCCATTCCTGAAAATCCCCTGGCCCCGACTATAGCCAGCAAGGCACAGGCGCTTGATCCCTCTAAAGTGTGATTTGCGCTCCGTGCGGCCAACTCGCTGCCATGTTGCCCCGGCTGCGTGCTGGCAGTGCTAAAGGATGGCGTATTTCTGCCGTTTGGCAAGGTTCCACCCCTCTAGCATGCGGGTCGCGTGCTGCGATACGCGACCCGCATGGCGGTTACAGCGTGGAGAGGAACGCGCTGTTGCTGGCCTGCCACTGGACGATGTCCTGGCGGATGCGTTTCTTGTCGAGCTTGCCGACACTGGTCTTGGGAATTTCAGTAACAACAGCGATCTGGCTTGGAATCGCCCACTTGTTGATGTGCCCTTGCTCGACGAACGGCTTGAGGTGCTCCTTCAGCGCCTTGGCGTCAATGACCTGGTCTTCGCGCACCACCAGCAGGGCAAACGGGCGTTCACCCCACTGCGGGTCGGCCACCCCCACCACCGCCACTTCGCGCACGGCCGGGTGGCGGCTGATCAGGTCTTCGAGGTCGAGCGAGGAAATCCACTCGCCACCAGTCTTGATCACATCCTTGATGCGGTCGCGGATGTCGATGTAGCCCATGCCATCGAGCGTGGCGACATCACCGGTGTGCAACCAGCCGCCCTGCCACAGCTCCTCGCTCTTCTGCGCCTCCTTGAAGTAGCCCATGGTCAGCCACGGCGCCCGTAGCACCAGCTCGCCCTGGGTTTCACCATCGGCGGGCAGGAAGTTGCCGTCGCCGTCGACGATGGCCGCCTCGACCAGCGGCACCGGCACGCCGGCCTTGATGCGGTAGGTGACGCGCTCATCCTCGCTGCCGGCCTGCAGCTCATCGTTCAGGTGGGCGGCGGAAATCAGCGGGCAGGTCTCGGACATGCCATACGCGGCGGTCAGCTGGATGCCGCGTGCCAGGGCGGCCTGGTACAACGAGCGGTTGAGTGCGCTGCCGCCGATGATGATCTTCCAGCCGCCGAAGTCCTGGCCTTGAGAGTTTGGGCAGTTGAGCAGCATCTGCAGGATGGTCGGCACGCAATGGGAGAAGGTGACTTTCTCTTCGCGCCACAGCTTGACCAGCATGTCCGGCTCATAGCGCCCCGGATACACCTGTTTCATGCCGAGCATGGTGGCGGCGTAGGGAATGCCCCAGGCGTGCACGTGGAACATCGGCGTGATGGGCATGTACACATCGTTGCTGCCCAGCAGGCGCACGCTGTCGATGCTACCGGTCACCGAAGCTTCAGCCAGGGTATGCAGCACCAGCTGCCGGTGGGTGAAGTACACCCCCTTGGGGTTGCCGGTGGTGCCGGTGGTGTAGAAGGTAGTGGCCACCGAGTTCTCGTCGAAGTCCGGGAAGTCGTAGTGCGGGCTGGCAGCGGCCAGCAGTTGCTCGTACTCACCCACCAGGTTGGGCAGCTCGGCTGTCTTGTCTGGGCCGTCAGTCAGCAGAAGGGTCTTGTCGACGGTAGTCAGTTGCCCCGCGATGGCCTGGTACAGGCCGACGAAGTCGCTGTTGACCAGCACCACGCGGTCTTCGGCGTGGTTCATGGTGTACAGAATCTGCTCGGGCGACAGGCGTACGTTGATGGTGTGCACTACCGCGCCGATCATCGGGATGGCGAACATGCACTCCAGGTAGCGGTGGCTGTCCCAATCCATCACCGCCACGGTGTCACCGGCCTTTACTCCGGCTTCGGTCAGCACGTTGGCCAAGCGCGCGATGCGCTCGTTCAGTTGTGGGTAGGTCAGCCGCAACTGGTCGCGGTAGACGATTTCGCGGGTCTTTTCATAGCGGCTGCCAGACATCAGCAGGCGCTTGATGAGCAGGGGGTAGGCGTAGGCGCCCTCGGCGGGCTTGATGATGCGGGTCTGCAACATGGGTATCCCTTTTCTGAAAAGCGGGCCGGACAAGTCTGGGAACTACTGTAGTTCGCCAATGTGACGGCTAAATCAGCCGAAGGAATGATTTGCATGATGAGGGTATGAGTGGCGGGCGTTGACGGGCAGCAAGGTTGAGCTAGACACTGCGGCGGCAGCTTCAGGTCATGTGGTGAAGCTGAGGGCCTCTTCGCGGGTAAACCCGCTCCACAGGTACTGCATCAGCCTTCTCAATGGTGCAATACCCGCAAATGGCCACGACACCGAAATCCCGCCCAGCCTCGGAGAACTTCATGCCCAGCCCGCGTCGCGCCGTGTTTCTCGATCACCAGTCCCTGGACCTAGGCGATCTCGACCTCTCACCCCTGAAGCAGCAATTCGACGAGTTCGAATTGTTCGCCGCCACCCGCCCGGAGCAGGTCGCCGAACGCCTGCAGGGCGCGGTGGCGGTAGTCAGCAACAAGGTCATGCTCGACGCCGCGACCCTGGCAGCCAACCCGCAACTGAAGCTGATCCTGGTGGCCGCCACCGGCACCAACAACGTCGACCTGGCGGCCGCGCGCGCCCAAGGCATCACCGTGTGCAACTGCCAAGGCTACGGCACACCGTCCGTCGCCCAGCACACCCTCGCCCTGCTGCTGGCCCTGGCCACCCGCCTGTGCGACTACAACCAGGCGGTAGCCGACGGCCAGTGGGCCAAGGCCAGCCAGTTCTGCCTGCTGGACTTCCCCATCGTCGAACTGGAGGGCAAGACCCTTGGCCTGCTCGGCCACGGCGAACTGGGCGGTGCGGTGGCGAGGTTGGCCGAAGCCTTCGGCATGCGCGTGCTCAGCGGGCAGATCCCCGGTCGTCCGGAACGCGCCGACCGCTTGCCACTGGACGAGTTGCTGCCGCAAGTCGACGCCCTGACCCTGCACTGCCCGCTGAACGAGCACACCCGACACATGCTCGGGGCCCGCGAACTGGCCCTGCTCAAGCCCAACGCGCTGGTGGTCAACACCGCCCGTGGCGGCCTGATCGACGAACAAGCGCTGGCCGACGCCCTGCGCAATGGCCACCTGGGCGGCGCTGCCACCGACGTGCTGAGCGTGGAGCCGCCGGTCAACGGCAACCCGCTGCTCGAACCCGGCATCCCGCGCCTGATCATCACCCCGCACAGCGCCTGGGGCGCTGTGGAATCGCGCCAGCGCATCGTCGGCCAGCTCAGCGAGAATGCCCAGGCCTTCTTCGCCGGTCAGCCACGCCGCGTGGTCAGCTGAGCGCGGCGCCCAGCTCTGATAAACTGCGCCACTTTTTCCAGGAGGCGTCGTCCATGGACCCGCGCAGTGAAGTGTTGCTCCGCCAGGCAGAGCTGTTCCAGGGCCCGCTGCTGCTCGCCGGCGCCCCCGCCGACGGCCTGCTCGGCCAGTTGCCCCAGGCCCGGGGCTGGACCTGGCATGCGGGCGATCATGCCATGCTCGAAAGCCGCTTCGCCGGGCGCAGCCACTATGGGGTCGAGCCACCGGAAGTGGCTTTCGACAACGCCGTGCTGTTCCTGCCCAAGTCCCGCGAACTGGCTGCCTACCTGCTCAACGCCCTGGCCTCGCGCCTGGCTGGCCGCGAGCTGTACCTGGTCGGCGAGAAACGCGGTGGCATCGAGGGCGCGGCCAAGCAGCTGCAGGCCTTTGGCAAGCCACGCAAGCTCGACAGCGCCCGCCATTGCCAGCTGTGGCAGGTGACCATCGAGCGCGCGCCAGAAGCCAAGCCCCTGGAGAGCCTGGCCGAACGCTTCGAACTCAGCCTGGAAGACGGCCCACTGCAAGTGGTCAGCCTGCCCGGCGTGTTCAGCCATGGCCGCCTCGATCGCGGTACCGCCCTGCTGCTCAAGCACCTCGACGGCCTACCGAGCGGGCATGTGCTGGACTTCGGCTGCGGTGCCGGGGTGCTGGGCGCCACAGTCAAACGCCGTTATCCACAAAGCCGTGTAACCCTGCTGGACGTGGATGCCTTCGCCGTGGCCGCCAGCCGCCTGACCTTGGCCGCCAATGGTCTGGAAGGCGAGGTGATCAGCGGCGACGGCATCGACGCGGCGCCGACAGAGCTGAGCCTGATCCTGAGCAACCCGCCGTTTCACACCGGGGTACACACCAACTACCAGGCATCGGAAAACTTGCTGAAAAAATCAGCCGTTCATCTGCGAAAAGGTGGCGAAATGCGCCTGGTTGCCAACAGCTTCCTGCGCTACCAGCCACTGATCGAAGGGGCTCTGGGCAACTGCCAGATACGCGACGAGGCGGACGGTTTCCGCATCTACCGGGCAACACACGGATAAAAACAGCGCTTGCCGAAAGCGTTTTGCCTAGGCAGAATCCGCACCGTCCTAGGGGAGTAGTCTCCCGCGAGCGCCCAGCTCGCCCGGTACGCGTCAACATACTTGGTCCACAGACCATGGCGCGTGCGACCCACCATGCCAACCTGCATGGCGAGATCCGCATAGACGGATCCAGGGTTTGACAAGACCTATGACACGCACACCTTACCCGGGGCGGGGAGGCTGTACGTGTCATAGCCGTGTCGACCCGCCCCCGTAGGAATCCTGATGCTGGAATCTCTGCTGGTCCCCACCGCCATCGTTGCGCTCGCCGAAATCGGCGACAAGACGCAACTGCTCGCGCTCATACTCGCCGCCCGCTTCCGCAAGCCCTGGCCGATCATCGCCGGCATCATCGCCGCCACTCTGGCAAACCATGCCGCGGCTGGGGCCGTGGGCGCGTGGGTCGGCAGCTTCTTCAGCGACTCGGCACTGCACTGGATCCTGGCTGCAAGCTTCACCGCTACTGCCCTGTGGACCCTGGTTCCGGACAAGATGGATGACGACGAGAACCCGGCGCGCCGCTTCGGGCCGTTCCTGACCACGCTGATCGCGTTCTTCCTGGCTGAAATCGGTGACAAGACCCAGGTCGCCACGGTGATGCTGGCAGCACAGTATCCGCACCTGATCATGGTCATTATCGGTACCACCCTGGGCATGCTGATTGCCAACGTGCCGGTGGTACTGGCGGGTAACTTCGCAGCGGACAAACTGCCGCTGACGCTGATCCGTCGCCTGGCGGCCACGGCGTTCTTCGTGCTGGCGATCGTGGCCGTGTACACGGCGATGAAAGCCAGTGGCTGGGTGGGCTAACCCGAAAGGCGACAGGCTGACGCCGAACCTGTAGGAGCAGCATCGAGCTGCGAAGAGGCCGGTACAGGCACCAGGAAATGTGGTGCTCTTACTGGCCCTTTCGCAGCACAAGGCCGCTCCTACAAGGGGTAAGCATCTTGAAGTCGAGGCTTACTTCTTGGCCGCCTGATACAGCGGCATCACCTTCGGAATGGCCGCCTGCAACGAAGCAATGCGGCTCTGGGACGCCGGGTGAGTGCTCATGAACTCAGGCGGTGCGCCTTCGGAAGCCTGGCTCATCTTGTTCCACAAGGTGATCGCGGCATTCGGGTCGTAACCGGCACGCGCCGAGAGCTCCAGGCCGATCAGGTCGGCTTCGTTCTCGTTGGCCCGGCTGTTGGGCAGGGTCATGGCATAGTTCACCACGGTATCGGCCATGGCCATGCTACCCTGGCCGAGGCCAAAGAGGGCGCCGGCGCCCTGGCGCGCCATTTCCACACCGTACGCCTTGGACATCGCCTCGCGGCTGTGCTCACGCAGAGCGTGGGCGATCTCGTGACCCACCACCGCAGCAATTTCCGCATCGTTGAGCTTGAGCTGATCGATCAGCCCGGTGTAGACGATGATCTTGCCGCCCGGGCCGCAGTTGGCGTTGAGCTCGTCGCTCTTGATCACGTTCACTTCCCAGTTCCATTGCGCGGCATCCGGGCGGAACTTGGGGGTCTGGGCGATCAGGCGGTTGGCAATTACCTGCACACGCTTGGCAACAGCGCTGGACTTGTCGAGCACGCCTTTGCTCGATGCTTCACCCAGGGTCTGCTGGTACGACTGGGCGTACATCTGGTTGACCTCATCGGTCGAGAGCATGCTGAACATGTACTGCTGGCGCTCGACGCCGACAGCACCGCCACTGGTGGTATTCACCGCCTGGCAGCCGGCTAGCAGGATGCCAGCACTCAACAGGCTGACGACAAAAGACTTACGCATGAAAACACTCCCTTTTTACATGCGCCGTATCGTAGGCCGAGTCGCTTGGGGCCGCTATAGCCGCAGGGAAGATTTTCGTCGCCTGTGCCGGCCCCTTCGCGGGTGAACCCGCTCCTACAGGGACAATGCGATCGTTGCAGGAGTGGCTTCACCGGCGAAGAGGCCGGCACAGGCATACATCAGGCCGGGGTCAGGCACTCCGGCGCATCCAGCTTCGGGTCATTGACAAAATGCGCCAGGGCCCGCTCGCGCAAGGTCGCCGGCGGGCTGGCCAGCAACTCATGCAGGCGGGCCAGCGGCGTGCCCGGGTCAAGCCAGGCCGCCTGCCCCGCATCGTCCATTATCAGTGGCCGACGCTGACTCATCGCCGCCTGGGTCACTACCGCACAACTCAGCCAAACCTGGTCCTGCACCGGGTAAGCCTCCCACACAGCCGCGAAATACAGAGATGCGCCCTCCCCTGGGGTCAGCCAGTAGGGGCGCTTGCGCACGCTACCGCGCCATTCGTAGAAGCCGTTGGCTGGCATCAGGCAGCGGCGCTGGCGAAACGCGTCGCGAAACATCGGCTGCTCGGCCAGGGTTTCGGCGCGTGCATGGGCGGGGGTACGGGACAGGTCGGTGAGCCAGGCCGGAGTCAACCCCCAGCGCGCCCTGGCCAGTTGCAGCTGGCCGTCGAGCTGGCGCTGGATCAGCACCGAAGCCCCGGGCGAAATGTTCCATTGGGCTGGCTGGCCAACGGGAAAGCCCGGCAGACCGGCAAGAGCCTGGGGCCATCGAAACAGGGCGTAACGTCCACACATGGGCGAATTCAAAACCTAGCAGATCAAGGTACCGGGGAAACTCTCCGGTTCGTCGCCAACCAATGGCTGGGCACCATTGTACGCATCGATCAGCTGCCGTGCGTACTCAGCCTGCTCATCTGCCACGGCCAGCCCCAGCAAACCCTGCATCGGCAGTTCACCGGCAGCACCCACCAGGTCACGGCCAACCAAGTGCGCCTCGATCCCTTCGCTGGCGAGCATCCCCGCCAGCATTTCAGCCTCGAGCAGGCTTTCCGGTTCGTAGATGCGCTGCATCAGTCATTCTCACCGAATACATCCAGCATCCACTCCTCGCCATGAACTTGCAGCACGAAGCGGATAGGCTTGCAGCACACCTGGCAGTCCTCGATGTACTCCTGATCGCCACCGGACAGGTCCACCGTGGTTTCGACTTCTTCGCCACAATAAGGGCAATCGTAGATAGCAGTTTCCAGCATCGCGGCCTCCGGGGTGACTTATGCGTATAATTGCCGGTCTGTTTACAGGGCCTGTGTGTGTCCGAGCCGTTTTTCGGAGCCCGTCCCTACCTTATTACCCTAGCCGTTTCCAACAAGAGAGCATGATGGGCGAATTCGATGCCATCCGACCGTACGACGACGCTGAGGTCCCTGCCGTTCTGGCACGCCTGCTCAGCGATCCGGCATTCCTCGATATCCTCACCCACTTCCGCTTCCCGCGTGCGGCCGGCGCTCTCGGCTGGTTGCTCAAACCGCTGATCGCCCGCCGCCTGCGCAAGGAATTCGCCGGCGTCACCTGTGTTTCGACCTTGCAGGACAAAGTCGAGTACTACGTCGACCAGACCATCGACCGCGCCACCGACGGCGTCACCTATTCGGGCGTGGAGCAGCTCAAGGCCGGTACCGCCTACCTGTTCCTGGCCAACCACCGTGACATCGTCATGGACCCGGCCTTCGTCAACTATGCGGTGTACCACGCCGGCCTGCCCACGCCGCGCATCGCCATTGGCGACAACCTGCTGCAAAAACCGTTTGTCAGCGACATGATGCGCCTGAACAAGAGCTTCATCGTGCACCGCTCGATCAGTGGGCGCCGCGAGAAGCTGGCGGCCTACCAACTGCTCTCGGCCTACATCAACCACTCGATCCGCAACGACGCCACATCGATCTGGATCGCCCAGGCCGAAGGCCGGGCCAAGGACGGTGACGACCGCACCGATTCGGCGATCCTCAAGATGTTCCACATGAGTCGCAAGGACGAGCCGTTCGGCGCGGTGATCCAGAGCCTGAACCTGACGCCGGTTTCGATCAGCTACGAATATGACCCGTGCGACCAGGCCAAGGCTCGCGAACTGTACATCCGCGCCACTACCGGCACCTACAAGAAGGCGCCGGGGGAGGACGACAACAGCATCGCCAAGGGCATCACCGGCTACAAGGGCCGGGTGCACATCAACTTCGCACCGCCGGTGACCGAGTATCACGAGGACACCAAGCAGCTGGCAGCGGAAATCGACCGGCAGATCCTAGGTGGCTACCGGCTGTTCCCGGTGCACTATCTGGCCTATGCGATGTGGGATGGCAAAGATGAGGCGCTGCAGGTGCCGAGCGCCGAGAAAGTGTTCCCCGCTGATGAACTGGCCCGGGCCAAGGAGGAATGGCAACGCCGCCTGGATGCCTGCCCCGAGGAGCAGCGGCCGTACCTGGTGTTGCAGTATGCGACGCCGGTGCGCAACCAGTACCAGGTCAGGCAGCAGGCACCGGTTGCCTGAGCGAATGCCGGGGCCGCTTTGCGGCCCCGAAATCTCAGACCCAGGTACTGAACCAGGACAACAGCAACGCCATCGCCAGGCACGAAAAGCCGAGGATGTAGAAATAGCGCGGCACTCGAAGGTCGAATGCGTCCACTACCCCGTCGTCCACCGCCATGTATTCGCGGGTCTCGGCCTCGCGCCGCCGGGCACTGTGCAGCAGCAACCCGCCCGGGCAGGTCAGCAGCAGCGCAAGCAGATTGATCAGCTTGGTCGGGTGGGCGGCCAGGAACCCCCAGAGCACTTGCAAGGACATCACGCAACCTCGGTATGAGCGACGGCAAAGGCCGGCATTCTACCCAAGTCGCCCCCTCACGCCCGGTCCAGGCGACAAAGTGTCATTAAATTTCATCTGTCCTTGCATGAAGACTTGCCGGCCTCTTAGCGGGCATGCCCGCCAAGAGGCCGGCACAGACAACAAAAAACCCGCTGCCTGGAATACAGGCAGCGGGCCTTGTTTTACAGCTGAAGCCTTACTGCCCCAGTACCTGACCGATGGTCGGGTCCTTGAACATGCGGGTCAGGGCATCGCTCAGCACATCGCCCACCAGCTGGGTGTTGGTTTCCTGGTTCGGCGCCATGCCGAAACGCTGGTCCAGCGAAGCGCCGTAACGGCCGCTGTAGCGGCGGCCGCCATTGGACACGTCGGCACGGAAGGTGGCACCGATGGTAGCCTCGGTCACGTACAGGTTGTCTTTTGGCGACTGGTACTTCAGTTCGGCCAGGGTCACGGTCAGCTGCGGCGCGTTATAGGCGTTCGGCGTCGGGGTGAAGCCGAGCAGGCGCACGGCGGCTTCGGCCTGGGCCTGCAGCTTGGGCACGATGTCGTTACCGCTGACGCTGATGGTGCTGGTCTCGGGGTACATGCCACCGCGAGTGCCCAGGGACTGCGAGGCCCGGCCGTCAACCACCCGGACCACTACCGGCTGGCCATGGCCGACCGGGGCGAGCTGGGCCTTGAGCGTGGGTTGCGGATTGAGTTGTTGCGGGCTGTGGGCACAACCGACCAGGCTGAGGCTGGCCACGGCGATCAAACCGAACAACAGACGTTGCAACATGCGCGTTACTCCAGAAAATGCGGCGAAGGCCCACAGTATACCCAGCCACGCCTCGGCCAGTCATCGGCCCGGCCCGCTTGTCACAATCGTTTCATCGCCGCGCCGCTATCCTTGCGCCAAGCCCTACCGTACAGGACTCGCTGCCATGGCCTCGCTCTGGACTCTGCTCTTCCAACGCCCGCACTACAATGCCTATGCCCGCCTTGATGCCGACGGCAAATGCCTGGCCCTCAAGCAATGCAGCCAGGCGCCCAGCGGCAGCGGCTGGGTCCAGATCAGCGAAATCCAGCTCGCCTGGCTGGGCCGCGAATTGCCCGCCAGTGCCCGGGTTTGCGCCCGCGCAAGCCGCCGCTGGCACCAGCGCATCCTCGCGGCCTGACAAACGCTGCAATAAAAACCACGAATGGCGACATTTCTGCCCGCGACATCGCTATAATCTCCCCCCGATTATAAGGACGTCTCCTGATCGGGCCCCGCACTCGCCGATTGACCCCGGCAACTTCACGCTTCGCCCACAGAGAGCCTTCCACTCAGGTCTTGCATCGGCTGTCGTGCCTGCTTTTCCGGCCCTTCACACTGCATGAACCTGCGGGTTGCCATCGCGCAGTCCCCTTTTGAGGTTCACGTCTCCAAAAGAGCGTGAAAAAACGGTTTTCACAACTTCACAAGAGTGTGGCGAGCAAATGAACAGTCTGGCATGTGCAAAAGCGGCAGATGTGTCCCGAACAGCCCTGAACAGGCGGCAAATGCGCTCATTTCGTATGAGTGTCTGAGCCGTTCCATAACGCACGCACGACACCTTGACCATAAGTCGAATTGCCGCACCCGTGGCAAACCGCGTTCAATACGCGAACCCGAAGACTGATTGGCGGTGTCCGCGGAAGTTGCAAGAACTGCGAAAAGTCGGACATGGCGACCCTGGCGAACCCAGGTCCTATGCTGTCAATTAGGTAGCTGTAGATTGTGGAGACGCGTTAAATGGCGCAGAACGAATCGGTTGATGTGGTACTGGTAGGCGCGGGCATCATGAGTGCCACCCTGGCCGTACTGCTCAAGGAGCTCGACCCGACCCTAAAGCTTGAGGTCGTGGAGGCGATGGACTCCGGAGCCGCGGAAAGCTCCAACCCCTGGAACAACGCAGGCACCGGGCACGCCGGCCTGTGCGAGCTTAACTACACGCCCCAGGCCGCCGATGGCAGCATCGACATCAAGAAGGCCGTGCACATCAACACCCAGTTCGAGGTTTCGCGCCAGTTCTGGGCCTACTTGAGCAAGAAGGGCAACTTCGGCTCGGCACGTGCCTTCATCAACCCTGTCCCGCACCTGAGCTACGTCGAGGGTGACAAGGGTGTTTCCTTCCTCAAGAAGCGCTATGAGTTGCTCAAGCAGCACCATGCCTTCGCGGAAATGGAATACACCGAAGACAAAGCCGTGATGAAGGACTGGATGCCGCTGATGATGCCAGGCCGCCCAGCCGACCAGCACATCGCCGCCACCCGCGTACTGAAGGGTACCGACGTCAACTTCGGCGCCCTGACCAACAAGCTGCTGAAGCTGCTGGGCGACTCGCAGGATGCCCACGTCAAGTACAGCAAGAAGGTCGTCGGCCTGCGCCGTAATGGCAAGGGCTGGACCGTGAGCATCAAGGACGTCAACAGCGGTGGCAGCCGTGAAGTGGACGCCCGCTTCGTCTTCCTCGGCGCAGGTGGCGCGGCCCTGCCGTTGCTGCAGCTGTCGGGCATTCCGGAAAGCAAAGGCTTCGGCGGCTTCCCGGTCAGCGGCCAGTGGCTGCGTTGCGACAACCCGGAAATCGTCAAGCAGCACCAGGCCAAGGTCTACAGCCAGGCCGCAGTCGGCGCTCCGCCGATGTCGGTACCGCACCTGGATACCCGCGTGGTCGATGGCAAGAAATCGCTGCTGTTCGGCCCATATGCCGGGTTCACCACCAAGTTCCTCAAGCACGGTTCGCTGATGGACCTGCCGCTGTCGGTGCGCATGGGCAACATCGGCCCGATGCTGGCAGTGGCCCGTGACAACATGGACCTGACCAAGTACCTGGTCAGCGAAGTGATGCAGTCGATGGAGCAGCGCCTGGAAGCCCTGCGTCGCTTCTATCCTCAGGCCAAGGCCGAAGACTGGCGCCTGGAAGTGGCTGGTCAGCGCGTGCAGATCATCAAGAAAGACCCGAAGAAAGGCGGTGTGCTGCAGTTCGGTACCGAGCTTGTCTCGGCGCAGGACGGCAGCCTGGCTGCACTGCTCGGCGCATCGCCGGGTGCCTCGGTAACCGTGTCGATCATGCTGGAACTGATCGAGCGCTGCTTCCCCGAGCAGGCCAAGGGCGCCTGGGCTGCCAAGCTCAAGGAGATCTTCCCGGCTCGCGAGAAGACTCTGGCGACCGATGCTGCCCTGTACCACAAGATCAGTGCCGACAACGATGTGGCGCTGGACCTGGTGGAAAGCAGCCCGGCGGCCAAGCATTACGCCTGATTCGACCGGTAGCGAAAAACGCCCCTCGGGGCGTTTTTTTGTGCCTGGTTGCTCATTGACCTGTGCCGGCCTCTTCGCGGGCATGCCCGCTCCCACAGGTTTTGGCGTCGCCCTCAGGCTCTGCACCATCCCTGTGGGAGCGGGCGTGCCCGCGAAAGGGCCGTCACAGGTTAAAAATCAGCCACGGGCCTTGGCGATGATCTCGATGTACTCCGCCGCATTGCGCTGGTCGGCAATCTGCTCGACAAAGGTCTTGCCGTGCTCGTCCTTGCCATCCAGGTCCAGCCCAGCGTCGACGAAGAAGCCGACAAAACGCTCGAAATCGTCGATGCGCAGGCCGCGGTAGGCCTTGACCAGCTTGTGCAGCGACGGCGAAGTCACGCCATCGGCCGGTTCGAACTGAAGGAACGTCTTGATGTAGTCGTCGCTGATCTCGTCACCGATTACCTGTTTCTTGTCTTTACGCATTGCCGACTCCAACTGGACCATCACGAAATTTCGAAGGCCGGCAGTGTACCCCCCGCAGGCCGGGCGCCTCAACGCGTACGTACGGTACCGGTGTGCAGGTCGGCCCAGACGTGTCCGTTACCGTACGTTAGAAACTGCACATACAGCGTCTCGTTGCGCAGCAGGTCCATGATCACGCGGTAGTCGCTGAGCGGGTAATTCAGGCTCAGGGTGCGGGTCTTGTCGTCGTACACGGGTTTCTTCAGGCTCTTGGCCGCTTCACCGTCAAAGGTCAGCAGCACCTGGGCGATGGTGGCGCCCTTGCTCAGCGGCTTGCCCTTGAGGCGCACCTGCAACGACGAAGTGATCGGGATCGGCTGCTGGTCGGACTGGCGCTGGGTACCCACTACCACCGAGTAGTCGGTCACTTGCAGCAATTGCTGGCCGGTCGGCGCTTCCTGGCGCAGGGACTGGTCGTCAGGTGGCAGGAACTGGCTGTGCAGCGGTGCGGCGGCGAGTGGCAGGCTGACCGCCAGCAGGAGGGGAAGAAACGCACGCATGTGAGGCTCCTTGAATGAAGGAGCACTCTAGCATGTAGTGCCTGGGGCGTATGACCCTATCGCCCTGTAGGAGCCGGTGCAGGCAACATCAATCGAACTGCGCGCGCATCCAGGCCTGGTACTCGGCCACGCCTTCTTCACCTTCGCGCGGCGCCCAGTGCGCATGTTCGCCTTCACCCACTGGCCGATACGGCCCGGCCTTGCACTCGAACAGGATGCTGTCCGGCTCCAGCACCACCAGCCCATGGTAAATACCTGGAGCCAGATCCACACCCAGGCAGTCGCCGCCCGCCTGCAGCACTCGCTTGTCGGTCACCGCCCCTTGCTCATCGAAGAGCAACAGGCCGAAGCGCCCCTTGAGCGCAATCAGCGTTTCAGCCTTGTCGGCGCTCAGGTGGCGATGCGGCGGGATATAGGTGCTCGGTTGCAGCCCGACCGCCATGCGATGGCAGGGGTCCTCCATCTCATGGAAGGTGTGATGCTGCCGCCCGCGCGGGTTGGCGGCAGCCTGTGCAGCCAGCCCGGCGAACAGCGATTGGTCGATGAACGCAGGCTGGCGCATGATCACAACCCCTTGACGGCGAAGATGCCGTTGGCGTTGCGCCAGTAGCCTTTGTAGTCCATGCCGTAACCGAAAATGTAGCGGTCGACACAGGGTAGGCCCACGTAGTTGGCCTTGAGATCCGGGCTGGCCTTGCGGTCATGGTCCTTGTCGATCAGTACCGCCGTGTGCACCGAGCGCGCACCGGCATGCTTGCAGAACTCGATGATGGCGCTGAGAGTGTGGCCTTCATCGAGAATGTCGTCGACGATCAATACGTCACGGTCGATGAACGACACTTCGGGCTTGGCCTTCCAGAACAGCTCGCCGCCGCTGGTCTGGTTGCGGTAGCGGGTGGCGTGCAGGTAGCTGGCTTCCAGCGGGAACTGCAGGTGGGTCAGCAGTTTGCCGGAGAAGATCAGGCCGCCGTTCATCACGCAGAACACCACCGGGTTCTTGTCGTGCAGGTCCTTGCAGATCTGCTCGCCGACTTTGGCGATGGCCGCTTCGACTTCGGCTTCGGTGTACAGGCAGTCAGCTTCACGCATGACTTGACGGATATGCTCGAGATCGGCGGACATGGCGCTCTCCGGGGGGTGCATTTTGGAAAAGCGGGCAAAGGTACGCATCCGCTCGTCACAGATCAAGCATTTATGGACTAACGTCCAGAATGACCAGACGACAGCACAGGCTGAATAGATTAATCTAGCGCGGTTTTTTTGCCCGCCTTTCGGAGCCCCCCTATGCCCACTCGTGAGATCCGCCATCCGCTGATCCGCCACAAGCTCGGCCTGATGCGCCGTGCCGATATCAGCACCAAGAATTTTCGCGAACTTGCCCAGGAAGTCGGCGCGCTCCTGACCTACGAAGCCACCCAGGACCTGCCGCTCGAAACCTACGAGATCGATGGCTGGTGCGGTAAGGTACAAGTTGAAAAAATCGCCGGCAAGAAGATTACCGTGGTACCGATCCTGCGTGCCGGCATCGGCATGCTCGACGGCGTGCTCAGCCTGATCCCGGGTGCCAAGGTCAGCGCCGTCGGCGTTGCCCGCAACGAGGAAACCCTCGAAGCCCACACCTACCTGGAAAAGCTCGCTCCCGACATCAACCAGCGCCTGGCCCTGATCATCGACCCGATGCTGGCCACCGGCGGTTCGATGGTCGCCACCATCGACCTGCTGAAGAAAGCCGGCTGCAAAGAGATCCGCGCCATGGTCCTGGTCGCCGCGCCAGAAGGCATCGAAGTGGTGGAAAAAGCCCACCCGGATGTGCAGATCTACACCGCCTCGATCGACCAGCGCCTGAACGAACACGGCTACATCGTGCCGGGCCTGGGCGATGCAGGTGACAAGATCTTCGGCACCAAGCAAAAGGACGCCTGACCATGCAGGACGGCTTCAACGACCCGCTCTGGCGCCAGGTCGTTTCAGGCGCGCAGATGCTCTTCGTGGCATTCGGCGCACTGGTGCTGATGCCACTGATCACTGGCCTTGATCCGAACGTCGCGCTGTTCACCGCCGGTATCGGCACCCTGCTGTTCCAGCTGGTCACCGGCCGCCAGGTACCCGTGTTCCTGGCCTCGAGCTTTGCCTTCATCACCCCGATCATCCTCGCCAAGGGCCAGTTCGGCCTGGCCGAGACCATGGGCGGCGTGATGGCCGCAGGTTTCGTGTACACCTTCATGGGCCTGATGGTGAAAATCAAAGGCACCGGTTTCATCGACCGCATGCTGCCACCGGTGGTGATCGGCCCGGTGATCATCTCCATCGGCCTGGCCATGGCGCCGATCGCCGCCAACATGGCGATGGGCAAGGCCGGTGACGGCAGCGTGCTGCTGCCCTACAAGACCGCCATGATGATCTCGATGCCGGCCCTGCTGACAACGCTGATCGTCGCCGTATTCGGCAAGGGCATCTTCCGTCTGGTGCCGATCATTGCCGGCGTGCTGGTAGGCTTTGCCCTGTCGTTCGCCTTTGGCGTGGTCGACACTGCCAGGATCGCCGCCGCACCGTGGCTGGAGCTGCCCAACTTCACCGCGCCAGCGTTCAACTGGCAGGCCATCCTGTTCATCGTCCCGGTTGCCCTGGCACCGGCGATCGAGCACATCGGCGGGGTGATCGCAGTCGGCAGCGTGACCGGCCGCGACTACCTGAAGAAGCCCGGCCTGCACCGCACCCTGCTGGGTGACGGCCTGGCCACCACCGCAGCCGGCCTGTTCGGCGGCCCGCCCAACACCACCTATGCCGAAGTGACTGGCGCGGTGATGCTGACCAAGAACTACAACCCGAAGATCATGACCTGGGCGGCGGTGTTCGCCATCACCCTGGCCTTCATCGGTAAGTTCGGCGCCCTGCTGCAAAGCATCCCGGTACCGGTGATGGGTGGCATCCTGTGCCTGCTGTTCGGCTCGATCGCGGCGGTGGGCATGAATACCATGATCCGCCACAAGATCGACCTGGCCGAAGCACGCAACCTGGTGATCGTGTCGGTGACCCTGGTGTTCGGTATAGGCGGCGTGCTGATCGGCAGCGGTGACGGCCCGGATGACTGGGGCCTGAAAGGCATCGCCCTGTGCGCCATCGTGGCTATCGCCCTGAACCTGATCTTGCCGGGCAATGATGG